>JADBJL010000106.1 GCA_014874455.1 Thermomicrobiaceae bacterium
CCCGTCCCTTTCTCCTCAGGCGACAAAACCCGATCTAACAAATTGATCCCCGATCCGGCCCGTCACGAGGCGATAGGAAGTCGATGATGCCGCGAGGTCGCCGACCGGGTCACGCTAGCAACCCTCCCCCTGTCCATAGAAGATAACGGCAGGAGGTGGACGGAAGTTTCATCCACCTCACTGCCCTACCGTGGAGACCGACCTGAGCTGTGCCGCGTACCCATTGCCGATCCACTGGGCGATTCCGAGGCCCGGGCTGAACCACAAGACGAGCATCTTCTGAGTTCCTGCCTCATCGTGCTCAGTCACGGTAAGCTGCCAGGCCGGCACGATCCCGTAGGTGGTGCTGACGAGCTGGGCGCCTTGCACGACCACCGCCACGGTCGTGCGTCGGGGCGAGGATCGGGTCGAGAGGACGGTGGTCTCGGTCGACCAGCTCGCTCCCTCGCTCAGGTCTGCGGCACCCAACAGGCGAATCGGTGGCCAGAAGAGTTCGAGTTCGACGCTGTTGCCGCTCTGGTCGAGCGCGTCGATTCCGTAGAGAAAGATGCCGTCGTCAGTAATGCCCCAATAAGTGATGCGTGCACCGGTGGGGCCACGCTCCGAGCGCGGGATCAAGGTCGTTCCCGCGACGAAGCGCTCGGTCGGCTGGCCGGTCTCCCAGATCTCCTGGCTACCCAGGCTCGTGCCGTAGACCCACCGGGTGCCTGGCTTGAGCCCGTAGTAGCTCGCACCGCTAGCCAGAGCGGTCGGCGGTGTGTAGCGATAGCGCCAGCGGTAGTAATGCAGGCCGATGTTGCCCATCTCGACCTGCCAGCCGGGCGGGTTCGACGGGGTATAGGTGAGTACCCGGCGCTCGAACGGCTGGATCAAGACCCAGGTCGATGCCCCGTTGAGTCGAACCTGTGCCCAGAAGGGGTCGGCGATCGGATAGCCGAGCACGAAGATCCACTCGAAGAGCGGGTCGGCGTTCTGGAGCTGGCCATCGCGCCAGGTCGGGCCGCTCTGGGTCATGAAGTTCCAGAACGCGCGGGGAATGTTGTAGCCAACTGTCTGCCCCAGCGGGCCGACGTACTGCACGTACTGGACGAGCTGCGCGTTCGGATCCTCGCTCGCCTCCTGCCGGTCTCCTGTCCCGTCCGGCAACAGCACTGTCGTCACGAATGCACCACTACGGTCTGGCTGCGATTGGTCAACCAGCCGGGCAAGGTCGGCGTAGGTAGGGAACGTGTTGTCCGGGTCGCCAGCGACCGGGATCGGTGCTCCGCTGCCGGTATCCAGAAACTCGGCGTCTCCGACCTGAATCCGGCCACTGGTCAGCTCGCGGGTGAGCAGGCCTCCGGTGACGTACCAGAGGTCGCTCGGATCAGCGGTGGGGTCGGTGATCTCCATCCGGCCCTTATCGAAGTATTGGACGAGCCGCGCGTGCTCGGGCGACTCGCGGTACCGCTCGTGCAGCGCGGGAGTGAACGGGGCTGGCCCCCAGAACCATGTCCGCGCGACGAGGCCGAGTTCGACCGCTCGATCGGTCGACTCCCAGCGCCGGGCAAAGGCATCGCTCGCGAACTGCTGCTCCTGTGCCTGAGCCCTGGCTCCGGGAATGACCGTCGACACAACGAGGGTCATCGTCAGACCGAGCAGCACAGTCACGGCTCGCTGGAGCAGCGCAAAACGCGACCGCGATTTCCTCTCACGCGCAATCTTCATCGAACGCTTCTCCCTCTCGTCGTCAGTCGGCGAGAGCGCCGCCGTTGCCGGCAGGGTCGGTTCGAATCAACGGGAACGAGCACTGCCGGCGCAGAGTGATAACCCATCGTAGGCGAGCTCGACACCCTGCGGCAAGCGAGCGTTGATCGCCGCGTGGGAGACCTCGTGGCTGATGTGCGTGAAGTAGGCGCGCCGAGGCCGGATCTGCTCGACGATGGCGAGGGCCTCTCCCAGGCTCAGGTGAGTCGGATGTGGGCGCTCGCGCAGGGCGTTCAGTACCAGCACCTCTACCCCAGCCAGAAGTTCGAGCGATTCGTACGGGATCTCCTTCGCGTCAGTGACGTAGGCCAGCGGGCCGAAACGGAATCCCAGGACTCTCCAGCGACCGTGACGCACCGGGATCGGTACGATCTCCTGTCCGAAGAGGAGAAACGGCCCGGTAATCTCGTGTAGCAACAAGTCGGGTTTGCCACCGTAAAATGGAAACTGATCGACGAAGGCGTAGCCGAAGCGAGTACGGAGCTCCGCTGCCGTCTCCGGGTCAGCATAGACAGGGAGATGTGACTGGGCCAGGTAATTGAACTGGCGCAGGTCGTCGAATCCGCCGACGTGGTCGGCGTGAGCATGGGTGAAGAGGACGGCGTCGACCCGCGTGAGGCCAGTCGCCAGGGCCTGGAACCGTAGCTCAGGGGCAGTATCGATCAGGATGTTGTGACCGGCCAGGTGGACGACCGCTGAGCTGCGTGTGCGCCGGTCTCGAGGATCGTCGGAGAGGCAGACCGGGCAATCACAGCCGATGACCGGGATGCCGTTGGAGGTGCCGGTTCCGAGGAACGTCAGTCTGATCATCGTGCCCCTAGGTCGCACTGCTGTCCACTACTGGAAAGCGATTCTACCCCGAAGGGGATCTGGTTGACTCGGTAAGCAGGACTTCTGGTTAGTTGCCGGGCGAGCTGGCATCACCGATAGTCATCGGCGGAGAAGAGATCGAGACTCCGCGACATGGAGTGGTCGTAGAGGATGAGCGAATCGTCGGGGCATCGGCCTGCATCTCGAGGCTGGTTTCGTCGGAAAGCTTCAGCGGAGTCTCAACCGTCAGCAGACCGACGAGGTGACGTACTCCGTGTCCTGGAGCTGATGGCCCAGTCCCTGCAGGCGGGAGATTCCACGGCCGAGGTTGTGGCAAAGCTCGCCGAGCAGGCCAGGCTGGCACTGGAGGCGGACGTGGTCGTTGTCCGCCGCTTTCTCCCCGAGCAGCAGAGCTTGCTCACTGAGGCAGTCGCTGGAGTGACGCCGGAACAATTGGGTGGACTGCGTGGTGCGGTCGTGCCGGCCCCAGCCGGGTTCGGAACGGTCGCCCCGGGCACGTTTGCCACCGTTGGGCTGCCCGGCGAACTGCCAGAAGCGTATCTCGGCCGAACCGATGCCGCCGAGCTCGCCGAACTGGGGATCAAACAGGTACTCGTGTTGCCTCTCTATGCCCGGGGCGTCCTGGTCGGGCGGTTAGAAATCGGGCGGCGAGTCGATACGCCGTTCACGCTCGACAAGCGAGCGCTTGCCCCGCTGATCGCCTTTCTGGTCGCCAGCGTGCTGCTCTCTGCGGCGGGGCCTGAGGATGAGCACCAGGCGAGAGCACTCCGGGCGCGCGCCGCCGTGGTCGAGGCATTGGATCCGGCCGGACGTCTGGATAAGGTGCTGGTGCGCATCGGCGAGGCAGCACATGCCGTCGCTCCGGCTGGGCTGGTACTCAGCCTGCGCTGGCAGCCTGAAGGGGGCAGTTTCCTGCCGGTGGGAATGGCCGGGGGGCCACCATACGTGCTGGAGGTGGTGAAGAGTATCCCCTTTCAGCCGGCTGCGATCCCAGCGCTACAGCTCGTCGCGCAGCAGGCGGAACCGGTGGTCGTGCCGGAAGTGGAAGCGCAGCAGATGCTCGGGTCAACGCTGGCGCAGCAACTTGGCGTCCGCCTGGCTGTATTGGTTCCGCTGCGCGACTTGCAGGGGCGATTATTCGGGGCCCTTCTCATGCTCAGTCCACGCGGTGGGTTAGAACTCGAACCGAATACCGTCTTTACGCTCTCAGAGCTGGCACGGGCCAGCGCGCCAGCGCTGGCTCTGACGGCGAAGGTCGAAGCGCTTCACCAGGAGGCCGAGCGACGTCGCCTCCTCCAAGGTCTCGCCCGTAACCTGGCCAAAGCGGAGGACGAAGCCGCAGTAGCGCGCTCGCTTTGCGAATACCTTCGGTTCTCCCTCGACACGTCAATCTGTTGCGTCGGCGTGGTGTCGGAAGGGAAGGACAACATCACGTGGTATGGGTGGGCGACCGGCCAGCAGATCGGCCCGGTGACGACCGCCCTCGGAGGAGACGCTGTCGCGCGGGCGGTGCGCCTGCAAGTACCGGTACGTCTCACCAGGGGCGATGCACCTGAGGTCGAAAGCTGGTTTCCGGCGGAGCTTGGCCTGCCGCCAGCGCAGTCAGCGCTGATTGTGCCGGTGGCAGCCAACGGCCGACTCGTCGGAGTGCTGGCGTTGGCGAGCCCCAAGCCCGATGCGTATCGCGTATCTGACGAGGAGGTCGCCACCGAGGCCGCGCGCTGGGTAGCGCTTTCGATCGTTCGACTCCAGCACCTGCGCTTAGCCCGTGAGGCCGGCGAACGCCGCGCCTCACTCCTCGGCCAGTTGCTGGCCCGCCAGGAGGCCGAGCGCAAGCGGCTGGTCGACGCGGTGCACAATGTGACACTGCAAGGGCTGGCGAGCTGTCTCTACCGCGTCGAGCTGACGGCGCGCCGGGCTGATCAGCAGCCGATCGACACAACCGTTGCCGAGCTCCATCACATCCGTGATCTCTTGGCCCAACAGGTCGCTGAGCTGCGGGAGTTCGTCTTCCGCCTGCGCCCGGCCACGCTCGACCATCTGGGGTTGGAGGCCGCACTGCGCGAGTATCTGCACCACCTCAAACACCAGGCAGGGGTGGAGGCCGCCCTCGATGCCGATCTACCGAAACGTCTGCCACCCGAACTGGAGACGACGATCTACCGGGTGGTGCAGGAGGCGATCGACACGGTACGGCTGAAAGCCGGGATCACTCGGGTGCTGGTGCGACTCCGCCAGCGCCCGGACGAGGCGATCGTGGTGACGATCGCGGACGATGGCCGAGACTTTGCCGGGCTGACAGAGCCAGCAACGGGCGAGATCCAGCCGCCGGCTGACCTCAGCCTGCTGGCCTTGCGCGAGCGAGTCGCGTTGGCTGGCGGCGCGATGCGGTTCACCGGGTTACCCCAGGGGGGCGCAGTGATGCAGATCGTGCTGCCGAGCCCGCGCGATTCCTGATGGCAGCACGGTTGGCTGGTACTGGTGTGCTCGACCCAATGCAGTACTCCTGCCCAGGACTCCTGGGGGATTGAGGGGGATGCAGTACGAGAGTAGGTAGAGTCGAGAGGTGCCGTCAACCCAGTGTCCGGCCCGTACAATGAAGGAAGCCGGAGATAGGTGAGATCGCGTATCGAGCGGGCATTGAGCAGGAGTGGGGTCGCTGTGGTGATGAGCCGACCAATTCGTGTCCTGATTGTTGACGACCACGATCTGTTCCGTGAGGGGTTGCGCCAGCTCATCGAGACCGAGGACGACATCGAGGTCGTCGGCGAGGCTGCGGATGGCCAGCAGGCCATCGAGCGGGTGAAGGCGCTCAACCCCGATGTGGTGCTGATGGACATCAGCATGCCGGGACTGGACGGAATTCGAGCCACCGAGTACATCGTCCGCCACCATCCGAACGCTCACGTGATCATGCTGACGATGTACCAGGACGATGAGTACGTGATCCATGCCATCCGTGCCGGTGCCAAGAGCTATCTGGTCAAGAGCAGCAAGCCGGACGAGCTGCTGCGTGCCATCCGGGTAGCTGCCAAAGGGGGGGCGAGCATCGACCCGGCACTCGCGCCAGTGCTGATGCGTGAGTACCAGCGGTTACTGACGAAGGCACCTTCCCGTACCCAACACCAGCTCACCGAGCGTGAGCTGACCATGCTGCGGCTGCTGGCCCACGGCTACAACAACAAGCAGATCGCCGATCAGCTCCAACTGGCTGAAAGCACGGTCAAGAACAACCTCTCCGCGCTGTTTCAAAAGCTCGGTGTCCGCGACCGCACCCAGGCGGTGATCTACGCCATCTCGCACGGCCTCGTGCCTCGCCCCACCGACCAGCGCGTCTGAAGCTTCCCGGCAAGCTGCCCGCCGGATCTCGCCCGCTAGCACGGTGGTGTCCCCGTCCCAGGCGCGGCTCGTGGCCACGTTTGGGTTTCCCGCTCTGCTTCTCTCTTCGGTTGCGATCGAGTGCCGGAGGTCTCGTCGCGTACCCGCCGGCTGTGGCAGAGTACGCCTGGCGGGCAGGTTTGCGGGCCGCGGCGCGCTGGAACGAGCTGACGAGGTGAGGAGTGGTGATGAGCACGCAGCCACTGAGCGGGATTCGGGTCGTCGATCTCACGCGAGTGATGGCGGGGCCGTTCTGTACCATGCTGCTCGGCGACCTGGGCGCCGACGTGGTCAAAATCGAGCGTCCGGGAACCGGCGACGACACCCGCTCCTGGGGGCCGCCCTTTATCGACGGCATCAGCGCCTATTACCTCTGCGTCAACCGGAACAAGCGCAGTGTCACGCTCGACCTCAAGCACCCGGCTGGCCAGGAGATTCTCTGGCGGCTCATCGAGCGGGCCGATGTGCTGGTCGAGAACTTCAGCCCGGGCACGGTCGAGCGGCTGGGCTTCGGATATGAGCGAGTGCGCGAGCGGCGTCCCGAGATTGTCTACTGCTCGATCTCCGGCTTCGGCCAGACCGGGCCAGGCAAGGATCGGACGGCTTACGACCAGATCGTGCAGGGCATGTCCGGGCTGATGAGCGTGACCGGCTTCCCTGACGGCGAGCCCACTCGCTTCGGCGTCCCGATCGCCGACATCGGGGCCGGGATGTTCGCCGCCTACGCGATCGTGGCTGCCCTGTTCCATCGCCTGCGCACCGGCGAGGGCCAGTACATCGATACCTCGATGCTCGGCGGGCAGGTGGCGCTGCTCACCTATCAGGCCGGGATCTACTTCGCGACCGGCGAGACGCCGAGGCGAACCGGCAATGCCCACCCGATCGTCGCGCCGTACCAGACGTTCCGTACCGGCGATGGCTACGTCAATATCGCGGCCGGCAACGACGCGATGTTCGCCCGTCTCTGCCGGGCACTGGGCCTCGACCACCTGGTCAGCGACCCGCGCTTCGCGACCAACGCCGGCCGGATTACCAACCTGCCAGCGCTCGTCGAGGCGATCGAAAGCGTGTTGGCCAAGTACCGGACGGCCGAGGTCGTCGCGCTGCTCGATGCAGCCGAAGTGCCCTGCGGGCCGATTTACACGGTGCCCGAGGTGTTCGCCGATCCCCAGGTGCAACACCTCGAGCTGCGCCAGCGGGTACCGCACCCCGTGCTGGGCGAGGTCGACCAGCTCGGCTTCCCGTACCGCTTCTCCGCCTCGCCGGCCTCGATCCGGCGCCACCCGCCACTGCTCGGCGAGCACACCGAGGAAGTGCTGGGCGAGCTGGGTTTCAGTTCGGCCGAGATCGCCGAGCTACGCCGATCGGGAGCGGTCTGACCCAGACGCGGTTACGCCGAACGACCTCGCACGGCGCGGCCCGGCGCCGGTTCCGGCGCTGGCTGGAGGGGCACCCACGGCTGCCAGGTGAAGCGCTCGCGGTAGCGGTCGAACACGGCGATCACCGGGCGGCCCAGGAGCAAAACCAGCGCGGCGTTGCCCAGGGCGCGCGTCCCGTCGAAGACCAGTGAGGTCGCCAGGTAGAAGCGCGCGTACGTCCGCACCGTCTCGCTGAGCGACATGCCCGGATGCCAGTAGAGCCCGACCGGTTGGTCGATCCCCGGCGCGACGAAGGGCCAGAACCAGAGGTTCATCAGGGCGCCGAAGAGGAAGCCCCAGGCTGTCCCGAACGTGGCCAGCAGCGCCAGCTCCCACCGCCCACGCAGGCGCGGCAGCCAGCCGGCGGTCATCCCCACCCAGCCGGCCGCCAGCATCTGGTACGGGAGCCAGGGGCCGACCCCACCGGTGATCAGGGCTGAGAGCAGGAGCGTGAGCGAACCCATCAAGAAGCCGAACTCGGCTCCGTAGCAGTAGCCGGTCACGATGATCAGCAGGAAGATCGGCGAGGCACCCAGCAGGCTGGGGATCAACCGCAGCGCGGCATCGAAGGCGACCAGCACGCCGAGCAGCGCGACGAGGCGCGAGCGCGAAGGCCCCAGCGCCCGCGCCTGAAGCTCCGAGAGGAGCAAGGCAAGGCAAGCAGCAGCCAGCGCCGCGAACAGCAGCGGGATAACGACGCCCTCTCGGTACTCGCTGCCCTGCCTATGGAAGAGCGAGAGGAGAAACGGGTAGAGGAAGGCGACCGCCCCCAGCGTGCTCGCGACCGCCAGGACGAGCGTGCTGGTGCGCCGTGAACTCCTGCTCATCGTACTCCCTCAGGTGCCAGCCAGGGAACCGGCGCGACGCTTTCGGGCGGGCCGACACGAGCAATCGCCGCCGGGTGCAGGATACCTGCGAGCAGCTCCAGGCCAGTTATCAGCCGTGGCCCGGGGCGGCTGAAATAGCTCGAAGCGTCGACGGCATAGACGCGGCCCTTGACTACCGCGGGAGTGCCCGACAGGCGAGGTATCTGGCTCAGCCCGGTCGCCAGTGCGCGGCTACCTGTGAGGTCGTAGCCGCATGGCATCAACACCAGCACCTCGGGTGAGGCCACCACGACATCGTCCCACGTGACCGTAAACGATGGAGCGCCCACCCGTCCCAGGAGGTCGCGACCTCCAGCCAGCTCGACCATCTCCGGCACCCAGTGGCCTGCGACCATCGGCGGATCGAGCCATTCGAGGCAGACGACGCCAGGAAGCTCTCGTTCCGCCTCGAGCCGTTGCCGCAGGTGGTCGATCCGGTGCTGCAAGCTGGCGACGACCGCTGTAGCGGTGGCGCGCCGGCCGGTGTGCTCACCGATCAGCCGGATCGAGTCGAGCACATCGAGCAGCGTGTGGGGCTCCACTGAGAGGACTTCAGGCCGCTGGGGCAGGGCGCTCGTGATCTGCACCACGTCTTCAAAGGAGACGGCGCAGACCGGGCAGAGTGCCTGGGTGAGGATCAGGTGTGGGCGGAGCTCGGCCAGGCGCTCGGTATCGAGCTGGTAGAGTGGCCGGCCGGATCGGACGAGCTGGCGGACGGCGCGGTCGATTTCGGCGTGGCTCAAGCCAGGTGGCAGGACACTGCGGGTGATCTTCGGCTTGGCGCGCACCAGCGGCGGGTAGTCGCACTCATGGGTGACCGCCACCAGCTCGTCGTCCAGGCCCAGAGCGCAGCATATCTCGGTTAGACTCGGCAGGAGCGAGACGATGCGCATCCTCGGCTGCTTTCGCTACTGCGAGCTGTGCGATTTCAGCGCGGCCAGGATATGCCCTTCACTCGCCAGGCTCGGACGGCTGCGCGTGATCCGCGGCCTCGAGCGGCGGTGCAGGCATGGTGGCCAGCCAGGTCTCGCCGAACTGCCGGAGTTGCTCGACCAGCGGCAGCGCGGCCAGTCCCATCTCGGTCAGGGTGTATTCGACCCGCGGTGGGATCTCGGCGAACTGGCGGCGGGTCACCATCCCCGCCCTCTCGAGATGACGCAAGCGGCTGGAGAGCACAGCCGGGCTCATGCCGGTCGAGTGGAGCAGTTCCTGGAAACGACGGCTTCCGTGGCTGAGGTCACGCAGCAGCAGGAGTGTCCAGTGATCCCCGAGGAGCTGGGCAGCACGGGCGATCGGGCACGTCTCGCGTTGTGCAGTGTCGCTGCGTCGCATAGCTGGCTCCAAGCTACGGGTGCATTGTAGCGCAACTCCGGGTTGACGTGGCGACCTCAGAGCAGTATTATACCAGTAGCTGATACGTCTTACGTAGTAACGGGAGGGTCTGAGGCCATGCAACAGGCAACCGTCGCTCCGGAGGTAACCGGCGTCGCCCGCTGGGAGATCGACCCGGTTCACAGCGAGATCGCCTTCTCGGTGCGCCATCTGATGGTGGCGACCGTTCGTGGCCGGTTCAATCAGTTCCAGGGGGTCATCGAGTTCGACCCGGCTCACCCGGAGAGCGGTCGCGTCGAGGTGACGATCGACGCGGCGAGCATCGACACCCGCAACGAGCAGCGGGACAACCACCTGCGCTCGCCGGACTTCCTCGACGTGGAGAAGTATCCGACGATCACCTTCGTCAGCAAGCGTATCGAGCCGCTGGGGGACAACCGGTTCCGAGTCATCGGTGATCTGACGCTCCGCGGCGTGACCAGGGAGGTTGCGCTCGAGGCTGAGTTCCTTGGAGTGAGCAAGGATCCCTGGGGTGGCGAGCGGGCCGGCTTCACCGCCCGCGCGAAGCTGAACCGGCACGACTTCGGTGCGAGCTGGAATGTAGCGCTCGAGGCCGGTGGTTGGCTCGTGGGCGATACCCTCGATGTGACGCTCGACATCGAGGCCGTGCGCAAGGCTGAACAGGCTTCCTAGGGCGGGTGCTCCGCGGCAGCGGGCCGGAGGGACAGTCCTCCGGCCCGCTGTCTTTTGCCCGCCTACGCCGCGCGGGTCATGCCCCGAAGAACTGCCGGCATGCGAACGGCTCACTCCAGATCCACCGCGAGAAAGGCCTCAGCCAGTGCCAGGCCAGCCAGCCGGCCCGCCTCCTCTGCCCGCCGGCGTAGCCGCGTTTCCAGGCCACCGGGGAACGCGCTGGCCTGCGTTACATGCAGGCGTAGCGCGGCCAGCTTGCGCTCGAAGACCGGCGCGATGTCAACGAACGTATCGGGCTGGTCGGTGCCGAAGAGCAGGACGCGGGGGACGACGTGCGGGGATAACCCGTGCTGCAGGTGTTCCGGAAAGAACGTTGCGAGCCTGCACGCCGGAAAGGCGGCGGCCAGTGTCGCGGCTCCGACGGCCCGGTGATCCGGGTGCTGGCGGTAAAGCCGGCTCAGTGGGTCGTGGGTCAGCAGCAGGTCGGGCCGGAAGCGCCGGATCTCGGCGGTCAGCCGCTCGCGTAGCTCCAGCGTGTCGAAAACCTCGCCGTCGGTGAAGCGGAGGAAGGTGACGCCCTCGACGCCGAGCAGGCGCGCCGAGGCTTCCTGTTCGGCCTCGCGCACCCGGGTGAAGCTCTCAGACCGGTTCCACTCCGGTGGCTGCCCCTTATCGCCGGAGGTCACGACGACGTAGCGGACGGCGACGCCGGCATCGCTCCAGCGGGCGACCGTGCCGGCGCAGAAGAAGTCAGGATCGTCAGGGTGGGCGCCGACGACCAGCACGCGCCGCGCGTCCGGCAAGGCTCCGCTCATCGTCCTCCCTTTCGCTCTGCTGATCCGACCTGATCGACCCAGGCCCGGTAACACGCCAGGGCGAGGTCGCACAGCGCTCGCCGGCCTAGCTCCTGATCGACGAGGCTCTGGGAGAGCAGGACGATGACGAGCCGACCGGCGGGCGCCCAGATGATGGCGGCGTCGTGCACGTGGCCTGGCAGGCTACCGGTCTTGTTGCCGATCACGGCTTCCGCTGGCAGCCGTCCCGGGATGACGTCCCGGAACTGCTGTGCCTTCAGGATCTGGCGCAGATCCTGGAGCAGCGGCCCCTCCGGCACGATGTGCCCGAGTTCCAGGGCCGAAAGCAGCTCGGCCAGGTCGCGGGCGCAGACCAGGTTCTCCGGTTCATCCCCCTGCGCCGCCCGCCCGAGGAACTTGCGAGCGAGGACGGTCTGCTTGAGCCCGAGGCGTCGCGCCAGGCCGTTGATGCGTTCGAAGCTGAGCCGGTCGATCAGCAGGTTCGAGGCGGTGTTGTCGCTGACGATGACCATCAGTACCGCCAGGTCGCGCAGGGTGAGCGGCAGACCTGGCCGCAGCCAGCGCAGGACGCCGCTGCCACCGACCCAGCTCTCCGGCTCGACTCGCACCAGTTCGTCAGGGTGAGCCTCTCCGGCCTCGAACTGCCGGAAGGCCTCAGCCAGGATCAGCAGCTTGATCACGCTAGCGGCAGTGACCGGGATCTCGGCCCGATCGCTGATCTCCCAACCGCGCTCGAGATCGCGAGCGACCAGGCTCACCTTCCCCGGGACACGCTCGATCGCTTCCCTGACCACCGCAGGCATCGTCTGAGTCATGCGCACCTCCCGCGGGGCAGTATAGGCCCACCGCGCCACACGCGGGAGTATGCTGGAGGTGAAGACGAGGGGAGGTGCGGCGATGCAGGTGCGAGCGATTACCGCAGGTGCGGAAGTCACCTTCGCTGGCGAGGCGGTTCGACTGAACGATCGGCTGGGGAGCTTCGGGGAGCGAGCGCGCCAGCGCTTCACGGCGGCCGGCCTCACAGTCCAGACCCTCCGGCTGGCCAGCCAGCCCTTCCCCGAGATCGTGCCGGCCGATCCGGGGGCGGTGCTCGCGCTGGCCAGCGGGTTGGAACAGGCTGGCCTGGACGCGGGCTATGAATATGTTTCGCTTGGCCCGGCCGGGCCGGAACAGCTCGACTGGGTGCCGCCGCTGGCCGAGGCGCTGGTGGCCACCGAGCGCGTCTTCGGCACGGTCGCGGTGGCCGAGCGTTCCCCAGGTATCTCGCTACCGGCGGTCGCGGCTGCGGCCTCAGTCATCCGCACGCTGGCCGAGCGGACACCGGGCGGGTTCGGCAACCTGCGCTTCGCCGCATTGGCGAACTGCCCTCCGGGCATCCCCTTCTTCCCTGCCGGCTATCACAGCGGGCCGAAGCCGGTCTTCGGTGTGGCCTGGGAAGCGGCCGACCTAGCGGTCGAGGCGTTCAGCACGTCCGGGACGCTGGAAGAGGCCGAGCGGCTCCTGGTCGAGCTGGTCACGCGCGAGGCACGCCGGGTGGCGGAGGTCGCGAGCCAGGTCGCCGAAGAGACCGGTGTCGCGTTCACCGGGATCGATCTCTCGCTGGCCCCGTATCCGGATGACGCCCGCAGCATCGGCGAGGCGATCGAGCGGCTGGGAGTCGACCAGTTCGGCGCGCCCGGCACGCTCTTCGCCGCGGCCATGATCACCCGTGCGCTGGCGCGCGCCGAGGTGCCGAGGACGGGCTTCTGTGGCCTGATGCTGCCAGTGCTCGAGGACTCGGTGCTCGGCCGGCGTGCAGCCCAAGGCACGTATACGGTCAACGACCTCTTGCTCTGGTCGGCCGTCTGTGGGGTAGGGCTCGATGTGGTACCGCTGCCGGGAGACGTGGGCGAGGACGAGCTCTGTGGACTGATCCTCGACATGGCAACGCTGGCGGTTCGATTGGACAAGCCGCTGACCGCGCGGCTGATGCCACTACCTGGCAAACGAGTCGGAGACCCGACCGATTTCGACTTTCCGTACTTCGCAACCAGTATCGCGATGCCGGTGCGACGTGCCGGAGCACGTCGGCTCTTCGCCCGCGCGGGAGTATCACCAGAGGCTCGTTGGCGCGGATGATCGGGGATCTGGCAAGGGGGGGTGGCTTCTGGAGATGGTACAGAGATGAGACATGAGTATCTAGCGGTGGGGGTCGATGCGTGGCGAAATATCAAGAGTCCTCGTGTGCTCTGCATGTTCGGTGATGTATACTTCCCGCGAGAGTGTCGGGAATTGGTGACAAGATGTCTGTATAGGGGGGAGTCAAGCCGGTGGCTCGTATCACGATCACGATCGAGGGCGAATCGCAGGAGATCGAGGCGATTCAGGCGGTGCTGCAGCGCCTTGCGGGCGTGACGGTGGCGGTCGGCGCTGAAGAGGCAGCGGCGGCTGAAGCAGGATGGCCAGGCGGCGAGCGGCAGAGCTGGACGTTCGAGGAGTTCCAGCAGTTCTGGAGCCGGTTGAAGGAAGGCGCACGCCAGATTCTGGCCGAGATAGCCAAGCGCCCCGAGGGATACCCGATGGCCGATCTGGAGCGTGCCCTCGGCTTACCGGCGAGAGTGATCGGAGGGCGCCTGAGCTCTGTCGGCCACGCGATGCGCCGTTTCGAATGGAAGGAGCGGCCGGTCGAATTCCGCACCGGGGGCGACCAGGAGATGCGGCGCGTCTACTTCATGAACCCGGAAGTCGCGAGGATGATCCGTCGCCTGTCCGAGGGTGAGACTGCTCTCGGTAGCGAGAGCAGCCAAGCGGTTGGGAGCCCGGCTGAGTAGCCGCTTTCCTGTCGAAGCCTGGGCCTGCTGAGCGCTGCCTGATCACGCTGACATGGACATGAAGGAGGGGCAGCGATGCTGGTTGCACGTGACGTGCGGGAAGGGCAGGTGCTCCGGCTCGATGGCGAGCTCTACCGAGTCATCTCGGTGACGGTGCACTCCGGTGCCGCTCAGTTGAGTGGGGCCGTGCGCGCGACAGTGCGTAACCTGCGCACCGGCACTGTTACCGAGATGCGGTGGCCGCTCGACATGCGTCTTGAAGACGTACCGCTCGAGCGTGTCGAGCTCCAGTTTCTCTATGCTGACCCGGAAGAGGTCGTCCTAATGCATCCTGAGACCTTCGAGCAGTTCACCGTTCCGCGCTCCACGGTCGAGCGGTACCTTCCCTACCTGAAAGAAGGCGCGTCAGTTCATGCCTGGCTGTACGAGGGTCAACCGGTCGACCTGGACATGCCCAAGCAGGTGCCGCTCGCGGTCGCCTCTTGCGGAGCAGGGATCCGCGGTCGGGCTGAGCACACCATGAAGGAGGCGGTGCTCGAGAACGGGATGACGGTGATGGTGCCCCAGTTCATCCAGCCAGGTGACATCATTCTGGTCGATGTCGAGACCGGCGAGTACGTCGAGCGTTTGCGGCGGAAGTAACGCTTGCGATGCGCCGCGGACTGCACGAGGCCAATCGTCGTTCCTGGAACGCCGCGACGGCGGCCCACAATACCCATAAGGGCGACCAGGCCCGCTTCTTCCGCGAGGGCGGTACGACGCTGCACCGGGAGGAACTCGAGCTGCTCGGCGACCTGTCGGGCCAGCACGTCCTCCACCTCCAGTGCAACAGCGGCCAGGACACGCTCAGCCTCGCTCGCCTCGGAGCCACCGTCACCGGCGTCGACATCAGTGACACGGCGATCGAGTTCGCTCGCTGGCTCTCGGCCGAGTCCGGTATCCCGGCGACGTTCTACCGGGCCGACGTCTACGATTGGCTAGCCGTTGCGGCGGGGTTGCCGGAACGGTATGACCTCGTCTTCTCCTCCTATGGAGCTGTCTGCTGGCTCTTCGACCTGAAGAGCTGGGCGGCCGGGATCAGCGCTGTCCTCAAGCCGAGTGGGCGCCTGGTGCTGGTGGATTTCCATCCGGTCTGGCTGATCTTCGATGACGCTTGGGTGCCGCGCTATCCCTACTCGGGATTCGGCAGTGATAACCTGCTCGCTTCTGAGGAAGGGGTCGGCGACTACGTGGCCTTCGAGCTGCGCGAGCGTGCTCCGGGCCAGCCGTTGCCTGGCGTGGAGGAATTCAAGAACCCGCATCCCGCCTACGAGTTCTGCTGGGGCATCGGCGATCTCGTCACTGCCATCCTCGAGGCTGGGCTCGACCTAGAGCAGCTACGCGAGTACCCAGCGAGCCCCTACACGCTCAGGCCGGGTATGCGGCTGATCGGCGACCGCTGGTACCCGCCACCGGGGCTTCCGGCTATTCCCTTGCTCTTCGGCATCCGTGCGGTGCGCCCGGGCGAGCGTACCTGACGACAGCGGTGCGCGTCGATCTCCGACGACGCGCTCCCTCCCCCTTGGTCACTTCACCCAGGGTGGCTGCTGGCTGGTGGATGTGACCCGGCTGCGTACGGCCCGCTCACTCCAGCGCGATCTCGAGGCCCGACGCCGTCCGCCGCACTTCGGTGCCGAGCTGGCGGCAGAGCGATGCCATCTTCTCGCAGATGCGCTCCCGGCGCGTCCCCTGAGCCAATCGGGCTTGAAACTCGTCGATAATGGTCGGCACCAGCGACAGGCGAGCGAGCTCGCGGCCGGCGAGATGAACCTGAAAGACGAACGACTCGTCATTCCGCTCCACCTGATCGACTGCGTAGTCGTCCACGAAGTCGCCGCAGCTATAGAGAATCGGCCGGCCGCGGTAGATCTCGATGCCGCGGAAGATGTGCGGGCTGTGGCCGAAGACGATGTCGGCACCGCTTTCGACGAGGAGGTGCGCCGCCGGGGGGTGCTCCGGCAGTGGCTGGTAGCCCCAGTTCGGCCCCCAGTGAAGCGAGACCACCACGAGGTCGGCCTCCACCTTCGCCTGGCGGACGAGCGAGATGAGCTGTTGGAAGCGTTCGTCCGCCGGGTCGATGGGGGTGTAGAACACCCCGGGTTGACTCGGGGTGGCTTCCCACTCAGGCTGGTTATCGGTCGCCGCGAGGAAGGCGAGGCGCAGACCGTCGAGGGAGAGCCACGCCGGGCGCTGGGCCTCCTCCGCCGCCAGTCCTGCTCCCGCGTGCCGGACGCCGGCCGCGTCCAGATTACGAAGCGTTTCCCGCAGGCCCGGCTCACCGTAGTCGAGCACGTGGTTGTTCGCCAGCGACACCGCGTCGATGTGGGCAACCCTGAGCACCTCGACGTTTCTCGCGTCGGTTCGAAAGCAGAAGACTTTGCCGGGCTCAGGCTCGCCCCAGTCGGTGATCGCGCATTCGAGGTTGATGAAGCGGGCGTCAGCCTGCTGCAGGAGTGGCAGCGTGTTGCCCCAGGGGTACGAGGGCGGCAGGCGCTTGAGGGCCTGGTTGACCAGCCGCCCGAGCATGACATCGCCAAGGAAGACGAGAGTTCGCTCGCGAGTTCCAGCCATGGCAGCATGCCTCGGATCTCAAGTCGGCGGCCATCGGTGAGACCGGAGTCCTCGCAATCATAGCTGCACCGCTCGCCATCCGGCAGGGGCATGGCGACGGAGAGATCGGCCGCCACGCTCGCCCGCGGCGTCAAGACAGGACGAGCGGGAGCGTCGTCACCAGGCCTGTCGCCAGATCGACGACACGCACGGCGTGGTTGTTGGTGTCGGCCACGTAGAGCATGCCGTCGCCAGCCGCGACGCCGCCCGGCTCGTAAAAACGGGCCCCGGTGCCAGATCCGTCCCGCAGGCCGGGTTGGCCGTCGCCCAGCCAGCTCTCGCACCGCCGCGTGGCCGGGTCGAGCCGTTTGATCTTGTGGTTGTAGCTGTCGGCGATATACAGCAGGCCGTCGTGCCAGGCGACATCGAGCGGGTGCTGCAACCGGACTTGATCGCCGACGCCGTCCACGTCGCCGAAGTCGAACAGGCCGGTGCCGACGAGCCGGTGAACCCAGAGGTCGTCTCCCGGCGGCAGGTCGACGGCGCGGACGGCGCTGGCCTCACTGCAGGCGACGTAGAGGACAGTACCATCGGTGCTGAGGCCGCTCGGCTGGGCGAACCAGGCCCGGTCGAGCCTGCCGCCCTGGATCCCTTCCATGCCCGAGCCGGCGTAGGGCGCGAGCCAGCCCTGGTTCAGGTCGAGCGTCCAGATCTGGTGCATGCCGGCCATGGCGATGAAGAGCACCTCGCCGCGGAGCGCGAGCGCCCAGGGCGAGCGGAGGTCCACCTGGCGGGCCGGCCCCGGCCCGGCGTAGCTCATCCCGAGCCGGCCGGTGCCAGCGATCGTCGTCACCTGCCCGCTCCTCAGGTCGACCTGCCGGATGGCGTGGTTGCCGGTGTCGGCCACATAGAGCGTGTCGCCGGCCAGCGCCATTCCCTGGGGATGACGAAACTCAGCGCTGTGGGCTGGCCCGTCGGCCAGGCCAGGTCGGCCACTGCCGATGACCTGGGCCTCGCTCCCGTCCGGCCGCGCGACGACCAGCCGGTGGTGGCCGGAATCGGCGATGACCAGCCGCCGGCCGACGGGGTCGGCCAGCACCTTGCCGGGGAAGGCGAGCGTGGTCTCCGGTCGTGGCATTGGCCGGAGCGCAGCCACCGGCGAGCGGTCGATCAGCCCTTTGCCCTCGTACTCTTCCACCAGCCGCCGGATGACGCCAGCGAGCCCGGACGCGCTGGCCTCGCCCTCGTGGACGCCAGCGATTCTCCCCTCGGGATCGATGAAGACGAGCGTAGGCCAGGCGCGAACCGCGTAGGTTCGCCACATGATCAGCTCCGGGTCGTTGACCACTGGATGGTCGATCTCGTAGCGCCGCACCGCCTGGCGCACGTTGGCGTCCACGCGCTCGGCCGTGAACTTCGGCGAGTGGACGCCGATGATCACGAGCACATCGGGGAACTGCCGCTCGACCTCCCCCAACTGGGAGAGCAGGTGCAGGCAGTTGATTCAGCAGTACGTCCAGAAATCGAGGAGGACGACCTTGCCCCGAAGCTCGGCGAGCGTGAGGGGCCGCTCGGTGTTGAACCAGGTCAGGCCGGGTGGGAACTCGGGCGCCCGCACCTTTCCCTGGCCGGTCAATCGCTGCCACATCGTGCGCGCTCCTCGCAGTAGGGGCCAGCGGCCCGAGGTGTCCCAATGCTACTCGATTTCCCACACGGTGGCCGAGCCTCTTCCCGACGTGTGGGGGCCCAGCGTATACTGGCGGTATCGGGCTCGGCCACCCCCGTCACTGCGTGGCCATCCGGCTTACCCTAGGAGGATGTATGAGTTCCTCGGACGAGGAAGACGCGAACGCTTTCACCCGCAGCCAGGCGCTGTTCGAGCGCGTGGCGCGGACGATCGCCGGGGGCGAGAGCTCCTATGCCCGGCTGAAGAAAGGCCTCGAGCTCTGCTTCGACCACGGCGAGGGTTCCCACTTCTGGGACGTCGACGGTAACGAGTATATCGATTACAGCCTCGGCTACGGCCCCCTCATCTTCGGCCACCGCCCGAAGAAGCTCATCGAAGCGGTCTTCGAGGCGGTGAACCGCTACGGTACGGTTGCAACGTTCCCCTATGACCTCGATGCCGAAGTCGGCGAGCTGATCACCGAGCTGGTTCCCGGAGTCGACCTGCTCCGGTTCGCCAACTCCGGCACCGAGGCGACGATGGCCGCGGCACGGCTTGCGCGGGCCTATACCGGTCGCTGCAAGATCGTCCAGATGGAGGGCGGCTACCACGGTTGGGCCGACACGCATTTCTGGTCGAGCCATCCTGATGTCTGGCGCACCGAGGTCAGTCCCTATTCGCCGAGGCCGCGCCCCGGCTCGCGCGGCATTCCAGCCTGCTACGGCGAGGCGTTGCTGATCGCCCAGTACAACGACCGTGAAGGGCTTGCCGAGCTCTTCGAGCGCTATGGCCACGACATCGCCGCCGTGCTGGTCGAGCCGGTGCAGTGCAACACGGGCGTCATCCTGCCGGAGCCAGGCTACCTGGAGTTCCTGCGCGAGATCACGCGTGCCTACGGGGCGCTCCTGATCTTCGACGAGGTGATTACCGGCTTTCGCCTGGCGCCCGGCGGCGCGCAGGAGCGGCTGGGCGTCGTCCCGGACATCAGTACCTTCGCCAAGGCGCTGGGCGGTGGCTTCCCGATCGCTGCCTTCGGTGGGTCGTTCGAGGTGATGCAGCTCGAGGCGACCAACCAGGTGATGCATGGGGGCACCTATACCGCGAACGTCATGGCGCTGGCCGCTGCCCGAGCGGTGCTGACCGAGATGAAGACCCGCCGCGCCGAGATTTGGGCTGTGCTGGACGGCTACGGCGAGCGCGTGCGCGAGGGGCTGGCTGAGGCCTGCCGCGCCGCCGGGCTGCGCTGTGTCGTCCAGGGTATCGGGCCGGTCTGGCACATCTTCTTCGCCAGGCCAGACGCGCCCGACCTGGATCGGATCTGCAACTATCGTGAGGCCCACGCCTACGCCAGCGTCGAGCTCTTCGACCGTTTCCACCGGGCCATGCTGGCGCGCGGGGTCTACTTCCACCCCTACCACTTCGAGCGCTGGTTCATCTCGACAGCGCACACGGAGGAGGATGTGCGACGGACGCTTGCGGCCGCTGAGGAGGCCGCTGCAGAGGTGGCAGCGTCACTCCGCGAGCGCCCGGTTGCCGGAGTGGCTGAGCCGGCCCTGCCCGGCATCGCTCCGGCCTAGGTTCGATGCTCAAGTGCCTGCTGGCGGCCGCCAGCAGCGGGAGGTTCCGCTCACCGCCCTTCTGGGAGACGACGCGACCTCGTCAGCTTGCTGGTCAACGCGGTAGATGCCGGAGCTGAGACGCGGCTGGTGCCCACCGCGAGGCGAGTACGAGGCCAACGAGGGGGCGGCAGCGGTGGCACGAGGTCGCCGATGGTGGCCCGGCCGGGCGAGTGGCGAGGATGCCTGCTGGTTTTCCTCACTCGTCCGGCTGGCGTCTCGGCCGCTCGGCTCGCGGGAGCTTCTCGCGGCCGACGAAGCGATGCACGGCAGGTGTCTCTCCCAGCCCGGTCAGGAACAGGCCGGCGACAGGAGTTCGCGCCCGCATGCTGCAACCGGCGAGCAAGCGCTCTCCAATTCGGGCAGGTTGGGCCGGCAAGGGAGAATGTCGTAGCCGGTAGGGGGAGAGCCGCGGGGTAGCCGCCGGGAGAGAAACGCGCGGGCGACGCGGGCCGTTGTCGGTCTCGCCGGCCGCCGTTTAGCCGCGCTTCTCGAAGTACTCGCGGTTCTTGATCAGGTACGATGCCCACTTTTCCGGGAGATCGTCTTCGAAGAAGATCGCCTCGACCGGGCAGACCTCGGCGCAGACGCCGCAGTCGATGCACTCGTTGGGGTCGATGAAGTACTGATCGGCCTCGTCGTCCGAATGGATGCAGTCAACCGGGCAGACCTCCACGCAAGAGGCATCCTTCACGCCGATGCAGGGCTCGGCAATGACATACGTCATGGATCGGTGTCCTTTCTGCCAGCATCCACGGTACGTCCCGGTCAGCGACCGCCGAGGCTAGTTTACTCACCAAAGGGTAGCGCTGGCTACCGGAGCGTCCACTAACAGCGAGGGCGCCGATCTGGTCGGCGCCCTGCGGACATCGGTGTCGTGCGCTTGGTCTAGCGGGGGATCTCGCCGCGCGCGTAGAGCCACTTGACGAAGCGAAGCCGGTGCCACTGCCTCCGCGAGTCCA
>JADBJL010000051.1 GCA_014874455.1 Thermomicrobiaceae bacterium
TGGGAACATCATCGTCGCCCGCACCAGGTCGCGGTAGCGTACCTTGCGCACCAGGATGTAGGCGAAGGGGTATCCGACGACCAGATCCAGCAGCGAGGAGAGGCCAGCGAGGTAGATCGTTTCCCAGAGATTCGGCAGGTAGCGCTCGGCGATGGTGCGGTAGTTCTCGATCGTGTGCTCGGCGGTGAAGAAGAACGTCGCCTCGCGCGTCAGGCTGACCCGGATCAAGTAGACCAGCGGGACGACGGACAGCAGCAGCGAGGTGAGGAAGGCGGGGAAGACCAGCCCGAGGCCGCTCAGGAGCTGGCGATGCTCGCGCAGCCAGCTCGCGAGCCCGGCACCCGGCCGCTGCACCACAACCGGCTGAGCTGTTCCGGCCATCCTCAACTCCTCGCTGCCCGCTGCGCGCCCCGCACCAGCGAGCTATCGACCACCCGACACACTCGCCGTTCACCCTCGGTCCACAGACCGAGCCCGCTGGCTCTCTGCGGCGCGTGCGACTGGAGTAATGCCCTTAGTTCCCGCCCGCGGCGCCGGGCACGCGCTCCCTCCAGACATGCCTGTCTCGTGGTACTGCCAGCCCCAGAGCGTCGCGAGCACGAGCGCCAAACGCGTGTGGACGGCAGCGGCCGCCACGCCGCTACAGCCCGAGCCGCTGTGAATAGTAGTCGAACCACTCCTTGCTGTGCTGGGCATAGTAATCCCAGTCGACGCTCTTATACTGCGAGCGGAGCTGGTCGAGCGTCGGGTAGTAGGTATAGTACTGGTCCTTGAACCAGTCCGGGATGTCCTTCTCGTAGGACGGGCCGAGCAGGCCCTCCTGCAGCTCAGCCCACGGCCCCTTCTCGATACCCCAGTCGTTGGGGAACTGTGCGCTGTCGCTCAGGCGCCAGTCGCAGAAGATCTGCGCTAGGATCGGGTGCGGGGCATTCTTGGGGATCCAGAGGTACCCGTTGACGAGATACTGTCCGGACTTGGCGATCATGAACACAGTGTTCTCGTAGCCGGAAAGGAACTCCAGCCGCGCCAGCGAGTTCCAGAATCCCACCGCCCATGCCGCCTCGCTGCGCAGGAGCTGCTGCATCTCGGCGCTGTCGGTCGTGTACTTCAGCACGTTGGGGCCGATCTCATCGACCGCGAAGTCGATGACTTCCTTCATCTGGTCTGGGTTCTTATAGTCCTTGCCCAGCGACGCGGCCAGGCCGAGCAAGAACCCGCCACAGGTGATGTCGCCCGGGAGCGGGAGCGTGAGCTTCCCCTTGAGCCGCTCGTCGGCGAGATCTTTCCAGTCCTTGAGGAAGTCCACCTTGGCCTTGTTGTAGACGATGCCAGGCGTGGCCGAGGCCTGGAACCCGATCGCAGTGGGGAAGCGGCGGAACATCTCGTCGACCCGCTCGGCGTTGGGGATCAATGGTGAGGGCAAGTACTCCTCGAGCACCGGCGGATCTTGCAGCTTCGCCTCCGCCCAGTAGTTCTCTTCGATCGCCATGACGTCGTAGGGCGAAGGGTTGCCGGCTTTCAGGGCGGTGTAGAGATTGGTCAGGTAGGTGCTCGGCGCCTGGGTTCCCTCGTAGATCAGCTTCACGTCGACGCCGTAGGTATCCTTCACGTATTTCTGGAACTGCGCCACGAGCTGGTCGTTGGCCGTGTACGTCCAGTTGGCGACGACCAGCTCGCCCTCCTGCTTGATCGCCGCGACGATGTCGTCCCGCGTCATCTCCTTGTTAACGATCGGGATCAGCATCTTCTCGGCGGGAGCAGGGGTCGCCGCACCGGCCACCGGGGTGGGCTGCGGTGTCGCCTCCTCCGCCCTGCGGCAGGCCGCCAGAAGCTGCGAGAGCCCTGCCAGCGAAAGACCGGCCGCCACGCTGCGGCGCAGCACCGCACGCCTCGTCATCCGTAGCGAATTCAGCCGGTCACCAGATGACGCGCCTTGTCGCTGCAGCATTGGTATCCCCTCCTCACACGCCGTCGTCAGGCCCAGACAACCATATCTCTATGATTGACAGCGGCCGCGCTGTGTCAAGAGGTCTGCCCACCGGTTACGACAGACGACGGTAACAGGATGCACAGCGGTGTCCCGGCACGTCCCGGTTCGTCCAAGAGAAGCCCAGGCCCTCACCGGCCGCGAGGCCCGGTAGCAGCTGCGCGGACGCTGGCTGCGGTGGCGAGCAGGAAGAGCAGCAACGCCAGGCTGTTTCCCAGCCCGCCCCAGCGCCGGAGCTCGGCCGTCGCCGCGACATCCCCAGCCAGGCGCACCAGGAGCGAGACGGTAAGCAGAAGCAGGGGAGCGTAGGAGACCGGCAGGTAGCGGTAACGCAGGCCGGTGATGACGGGGAAGATGATCGGCGCGTGGGCGAAGACCATCGAGAAGATGAAGCCCAGGGTCACGGCATGGATCTGGGCATCATAGCGGTACCCGCCGGCCTGTGGTCCCCAGGCCAGATAGAGCAGCCCGCCGAATCCGAGCCAGGCGTAGCCGGCGAGCAGGCAGACGGCGCTGTAGCGATGGAGCCCTGGATGACGCAGGCCACGGCGCGCGATGTCGTTGCGCAGCAGCCAGGCGGCGAGGCCCAGCAGGCCGAGACCGAAGAGCCGCGCACAGAGTTCCGGCCAGGCCGGCCAGAGGCTAGCACCGAGCAGCACCGCAGCCAGAGCCGCGAGGAACGATCCGCGCATCCAGTTCCCCCGCGCGACAACCCGGCTGAGTTCCAGTCGCTCGCCTGCGATCACCAGCACGAAGCCGGCGAGCCAGGCAGGAACCACTTCCCCGAGTGGCCAACCCGCCAGCCAGCCGAGGTTCCCCCAAACCCAGGCCAGCGTACCGGCGAGCATCACGCTCAGGTGCAGCGCGCGTCCCCACCAGGCCAGGTAGGCGAAGGCGAGCGCCACGCCAGCCACGGCCAGCGTGGCGCTCGCCCGCACCACCAGCGAGGGCAAACCGGCGAGAAGAGCGACGATGCTCAGTACCGCGGCGGATGGGCCAGCAAAGGCCCAGCCCCGGCCGAGCGCGACGGCACGCTCGAGACCGATCAGGGTGGCGAAAAACCCGACCACCAGCAGCGGCCCGTGCCCGGCGGCCAGGTGTAAACTCCCGCCCGGCAGCGTCCACCCCAGCCCCACGAGCCCCGCCCAGACGCCCGCCGCCAGCCCAATGGCGCCGGTTCCCAGGAGCACGCGGCGCAGTCGCAGGCGAGCGGTCGCAGCGCGGCCGAGCGAGATCCCCGCCGGTCTGCGACTCCCCGTACCAGGAGCACCCATCCCGGTCGCGCCCTACCTCAGCGCCGCCCGATCCGCACCCGCCAGACGAACGGGCCCTCCTCCAGGTACTCCCAGGTGAACTCGCCATGATGTTCGGCCTGAAACTGATAGTAGAGCGGGCGTGGAGCGTGGTCGTTCACCAGGATGAACGACTGTCCCGGCCGCAGGCAGGCGAATTTCTCGAAGATCAGCTCGTGCCGCCGTGCCGGTGGTACCTCGCGTACGTCCAACACCTCGGTCTCGGCCGGCTCAGCGCCCTCCCGCTGCTCGAGGAGCGGCAGGTACGCTCGCTCCTCCTTCTCGAAGTGGAGCCGGATGATCGCGCCCAGCCGATCCGCTTCTCGCCGGAACCGCCGGGTCAGCGCCGCACGCTCGTCCTCGCTGGCGGACTCCATCGCCTGGACGAGCGAGGATAGCCGATCGACTCCCGCGCCGATCGCAACGTGATCCAGGCGCATCGACTCGGTGGCGCGGAAGGGAGCGCCGGAGAGGGCATCGATCACGTCGTACACTTCGCGCTCCTCCTCGGCTGCGTGCGGCAGCAACTCCTCGCGCAAGAAGCGCACGACGGCGGCCGGGTCGACCTGCGGCTCAGCCTCCGGAAGCTCTTCGGGTATCAAGGCATTGAGCTTGGCATAGAGTTCGCGGTGGTGACGACGGATCATCTCAGTGGTGAGCGGCATTCTCCTGTGCTCTTCTCGCTTGGCTCACCGTACCGAACATCTATCGACAACTCAGGCCCGCTCGTGCAGGTGGGCCGGCCCGGCGAGAGCCGCGGGCGACTGGCCCTCAGCGAGGAGATCGGCCAGGGTGGTGGTCTCGAAGAAGCGGCGGGTCTGCTCGACGATCGGCACCCACAGCGCGTGAGCCACACACGGACGGCCCTCTGGGCAGCTCTCGCTCCCCAGCAGGCAACGGGCGAAGAACTGCGGATCTTCGAAGGTCTCGATGACCGCGAGCAGGGGGATCTCCTCCGGCCGTCGCGCGAGCTGGAAGCCGCCGCCGGCACCGCGCGAGGAGCGCAGCAGGCCACGCCGGCCAAGGACGTGCAGAATCTTGCCGAGGTAGTTCGTGGGGATCGAGGCCTGCTCGGCGATCTCACGGACGTTCGCCTGGCCCCCGGAGCGGGCGATCACGATGAGCGCGTGTAGCGCATAGCGGGACGTCTGGCTGAGCACACGCACCTCCTCGTTCTCAAGCGCATATTACCATGAAGATATGATGTTCGTAGCGCGTTGTCCCGGTTCGCCTCGCCCGAGCTTCGCTAGCGGCGGGCGAGAGCGTCGAGGATCGCGCGGGCCAGGATGCGCGCACCGTCGACCAGGTCGTCGCGGTCGACGAACTCGAAGGGCTCGTGCGACAGCCCGCCGCCGGGCCCGCACTCGATCAGCGTGCGGATCCGCCCCTCGTTCAGCAGCACCGTGCCGTTGGTGCCACCGGGCGCGGTCTCTGGGTAGCCCGGCAGACCGAGCACAGCCTCTCGCGCACTGATGACCGCCTGCACGAGCGGGTCGGCGAGCGCAGCCTCTGCAGTCTCGCCGAGCGCCGCGGGCGAAGACCAGCGGAGGAGCCGTACCGTGGACGCTGGCTCGTGCTCCTGCACCCAGTCCGCAACGGCGTGGGTGATCGCCTCGACGAGCGCTTCAGGCGCGCCCACCCCGCGCGGGTAGCGAAGATCCAGTGTCGCCTCGCACCAGTCGGGGACGATGTTCGTCCCGGCGCGCTCCACGAGTGGGCCGCCAGGCCCAGTATCCACGCGCACCACACCCCCACCGGCGATCGTGGTACCCAGCGCGACTGTCGCCGGCTCGAGCAGCCGGTCAGGGAGGAGGGGGTCGAGGCTGCGCGCCCGAAAGGCCGGCCAGTCGGCCTCGAGCCGGGCCAGCAGCCGCGCCATGCGCAGCACGGCGTTGTCGCCCAGCTCTGGCGTCGCGGCGTGCGCGGCCCGCCCGCGCGTCCGCAGCGCCAGGAGCGCGCTGCCGCGGTGGCCGACCACCGGCAGGTAGCTATAAGAGCCCTCGAGCACGATGGCCGCCAGGCCGGCCCGGTAGCCGTCGGCAGCCAGCGGCCGGTCGAGGTAGCCCTGCCGGGTCAGCCAGGAGAGCGCCGCGCGGATGCCGCTCTCTCCTTGCTCCTCGTCGGTGCTGAAGACGGCCAGCACCTGGCCGCTGGACAGACCGCTCGCGCCGAAGCGCTCGCAGAGCGCCGCCAGGGTCAGCCACAGCACCGCCGCCGGGCCCTTGTTGTCGAAGACGCCCCGACCGGCGATCACCGCGCGCTCCCCTCCGCCGCGCGCCTCCCAGACCCGGGCCATCCGGCGGCGCAGCCGCCGCTCGACTGCGATTCCGGCTGCCGGGAAGCTGAGCTGTACCCGCCCGTCGCCGAGGTAGATCGCCACACCCTCATGTGTCGCCAGCGGGTCGAGCCCGAGCCAGGCAGCCGGGTCGCCCGGCGGCACGGTATCGAGGTGGGCATCGAGGATAATAGCCGGGCCAGCCGGGTCAGGGTTCCCCCAATAGGCGATCAGCGTCTCGCTCTCTGGCCCGGTCGGCAGCGCTTTCACCGGCAGGCCGAGTCGCGCGAGCGCCGAGGCCATGGTACCCACGGAGGTCTCCGGCCGGTCGTGACGCCCCTCGGCGAGCGAGGGGCTGGGGCAGGCGATGAGCTGCCGGAGGAGGTCGAATACCTCGGGAGCTCGCCGCGCGACGGCCCGGTCGATGGCCTCGTCGTACCCGATCACGCTCAACACCTCTCCACGCCCTCGGGCTCAGACGGCGCGCCCGTCGTCGACTGCTCCGCACCGGTTCCGAGCGCAGCCAGCGTCGCGAGCAACGTCTCGTTCGCCGGGATATCGCGCATCGAGCCCCCGTAGTGGGCAGCACGCACGATCCCCTCGCGGTCGACGACGACCACCGCCGGCAGGCGCCCCAGCTTGAGCAGCTTGACCTCCTGCCCGTACTGGCCGGCCACCCGATGCTCCGGATCGGCCAAGCCGATGAAGGGTAGCCGGTGCTCGGCCCAGTAGCGGCGGAACCTCTCCGGCATATCCGGGCCGATGGCGATCACCTCGGCACCTGTGGCACGGAATCGCTCGTAGTCCTGGCGCAACCGCGCCAGGTGCCGCTGGCAGTACGGTCACGTGAAGCCGCGCAGGAAGACGAGGACGACCGCACAGCGGCCGCGGAAATCCGAGAGCCGAACCAGTC
Organism: Thermomicrobiaceae bacterium; assembly: GCA_014874455.1. GTDB lineage: Bacteria > Chloroflexota > Chloroflexia > Thermomicrobiales > Thermomicrobiaceae > Thermalbibacter. The sequence goes on from JADBJL010000051.1 coordinate 6,468, forward strand.
GCCCGCTGACGTCCTCCAGCTCGAAATCCGGCGCCGGGAGTCCAGGAGAGAGCCTCGGCATACCCGTACCCTCTTCATAAAGAGAGCTAACCTCGCGACCACGCTATGGCGCTCGGGTCACATCGGCACCGCGACTGCGTCGCGGAATACGCTCCAGGCCCCCTGAGTTTAACGCGTGTGGGTAGATGCAGGGCATCGCGCAGCGTGAAAGGAGCCGGAATGCTGAGCCCTGAAGTCCGCGCCTTCCTGGCTGAGCCGCGTTTCGCCGTGCTGGCGACGATCAACAGCGACGGTAGCCCCCAGCAGACAGTGATGTGGTACGACCTCGAGGGCGAAGTCCTGATGATGAACACGGCCGAAGGCCGGGTCAAGGCGTGCAACCTGCGCCGCGACCCGCGGGTGTCGGTCTGCGTCGAGGACGGCTACCGCTACGTCACGCTGGCCGGACGCGCCAGCTTGATCGAGGATCAGGAGCGTGCCCAGGCCGATATCGCCAGGCTCGCGGTGCGTTACCATGGGGAAGAGCGCGCTCGCTCGATGATCGAGCAGTTCCGAGGCCAGCGCCGGATCACGATCCGCGTGCCGATCGAGCGGGTGAGCGCCCACGGATTCTAGCGTCGAGGGGAGAGGGCGGGCCGGTGGCACTGGAGATACGGATCATCGGGATCGAGGGGATTCCCGAGGCACATGCCGGAGACAACGTCGCGGAGCTGATCGCCGCCGGCCTGGAGCAGAGCGGGCTGCAGATCGAGACCGGCGACGTCCTCGTCGTCACGCACAAGTTGGTGTCCAAGGCTGAGGGGAGGCTGGTGGCGCTCGAGAGCGTGACCCCCTCGGCCTTCGCCCAGTGGATCGCGCAGCGCTACGGCAAAGATCCGCGCCAGGTGGAAGTGGTGCTGCGGGAGAGCGCCCGCATCGTCCGCATGGATCGGGGCATCCTCATCGCCGAGACCCGGCACGGCTTCGTCTGCGCGAACGCCGGGGTGGATGCCTCGAACGTGCCGCCGGGCCACGTCTCGCTCCTACCGGTCGATCCCGACGCCTCGGCCGCGCGCATCCGCTCCGACCTGATCCGCCGGTTCGGAAGCGAGCACGCGGTGATCATCACCGACTCGTTCGGCCGACCTTGGCGCAACGGCATCGTCAACGTCGCGATCGGTGCCGCAGGCATGCAGCCCCTGCTCGACTACCGCGGGCAGGCGGACACGTTCGGCAACGAGCTGCGGGTCACCGTGATGGCGGTCGCCGACGAGCTGGCTGCTGCGGCTGAGCTGGTCATGGGCAAGGTCGAACGTTGCCCTGCCGCGATTGTGCGTGGCTACCGCTACCAGCCTGGCGCCGGGCGTGCGTCCGACCTGATCATGCCCGCGGAGCGCGACTTGTTCCGCTAGAAGTGCGCGCGCGGCGGAGAGCGCTCTGTAACCTCGCCCGGCCAACCGGGAGAGGGCTCGGCCGAGCAAGAGCCGGTACCGGCTTGTACTGGCGCGTCGTCCGCATTACACTGGGTCTGATGACGTAAGCCCAACTCAGACCGCTCAAGGCATTTCCAGGACAGGCCGCGACACGCGGGGGCCTACACATCGGCCGACCGGGCCGCGGCCTGGTGTGGAGGAAGGGGGCTACCACCATGCCCGTACGGACTGCGATGGCGACCTGGAACGGCCCGTTTCAGGGTGGAACGGGCCGGATGACGGCTGCTAGCGGCGCCTTCGACGTGCGCTACAGTGCCGCTACCCGCTTCGGTGAAGAGCCTGGTACCAACCCGGAGGAGTTGATCGGCGCAGCGCATGCTGGGTGCTTCAGCATGGCCTTGGCCTTCGCGCTCGGCCAGGCCGGGTACCAGCCTAACCGTATCCAGACGACAGCCCGAGTCCGGATAGAGCAAGGAGAGGGCGGCTTCCGGATCACCAGGATCGAGCTGGACACGCAGGGTGACGTCCCCGGCATCGACGAGGAGACCTTCGGGCAGTTCGCCGAGCAGGCTAAGAACGGCTGCCCGGTGTCCCAGGCCTTGCGCGGTGTGGACGAGGTCGTCCTCACCGCACGCCTCGCCGGCTAGAGCGTCCGTGCCGACCCTGGCCTGTCGGTAACGAGGAACTCCGACCGCTCTGCCGCAGCAGTGCGCCGGTACGGCGGTGCCAGCCGCCCTGCGGCGGAGCTGGCCAGTGTCTTCCCGACCGATGGTCGGAATTCACCCGCCCGGAGGTTGCATCCGCGCGCGCATCCCGTTATACTGTTCACAATTCGAACAAGGTGCGAGTCGGCACAGGGAATGTCGCCGATGGATAAGGCCTGGCCGCGAGGCGCCCCGTTACCACCACGTTATCCAGTAGTCGATTCCCCCGTACCTAGTGTGCCTCCCGTAGCTTCCGGGAGGCCAGCTATCGTTCATCGTTCCCAGAGTTAACGGCAGTTCCAGCAGCCCCTCTTCGCACAATCCGGTTCACGCGTGTCATACAGACCGCAGGTAGTGCTGGGCGAGGCGTCACCCGGGAGAAGCAGCGTTGTACCGTCGAATCGTTGCGCCAAGCTACCACATCTCCAGCCTCAGGGGACGAACGCGGACATCGCCCCGCCGTGCCAGCCGTGCGAGCGTGGCACTCAGCCCGCCTGTGGGCCGGGAGGTCACCGATGACTGAGCGGCCGGCACGACTCGTCCTCGCCGACGGGCCTCTCATGCTCAGCGCGCTGCGGGCACTCTTCGATGGGCGCGGGAGCATCCGAGTCATTGCCGCTACCAGCGACGGCAGGGAACTGCTGGCACTCTGCGAGGAGCTCCGCCCTGACCTCGTCCTGATGGATCTCCAGCTCCCAGGCCTGGACGACCTTAAGGGTCTCGCCCACATCAAGACACGCAACCCCGAGATCCGCGTGGTGATCCTCAGCACCCTCGGAGACGCCGAGACGATCCGCTCCGCAATCGAGCTGGGGGTCGAAGGCTTCCTCCTCAAGACGGCGTCCCCGAGCGAGGTGCTCAATGCGGTGACCCACGTATTGCGCGGGCAGCTCATCTACCCGCGCAATACCCTGCGATGGCTCCTAGCCTATCGGGCGCCCACCGAGCTTTCGCCGTTCGACGAGAAGCTTCTGAACCTGCTGGCCACCGGGCTGACTAACAAGGAGATCGCTCTCGAGCTGGCCATCTCCACGAACACCGTCAAGCACCACCTCAAGCGGCTCTTCCGCAAGCTCGGCGTCCGTAGCCGTACCGAAGCGGTGGCCTGGCATCTCCGCCAGCCGCGACACGCCCGCTGACCGCGAGCCGAAGGCCGCCGGCTGTCAGAAGAATCCCGACGCGCGGCTACCCACCTGGGTAATCCTCGTCACCCACTTGTGTGTCGTTTTCGATCAAACGCCGCCGCTACAGTGAACACCGGGTGACAGAACGCGAGAAGGAGGTGAGCATGGCACACCCAGTCGAACTCCAAGCCCTCGGTCAATCGGTCTGGCTCGACGACCTGAGCCGCGCGCTCATCGCCTCAGGGGAGCTGGCGGACATGATCGCGCGTCGCTGGGTCAGCGGCGTGACCTCGAACCCTACAATCTTCCAGCGCGCCATCGCCGACTCCACAGTGTACGACGAGGAGATTGCCCGGCTCGCTCGACGCGGGCTCAGCGCTGAGAAGATCTACGAGGCGCTCGTCATCGAGGACATCCAGGCCGTCGCTGACCTGCTCCGGCCGGTCTACGAGCGCACCGGGGGAGGCGACGGCTTTGTCAGCCTCGAGATCGACCCCCGGCTGGCTCACGAAACCGGCTGGACGATCGCCGAGGCACGGCGCCTCTGGGCGCTGATCGATCGCCCCAACCTGATGATCAAGGTGCCAGCGACCGCTCCCGGCATCCAGGCTGTCACCACGTTGATCGCCAGCGGGATCAACGTCAACGTGACGCTGCTGTTCGCGGTCGAGCGCTACCAGGAGGCAGCCAACGCCTTCCTCCTCGGCCTGGAGCGACGCCTCGCCGCCGGGCAGCCGATCGATCACGTGGCGTCGGTAGCTTCCTTCTTCGTCTCGCGCGTCGACACGAAGGTCGATGCCTGGCTTGCCCGCCTGCCCTCAGAGCAGGGCGCGCAGGCACGCATGCTGCTCGGGCGTGCGGCTGTTGCCAATGCCAGGGTCGCCTACCGGTGGTACCAGGCGCTCCTCGCCAGCCCGCGGTTCCGCCGGCTCGCGGAGCGTGGAGCGCGGCCACAGCGCCTCCTCTGGGCCTCAACCAGCACGAAGAACCCGCAGTACTCCGACGTCAAGTACGTGGAGGAATTGATCGGCCCGGAGACGGTCACCACCCTGCCACGGCCGACGCTGCTCGCCTTCCTCGACCACGGACGTGCTTCCCCGGCACTAGAGCGCGGAGCCGAGGAGGCCGAGGCCGTGCTCGCCGACCTCCGCGCCCTCGGGCTCGACCTCGCCAGCATGATGGCCGAGCTGGAGACGGAGGGCGTAGTGGCGTTCGAGCAGTCGTTCCTCGCGCTCCACGCGGCGATCGAGACACGACGTGCCGAAGCGCTCGCGGCCGCCCGGCAGCCAGCCTGGGAGAGCGTGCCACGCCCCTGAGCGGGCCGTCGCGCTGTGCCTTCGGCCGACCGACGACGGCAGCATGACGGAACGCATGCACACTGAAAGGAGCGATCCATGAACAAGGCCTATCGCGCTGGCGTCAGACTCTATTCAGAGCTGGGATACTGGGATCCGGGACACTCGCCCGCGGACACCGATGTGCTGTGCTGCTTCCGGATCACGCCGCAGCCCGGGGTGACTCCGGAGGAGGCGGCGTCCGCGGTGGCCGCTGAGTCGTCGACGGGCACGTGGACGGTCGTGTGGTCGGATCTCCTCACGAACCTAGACCGCTACCGGGCGCGGTGCTACCACCTCGAGCCGGTACCCGGCCAGCCCGACCAGTTCTACGCCTTCATCGCCTACCCGCTGGATCTCTTCGAGGAAGGCTCGCTGCCTAATCTGGCATCCTCGATCGTCGGCAACGTCTTCGGGTTCAAGGCCGTGCGGGCAGTGCGGCTCGAGGATATGCGCATCCCCGTGGCCTACATCAAGACCTTTCAAGGCCCGCCGCACGGTGTGCAGGTTGAGCGCGACATGCTCAACAAGTACGGTCGGCCCCTACTCGGTTGCACGATCAAGCCGAAGCTGGGTCTCTCGGCGAAGAACTACGGTCGGCTGGTGTACGAGGCTTTGGCGGGCGGGCTGGACTTCACCAAGGACGACGAGAACATCAACTCCCAGCCCTTCATGCGCTGGCGTGACCGCTTCGCCTTCGTCATGGAGGCGGTAGCGAAGGCCGAGGCCGAGACCGGCGAAGCCAAGGGCCATTACCTCAACGTCACCGCGCCCACTATGGAGGAGATCTACGAGCGGGCCGAGACGGCCAAGGCCATGGGAAGCCGGATCATCATGCTCGACTTCCTGACTGTCGGCTTCGCCGCTCACGCCTCACTCTCCCGCTGGTGTCGCAAGAATGGCATGCTCCTCCACCTCCACCGGGCGATGCATGCCGTCATCGATCGGCAGAAGAACCACGGCATACACTGGCGCGTCCTGGCCAAGTGGGCCCGCCTGGTCGGCGGCGACCACCTGCACAACGGCACCGTGGTTGGGAAGCTCGAATCGGATCGCGTCTCCACCATCGCCATCAACGACCTCTTGCGCGAAGACTTCGTGCCCGCCGATGCGAGCCGCGGCGTCTTCTTCGACCAGCACTGGGCCTCGCTCCCGGGGATCTTCCCGGTCGCCTCCGGTGGGATCCACGTCTGGCACATGCCCGAACTGGTGACGATCTTCGGCGACGACGCAGTGCTGCAGTTCGGCGGCGGGACGCTCGGCCACCCATGGGGCAACCGCGCGGGGGCAACCGCTAACCGCGTGGCTCTCGAGGCTGTCGTGCAGGCGCGCAACGAGGGGCGGGATATCCTCGCCGAAGGGCGGCAGATCCTCGAGGACGCGGCACGCTGGTCGCCCGAGCTTCGCGCTGCCATGGACACCTGGCGCGAGGTGCGCTTCGAGTTCCAGCCGGTCGACGCGCTCGATGTGGCGCAGACGGGTGACGACTGACGGCGACGGCCGCCGAAACGGGGCAGGCGCCCGGCCAGTCCATCTCGAGCCCGATGTCTATGGAAGGGGATGCCTGATGTATACCGAGACCTTCTCCTACCTCCCGCCGATGACCGATGAGCAGATCAGCAAGCAGATCGCCTACATCCTCCGGAATGGCTGGATCCCGGCCATCGAGTTCACCGACCGGCCAGGGCCTGAGAACCACTTCTGGGCCCTGTGGAAATTGCCGCTCTTCGAGGCGACCACCGTGGACGAGGTGATGGCCGAGGTGAGAGCCTGCCGGGAAGCGCATCCCGACTGCTTTATCAAGATCGTCAGCTACGACTCCCAGCGCCAGAGCCAGACGCTCGGCTTCATCGTCCATCGGCCAGTCCAGGGAGAGCTCGTACCGGCCTGAGGCAAGCTGGCCCCGAAGGCAGGCCTCATCGCCCGATCCCTCCGAAGAAAGCCTGAGCACGACACGCCAGTTCAGAGTGCGAGCCGTCACGGAGCGAGATCGAACGCAGAGGGGATAGGCCGTCTTCACCGGGGCAATGCGGGAGAGGATAGCTGCATACGGGAGAGTGGATGACGAAGCCGCGCCTTGCGACCAGCCTGCCTGAGCCAGAGAGCGGACGACGAAAGGAGCATCGAAGCATGCGCAGCGAGCGACCAGTTCTTCTCGGTATTGTGGGAGACAGCGCGGCGGGGAAGTCGACACTCAGCTACGGTATCGCCGAAATCCTCGGCCGGGAGCGGGTGACGATCTTCTGCGCCGATGACTATCACAAGTACGACCGGCGGGAGCGCGCGGCGCTGGGCATCACGCCGCTCCACCCGGACTGCAACTACCTCGACATCCTCGAAGCTCACCTGCAACAGCTCCGGCAGGGTCTCCCTGTCCTCAAGCCCGTCTACGACCATTCCACCGGCTCGTTCACGCGGCCGGAGTACGTTAAGCCGACGCCGTTCATCATCGTGGATGGACTGCTCGGCTTCTACCGGAAGGCGACGCGGGACTGCTTCGACGTGAAGGTGTACCTCGACCCACCGGAGGATCTGCGCCGGGTGTGGAAGGTGCGGCGCGACACGACCAAGCGGGGCTACACGGTCGAGCAGGTGCTGGCGGAGCTCGAGCGGCGCGAGCCGGACTCCGAGGCGTTCATCCGGCCGCAGCGGCGGTACGCCGACCTCGTCGTCCGGTTCTATCCCCCACCGGGCGTACCGCTGGAAGAGGCAGGTAACCAGCTCAATGTGCGGCTCATCCTGCGCCCTACCATCCCTCACCCCGACCTCACCATCCTGCCGTGTGTCGGACTCGACCGGTGCGCGCTGGGAGAGCACTACATCCGACTGCGCCTGGATCGCGATTCCGGCCAGCCGGTCGATGTTCTGGAGATCGACGCGGAGGTGCCGACGGCGGACGCGCGCGAGCTGGAGCGCTGCATTTGGGCGAATCTTCCGGGGGACGCACCCAGACCCCACCCGGAAGCGATCGGCTGGTACAACTATGGACTGGAGGTGCGCCACAGCCACCCACTGGCGTTGACGCAGATCCTCGTGGCATATCACATGCTCTACGCCGTAGCGGAAACCAACCGCTCCGATCTCGGCGTGCCGGCTCGCGCTGGAAGAAAGGAATGAAGTGCATGTCGACCCTTGAGCAGCAGTGTGTGCACGCGCTCCGCGTGCTGGCGATGGACGCGGTGGAACGAGCGAAGTCCGGCCACCCTGGGATGCCGATGGGAATGGCCGACGTCGCCTTTGTCCTCTGGACGCGCCATCTCCGGCACAACCCGGTTAGCCCTGCGTGGCCGAACCGTGACCGGTTCATTCTCTCTGCCGGCCATGGTTCGATGCTCCTGTACGCGCTGCTCCATCTCAGTGGCGCGCTGGCGCTAGAGGATCTCCAGAGCTTCCGCCAGTGGGGCAGCCGCACGCCTGGCCACCCGGAGCACGGCCACACCCCAGGCGTCGAGATCACGACCGGGCCACTCGGGCAAGGATTCGCGGCCGGCGTCGGCATGGCACTGGCGGAGCGCTGGCTAGCGGCCCACTTCAATCGCCCCGGCTTCCCGATCGTCGACCACTATACGTATGCTATCGTCAGCGACGGCGATCTGATGGAAGGGGTGAGCCACGAGGCCGCCTCGCTGGCTGGCCATTTGGGGCTGGGCCGGCTGATCTACCTCTACGACGACAACGACATCTCGATCGACGGCTCCACGGATCTCACCTATACCGAAAACGTGCGCCTGCGCTTCGAGGCTTACGGCTGGCAGGTGCTGGAGATCGACGGCCACGATCGTGTCGCGATCGACCAGGCCCTCAGCGAGGCCCGCGCTGCGCTCGAGCGGCCTTCGCTGATCATCTGCCACACCCACATCGCCTACGGCAGCCCGGGAAAGCAGGACTCTGCCGCCGCGCACGGGGCTCCGCTGGGAGCAGAGGAAGTGCGCCGTACCAAGCAGGCTCTCGGCTGGCCTCAGGAGCCACCCTTCTACGTCCCACCCGAGGTCTACGAGTACTTCGCTCGGCTGCGGGAGCGCTGGGCGGCGCAGGAGGCGGAGTGGAACGCCCTGTTCGCCGCCTGGCGCGCCGAGCACCCGGCTCTGGCACAGGACTGGGATCGCGCCATCCGCCGGGAACTCCCCCCTGGCTGGGAAGAACGCCTTCCTCGCTTCGACGAGGCCGCCCCCATGGCCACGCGCGAGGCCTCCGGCATCGTGCTCAACGCGATCGCCCCGGCCATCCCCTGGCTCATCGGTGGTTCGGCCGATCTCAGCGAGTCCAACCGAACCTACCTCGAAGGCTATCCCCCAGTACGCCGCGGCGACTACGCCGGGCGCAACATCCACTACGGCGTCCGCGAGCACGCCATGGGCGCCATCCTGAACGGCCTAGCGCTCCACGGCGGCGTGATTCCCTACGGGGGAACCTTTCTCGTCTTCAGCGACTACATGCGGCCGGCGATCCGACTGGCGGCACTCATGCGGCTGCCGGTGATCTATGTCTTCACCCACGACAGCATCTTCCTGGGCGAGGACGGGCCAACGCACCAGCCGATCGAGCACCTCCCCTCCCTGCGCGCTATCCCCAACCTCACCCTGATCCGCCCGGCCGACGCTGCCGAGGTGGCCGAAGCCTGGAAGGTAGCGCTGGGGTGGCGCGAGGGGCCAGTGGCGCTCGTGCTGACGCGCCAGAAGGTACCGCACGTCACCGGCGAAGCCGCGCGCGCTCTGTCGAGGGGAGCGTACATCCTGCGCGAAGCGTCGCGGACGCCGCCTGAGCTGATCCTGGTCGCGACCGGCTCCGAGGTGGCGTTGGCTCTGCAGGCCGCCGAACGGCTGGAGAGCGAGGGCGTTGCGACTCGGGTGGTCAGCATGCCGAGCTGGGAACTCTTCGCGGCGCAGCCATCTGCCTACCAGGAGACCGTGCTGCCCGAGATCGGCACTCGCGTCGTGATCGAGGCCGCACGACTCCTGGGCTGGGAGCGGTTTATTGGCCCGCGGGGACGCGGAGTGGGGATCGACCACTTCGGCGCCTCGGCGCCAGCAGCCGTTCTCGCCGAGCAGTTCGGGTTCACCGTCGACCGCGTCGTTGCCCTCGCCCGCGAGGCGCTGGCAGCGAGCGGGGCTGCCAGCCGGCCGGGCGTGCTCGCGGCGGCTGGTGGCGAAGGCCCGGCAGGGCACCACCCGCAGTAGGCCGGGCTGAGCGGTGCGGGTGAAACGATTCACAGTGCGGCTCGGCCGGCCTCGCGTATTCTGGATCCAGCCGGCCGAGCCGTCGCCATTCCCGAGCGCCGACCCGTGCTAGACGAAGATGTCGAGCGGCAGCAGGGCGCTGACGATAAAGTTCGGCACGTCCACCACCTGGCTCACCCGGAGATCGACGGCCACGCTGCAGAGCGCGTAGGCCTGTTGCCGGTCGAAGCCGCGCGTGCCGAGGTAGTCGATCATCTTGAGCAGGGCATCGCGCGCGGCCAGGGTCAGGTTCTCCGACTCATTCGTGCCGTCCTCGCGCACGCAGATCCCGGTGGTCGCGTAGAAGCGGCGCGGTGCCGCCATCTCCGGCTCGGTGAAGTAGCCGTCGCGCAGGAACTGGAGCGTGCGGATGTTGCGGCGCCGCGCCTCGCCCTTGTGCACGCGGAACTCGACATGCACCGCCGCCCGCATCTCGATCGCCGTGCCGCAAGCCTCGCAGTCCCCTTGCGCGAAATGAACGTCGCCGGTGGAGAAGAGAGCGCCCTCGACCCACACCGGCAGGAAGACGCTCGCTCCCGGCGTGATCTGCTTGATGTCGATGTTGCCAGCGTTCTCGCGCGGTGGGATCGTGCGCAGGCCCTCGGTGGCCACCGGCCCCTGCGCCGGCACGGCGTCGGTCGGATCGGGCGGCAGCGCCACACCGCCGCGTGCCGCCAGCTCGGCCTCGCGCTGGGTAACCAGCTCGCGCAGCTCGCGCGAGGGGGCGAGGCCCAGGATGCCTGGGTGCGGGCACCGCCGGATGCGCACCCCGGGGAGCTGCGGCGACTCGGCGTAGTCGCCGACCAAGTGCCAGTGGATGAGGTACGGCTCGGGGAAGACGTCGCGCAGGAAGCCGAAGCCGGGAACCTCGGCCGTATATCCCCAGTGCTCCCAGGGATCCGGTTCGATCTCCAGCAGCTTGACCTCGAGGAGGTCGCCCGGCTCTGCCCCCTTGACGTAGACCGGCCCAGTTAGGGGGTGAACGGGGCCGAGCCGCGCCCGGGCGACATCGGCCGCCGTCGACTGGGGCGTGAGCTGTGCATCGAGCGCGTCGCGGGTCTCTAGGACGACCCGCTCGCCAGGTTCCACCTCTAAGATCGGCTCGATCGCCTCGTGCCAGCGATTGTGGCCTGTCTGCGGCTCCTCAGCCAGCGGCTTGAACGGGTCGATGCTGACGCGGTGCACTTTGACCGCCATCGGCTCCCTCCCTCCGAAAGCGAGCCCGTGGGCTCCTTACCCGCTGCCAGACGAGAGCACGATACCGCTACCGTAGGTATCTCCACAAGAGGCAATCGGGACATCATTCATCATCCCTACCAGTGCATCAGGCGGCTGGGCCGCACGCGGATCTGAACCGAGTACGCTGCCGCGAACGACTCCGGCGTCATCCCCAGGCTGCGGATGCCCTCGCGGTACTTCTCGATCATCGCGGGGAACGCCGTCGCGGGCTGGCCGTCCGGCACGATCTCCGCCAGCCCGTCGAAGCGCACGACCTGGTTGCCTCGCGCGTCCGAGTTCAGATGGAGCGAGACCTTCGGATTCACCTGGATGTTGCGCAGCTTCTGCGTGCGCGGCTGCGAGAAGATCACGAACTCCTTGCCGTCCCAGAGAAACCAGACCGGTACCGGCTGGGGTTGCCCGTCCGCGCGCACGGTGGTGAACCAGACGATCCACTCCCGGCGCAGCCGCGACTCGACTGCTGGTGGAACGCTGAGTCGCTCCATGTCCACCTCCTTGCATCGCCCGGCGCCCCTCGCTTCAGGGCCAGCACCTGTATGGGCTCGTCGCTCCAGGATACACCGGTGTATCGAGACCCGGCCGATGCACCACCAAGAGCCGGTACGCGATAGGATAACGGGTGCCGCTCAGGCCGTGCCCGAGCCGGCTCGAGCGCACCGATTCCGGCGAAGGGGTACGTCCATGCCACTCTTCGAGACGATCGTTCTCCCGCTCGACGGCTCAGAGCCATCGGAGTCGGCGTTGCCGTTTGCTGCCGCACTCGGTGAGTTGACCGGTTCCCCGGTCGTCGTGCTCCACGTGCTCGAGGAGATGCGTCCCATCTTCGATGCGCGCCGCGGCGAGGTCGTCTGGATCTCGCCTCAGGAACCACGCGTCGAACTGGAGGAGCCGGAGCTGTTCGAGGAGCCCATCGGCAGGCTCCGGGCCGCCGGCCTCAAGGTGCGTCCCGTCTTCCGGCTGGGCGACCCCGTTGCCGAGATCCTCGACGAGGCCGAGCGCTGGCCCGCCCCGTTGGTCGTCGTAGCGAGCCACGGCCGAGGCGGCATCGAGCGACTGGTTCTCGGGAGCGTCGCCGACCGCGTGGCTCGTGAGGCACCCGGCCCTGTCCTCGTCGTGCCGGCCGTACCTAAGCCCGAGCAACCCAGGCGGGTGGAATTCCGGACGATCCTCGTGCCGCTCGATGGCTCACCCCTCGCCGAGCAGGCATTGCCAGTAGCCCTGGAACTCGCTCGCCTGGCTCGCGCGAGCTTAGTGCTGGTGCGTAGCGCCGAGTCGTCTCCAGCGAGAGACAGCGGGCGACCCCAGCGTGAGGCTGAGGACTACCTCCGGCAGGTCGGCGAGGTGCTTGCAAGGACGGCCACCGCGCCGATCCTTCGGCACGTGCTCAGCGGCGATCCCGCCGAGCAGCTCAGCCGCTTCATCGCCTCACAGCGACCCGACCTCGTCGTGATGGCGACCCACGGGCGAAGTGGACTCGCCCGCTGGATCCTCGGCAGCGTGACCGAGCGGCTCCTCACCGGCCGCGTGGCACCCTTGCTCCTTCTCCGCGCGCGAGATAGCCAGAGCCATTGGCTGGCTCGTGAGGCGTAACACCTGTCCATGGGAGTCCTGGCCCCGCCTCACCGGGCGTGAGCGCCGATTCCGGGTACGGCTCGGCGAAGCTCCGCCACCGCCGTGGCCACGGCCTCTCGATCCACGCCGGTCTCGATGCCCAGCCCGTCGAGCAGTGCCAGGAGCCGCTCGGTCGCCAGGTTGCCAGGGGCACCCGGGGCAAACGGGCAACCTCCCAACCCGCCAGCCGAGGCGTCGAAGACGGTCACACCGTAGTCGAGCCCGATCATCACGTTGGCGAGCGCCAGCCCAGCGGTATCGTGGAAGTGCAGTGCCAGGAGGCTCGGCTCGAAGAGGCGCGTCGCCAGCGCCAGGAGGCGATCGACCTCGCGCGGCGTGGCGCGGCCGATAGTGTCTGCAAGAGCGACCTCGTGGCAGCCCAGAGCGAAGAGACGTTCGGTTACCGAGAGCGCCAGCTCAGGATCGACGGGGCCTGAGTACGGGCAATGGAAGGCTGTGGAGACATAGCCGCGAATCCAGAGCCCCGCAGCCCGCGCTCGCCTGACGACCGGCTGAAAGCGCTGGAAGGTCTCATCGATCGAGGCGCGGACATTGGCCTGAGAAAACGCCTCGGAAGCAGCGGTGAAGAGGGCGATCGCGTCGCAGCCCGCGGCCAGGGCGCGATCGAGCCCGCGCTCGTTGGGTACGAGCGCCAGATAGCGGGTGCCCGGACGGCGCGCGACGCGCCGCATCACCTCCTCAGCGTCCGCGAGCTGGGGCACCGCTGTGGGACTGACGAAGCTGGTCACTTCGATGACCGGCAAGCCGACCGCGGCGAGCCGGTCGATGAAGGCGACCTTGGTGTCGGTCGGCACCGGATGGGCCTCGTTCTGGAGGCCATCGCGGGGCCCGACCTCGACGACGGTGACGCGGCGGGGCAGGCGGTCGACGAAAGGCATCAGTAACCTCCAGGAGAGATCATACCGGATTCCGGCGGGCCTCGGAGGCGCAAAGCGGATGGAAGCGTCCGAGCCGATGCCGAGCCGGTCATCCTCATCGACCCGGCAGCGAGCGGAGAGCGCCCGAGCGCGGAACGCGCTGCTGCCTACAGCGGTTCGCGATGGGTGAAGGAGTGCGAGCAATTTTGGGGGCGAAGGAGGGAAATGGTCTTGACAGGGAGGTGACCGGTGCGTACACTTGCTCGTCGCTGACGAGCGATGGTCAGCGACGAGCAGCGCCGGAGAACGGCGCGAAGTTGACGAAATTGCGCGTCATCGGGTATACTATATATGGGGTCGGCAGAGAGAGCCGACCCGCCTGTTGAGGGCGAGGCACCTTGACAATTGAAGTGTGGTTCGCACGCGAGGGGGCCCGCGGCACGCGGAGCGCCCGAGAGGGGCTTCGCGGGTCGAGAGCAATCGAGCGTGATCCCCTGTCGATGACAGGGGCTGAGTCTTGATGGAGAGTTTGATCCTGGCTCAGGGACAACGCTGGCGGCGTGCCTAATGCATGCAAGTCGGACGGGAGCCGCGC
>JADBJL010000074.1 GCA_014874455.1 Thermomicrobiaceae bacterium
TGGAGCGGGTCTCCGATGAACCGTACCAGGTACGCTTCGGCGCGGTGCCGCTGACGGCAGTCGCGAACCGGGAACGAGTGTTGCCGGACGATTTCATCGGCCCGGACGGGCGGTCAGTGACCGAGGCCTACCGCCGCTACGCGCTGCCGCTCCTCGGCGGCCCGCTCCCGCCCTACGCGCGGCTGGCAGACCTGCCGTACCGGCTTCAGAGCACGACGTAGCCCTCGGCATCGCGGTCGATCAAGCGCTGGGCGTAGCGTTCGAGGTCGGGCAAGCGCGGCAACAACTGCCCAAAGAGGAGCTGGTTGAACCGGTTGTGTGCCTCGCGGGAAGACCAGCGCTCCACCCAGACATAGCGCCGATCCTCGTCGAGGCGGACGAGCTCCGAGGAGAGACAGCCGTCGGCTTGCCGCGCTTCCTCGATCAGGACGCGAAAGGCGCGCTCGAAGACGTGCTGCATTCCCTCCTCGACCTCGAAGAAGCTCAAATCGACGAACATCGCTGCTTCCCCGCTCATTGCCTCGTGATCACGAGCCTGCGAACTACCTCACCTGGGGTGCCCGCCGTGCGAAGCCCGCCCAGGTATCAAGTGTACGGAGCGATCCGGCGCTGCTCGCCAATGGTGCTATAATGCCACCGATGACCCCTCCGCTGGCTCGGGCTGCTCCCACTGTCCCATGACCCGTGACCGTGTGCGGGTAGCATCGTGAACTCCCGGCCTGGAGGCGGATATGGTGATCGCTGGTTCGCCTCGCTCTTCGACGTTCGCCCAGCGAGCCGCGCGAGGCAAAACGTGAGTGAGAGGGTCGAGGACAGAGAACCATGGCCGGACGCCAGGTGATCGGTGTGCTCGGCGGCATGGGCCCGCTGGCGACAGTCGACCTGTACCGCAAGATCATCGAAGCCACACCAGCGACCCGAGACCAGGAGCACCTGCACGTGATCATCGATGCCGATCCATCCGTACCAGACCGGACGGAAGCGCTCCTGCACGGTGGGCCCGACCCGACGCCGTGGCTGATCGCCAGCGCCCGTCGATTGGCCAGCGCCGGAGCGTCCTTCATCGTCATGCCCTGCAACACCGCCCATGCCTTTCTCCCGCGAGTGCAGCCCGAGGTCGCGATACCCTTCCTCAGTATGATCGATGAGACCGCTGACCGGCTGGCCGAGACGCTGCCAGCCGGAGCGACGGTGGGTATCCTGGCGACTGCCGGTACTATTGCCTCCGGGCTCTACCACCGGGCACTCGCCGAGCGCGGGCTGCGGGCGATGAGCCCTCCGGAGGACGAGCAGACCTTGGTCTCGACGGCGATCACTGCCGTCAAAGCTGGAAAGCTCGGGCGGTCAACGACGGAACTCGCACTCGGCCCGGCACTGGAGCTGGCGCGGCGCGGCGCACGGGCGATGGTGGCCGCCTGCACCGAGTTGCCGCTCGTGCTCCGTGCCGACGACCTGCCGGTGCCGCTGATCGACCCGACGCGGGTTCTGGCCGAAGCCGCGGTCGCTGTTGCCCTGGGGCAGCGCCCGCTGCCGTCGACACCGTCGAAAGGGCTGGCCTATCGACATGCACGGTGACCGAGACGCCGATCGCGCTGAGCTTCTGGAGCAGCTTCACCGCTTCCCGGATCGGGTCGCCAACTTGGTCGAGGATCTCTCGGCCGAGACGCTGCGCAAGGCCGGGTGCGGCGGGCAGTGGGGTGCCGTCGAGATCCTCGCCTACCTGCGCGACTTCGATGCCGAGACCTTGCAGCGACTGGAACGAATCCTGGCCGAGGATGAGCCGGAGATCAGCGAGTTCGATCCAGATCTCACGGCGATCGAGCGCGGCTACGCCCGCGAGGATCCGTTCGAGGCACTCGCGGCTTTCCGCGAGCTACGCCGTGAGCTGGTTCAGCGGCTGGGCCAGCTCAGCGAAGACCAGTGGCAACGCGCTGCCCAGCACCCGGAGTTCGGCCGGGTCACCCTGGCCGAGCTGATCGAGCGGCTGGCTCAGTACGACCAGGACGCCTACCAGCGCCTGCGCGACGTGCTCCTCTAGCGCTGCGTACCAGTTCTCTGACTGAATGCTCTTCCACAGGCG
This sequence comes from Thermomicrobiaceae bacterium, assembly GCA_014874455.1. Classification (GTDB taxonomy): domain Bacteria; phylum Chloroflexota; class Chloroflexia; order Thermomicrobiales; family Thermomicrobiaceae; genus Thermalbibacter. Next base: position 2,081 of record JADBJL010000074.1, read on the forward strand.
CAGCGGGCGGAGCGACGGGCCGGCCAGCGAGTGTAGGGGCAAGCCTGCTGGAGACGACTGATGGAGCGCACGGCGACACCTCTCCTGTCCAGACGGATATTGTGGCTCCTGGTGCTCAGCGCAGCGCTCCTCACGCTCACCTCGCTGGGGCTGGCGACCGCCCTCTGGTGGCTCGGCTGGGCTCGCTCGGACGGTACCCAGGAAGACGCCGTCGAGCTGGACGCCCGGCCGGCGCCCGATTTCGCCCTCGTCGACCAGGACGAGCGGCCGGTGCAGCTTTCCGCTCTGCGCGGCAAGGTCGTCGTCCTCACCTTCCTCTATACGAGCTGCCCGGACGTCTGCCCGCTCACAGCGCAAAAGCTCAAGGCAGCGGTCGAGCGCCTGAAGCCGGAGCAGCAGCGCACGGTCGCCGTGCTGGCCGTGACCGTCGACCCGGAGCAGGACACGCCGGCCCGGCTGCGACAGTACCTCGACGCCAACGGCCTGAGCGGCACGCTGACATTCCTGACCGGCGACCAGGCGACGCTCGAGCAGGTCTGGTCGTCCTACGGGATCGGGGTGATGAGACAGCCGCTGCCCGATAACCCGACGGCCTACACCGTCGGCCACACCACCGTCACCTACGTCATCGACAAGGAGGGGCGCCAGCGCCTGCTCCTGCGCGACGAGGAGATGGAACCCGAGCGCCTGGCCGAGCGCCTGGCTGGACTCATCCAGGAGTGACCAGCGGACGAGGGGGCGCAGCGTGACCGGGCGGCACCCCCTCGCTGCCGGCGTGCGCTCGGTTCAGACGCCGATCTCGCTCGCGAACTCGTTCTCGGCCTCGGTGAGCGACTCGTCGATGATCTCGACGATGCGATCCAGCTCCTCGTAGGTCACCACCAGCGGAGGCGCGACGTGGACGATCTCCCAGACGCGGGTCAGCAACCCCTTCTCGTTCATCCGCCGCTCGAGCGCCTTGATGAAGGCGGAGTTGCGCGGCCACTTCTCTTTGGTCGCCTTGTTCTTGACCATCTCCAGGCCGCACATTAGCCCCAGACCCCGGACATCACCGACCGTCGGATGGTGCAGGAGTTCCTTGAGCTGCGTGAGCAGGTACTGTCCCTTTTCGGCGCTCTGCTGCACCAGGTTCTCTCGCTGGAAGATCTCGAGGTTCTTGAGCGCCGCAGCCGCAGCTACCGCATGGCCGCCGAAGGTGAGCAGGTGCCCGAGCGGCACGTCCTTCTGCTCGCGAAAGATCTCGAAGACTTTCTCGCTGACCGCGACCGCCCCCATCGGGGCATAGCCGGAGGTCAGCCCCTTGGCCATCGTCATCAAGTCGGGCACGACCCCGAAATGCTCGGCGGCGAACATCGTGCCGGTGCGGCCGAAGCCGTTGATGACCTCGTCCATGATCAGCAGCACGCCGTACTTGTCGCAGATCTCGCGCAGGCGCTGCCAGTACTTGGGCGAGGGCACATGGACGCCGTTCGAGGTGGAGATCGGCTCGCCGATCACCGCCGCGACCGTCTCCGGATCCTGGTACTGGATCTCCTGCTCGACGTAGTTGGCGCACATCAGGTCGCCCTCTTCGCCCTCGAGGCCGAAGTCGTTGCGATAGCGGTTGGGCGAGGGCACGTAGGAGACTCCGTACATGAACGGCCCGAAGAACTTCTCGTTGCGCGCCTGGGTCAGGCTCATCGCGCCGTAGGTCATGCCATGGTAGCTGCCCCGGCGGGCGATGATCTTGTATCGCTTGGGGAAGCCCCGCATGGCCTGAACCTGCTTGGCGATCTTGATCGCGCTCTCGACCGCCTCCGAGCCGCCGGAGCAGAAGAAGATGCGGTTCAAGTCCCCTGGCGTCAGGCCGGCCAGCACATTCGCGAGCTGAACCGTGGGTACCGTCGTGTGGTTCGCAGCGGAGACGTAGGCGATCCGGGCTGCCTGCTCAGCCATGGCCTGGGCGATCTCCTGGCGGCCATGGCCCGCGTTCACCACCCAGAGCCCGGAGAGCCCATCGATGTACTCTCGCCCGTTGACGTCGACCAGCGTGCTCCCATAGGCCCGCTCGAAGACGCGGAACCCTCGCTCCTCGGCGATGCGAACCCACTCAGCCGAGTGGATCCAGACATGCTCGAGGGCCTCCCGCTCCAGCTCGGGAGCCGGCAGTTTGCTCGCGCCCAGAGTCTCGACCGTACCATCCATACGGGCACCCCCCGTTGTTCTTGCGACGACGCCGGCTCGAGACAACGCCGGGTGTCGTCGCCGACTCGACTCCAACAGGTGCAGTGCAGCACCGCTGTGTCGACGAGAGCGGAACCGACTGTACCCCTGTATCGAAGTCTCACACGGACGCGCCGGTTGGGCAAGAGGCGAATGCGATCGGTTCCGCTCCGGCTGTGATGACCCTCCTTTTGTGCCGATCGCCGCGAGGCTGGTCGTCACGACTGCGCTTGCCGGCCTGCTACCCGAGTGGTAGCCTGCCGACCAGGCACTGGTACGGGCAACGAGGAGGCAGAACGACGATGACGGCGAGGTTCGAGCAACTGGCCCGCGGGTTCGACGGCGTACTCGGCATCGCGGCCAAGCGGCTGGATACCGGCGAGGAGCTGGCCTACAACGCCGACGAGGTCTTCCCCACGGCCTCGACGTTCAAGACTGTCCTCCTGTACACCCTGTATCGCCAGGCCGACGCCGGGCGGATCGACCTGGCGCAGCGGGTCACGCTCCACGCGGAGCAGCGCGTTCCAGGCTCCGGCGTGCTCCAGGATCTCGACCCCGGCGCTGCGCTCACGGTCAAAGACATCGCGACCCTGATGATCACGGTCAGCGACAACATGGCGACCGACCTGATTTACGACCTTCTCGGACGGCAGGCGGTGGCCGAGACGCTGCGCGAGCTGGGCATGAGCCGAACCTCGCTGCCGCTCGACACCTGGGAGATCCTGGCCGGCCTCCACGATCTCGACCCCCACGACCCCTCGCTGACCTACGAGGGGCTCAAGGCGCGCCTCGCCTCGCGCCTGGCCCCGCTCGACTGCCGGGCCGCGCGCGAGACACCGGACAACAACGTCACCACGCCGCGCGACATGGTGCGCCTCTACGAGGCGATCGAGCGGGGCCAGGGCCTGAGCCCGGCCGCGCGCGAAGCCGTCCTGGATATCCTCAAGCGCCAGAAATTCCGCGAGCGCATCCCGGCGCTGCTCCCCTTCGGCGTCCAGGTGGCGCACAAGACCGGCTCGATCCGCGGGGTGCGCAACGACGCCGGCCTCGTCTATGCCGGCGACGTCGTCTATGCCGTCGCGCTGTTCACCAAGCGCGCCCGCGACGGCTACGCGGCCACCCAGCTCTTGGCCCGCGCATCCCGCGCCGTCTACGAGCACTTCGTCGGCCCCATCGGCCAGGTCGAGAGCTAGTCGCGGGCCACGCGGGGGCTGAGAGCCCGTGCCGACCGGGGATTGTCGAGATGCTCGACGCTGCCGTACGCTTCCCCGGAGTCGCCTCCTGGGGACAGGGGTACCCTATCACGGTTCGGTCGAACGGAGGCCGAAACGGTGACGAGCCCGTTGAGGCCGGCGGGCAGCGGAGCCGGTCGAGCTGGATGGCTCAGCCTCGCGAGGGAGAGCGCTGAGTCGTGGTGGGTCGTAGTGCTCGCCGCCACAGCGATGGCGCTGGGGCTGCAGGCGACGAGGGTGTTCGTCGCCGACCTGCTGTTCGTGGTCGACCAGAGCCGGCGAACGGCGCTCGCGCTCTACAACCTCGGTGCCTTCTCCACAGCGGTGCTCGCCGGGCCGCTGGCCCTGGCCCTCGGCCGCCGGGGCCTGCTGCTCACGAGCGCGGGTACGCTCTGGCTGAGTCGCCTGGCCTTGCAGGTGACCGATGACCCGCCGCTGCGCGTGCTCCTCGGCGCGATCGGCCTCGCCGGCTGGGGCTGGCTGCTGGTCAGCCTGCTGAGCCTGGATCGACGCTCGGCCGGGGTCGGGCTGCTCGCCGGCTGCGCGCTCGACCTGGCGCTGCGGACGGCCTGGCTGACGGTCGACTTGCCGTGGACGCCGGGGCCGGCGGCTCACGTCGCCACGGCTCTCTTGATCGGCGCGGGTGCGCTGTCGCTGCTGGCGGCACAGTGGGAGGAAGACGAGATCGTCGCGCTCCCAGGTACCCGGGCGCTCCTGATCGGGCCATTCCTGGCATTGTTCCACCTCGTGCTGGGAAACCTGGGGCTCGCCCAGGTGCAGGCGGGACTGCGACTACCAGCGGCTGCGCTGGCGCTCGGGTTCGGCCTCGCCAGCGGCATGGCGCTCGGCCGGCTCCTCGCCAGCCACTGGGCCGGCTGGCTGCCGGGCACGGCTGCCAGCGGGCTGGGCCTCTGGCTCGCCTGGCACGGGTCGAGCGGGGCGGTCGCCGGGCTGCTGCTCGCTGCTACGGGCGTCGCGGCGCTGCTCGCCGGCGTGCTCCTCGGCGGCCGTGCCGATCGAGGAGCGGGCAGTGTGAACCGGGTCGCGCTGGGGTTCGCGCTGGGAATGGTGCTCCAGGTCGGCCTGCTGTTTCGCTACTACACCGCCACCGGCAGCGGGCTCTACCTCGGCGCGGCCTGGCTCCTCACGACCTTGGGGACGACGGTGTGGTGGCCGAGCCGAAAGCCGGGAACCGACCGCGTTCCGGTCTACTCGACTGCGCTGGTCGCTGGAGCGCTGGTCGCGCTCGCTGCCGGCTGGCAGGGACTCCGTGCGCCAGCGGCGCTGTCCGCAGCCCCGCTGGCGGGCCAAGTGACGGTGATGACCTACAACATCCAGTCCGGCTTCGCCCTCGACGACCGCTGGAGCCTGGAGGAGACCGCCCGCACCATCGAGGCGGCCCGGCCCGATGTCGTCGTGCTCCAGGAAGTGAGCCGCGGCTGGCTGGTGACCAACGGGGCCGATAACTTGCTCTGGCTGAGCCGCCGGCTGGGGATGCAGGCCGCCTGGGGGCCGGCCTCCGCCGACGGGCTCTGGGGCAACGCCGTCCTGACCCGGGCGCCGGTGTCCGCCGTGGAACTTCGGCGCTTCTCACAGACGCAGAACCTGCGGCGCTCGGCGCTCGCAGTGCGGGTCGAGGCCGGCGGTGGCTCGCTGTGGGTCATCGGCACGCACCTGGACGACCCGCGGGGAGCCGGAGCGGTGCGGCTGGCGCAGGTCGAGGAGCTGGTGGCCTTCTGGGCGGGCCGCACCCCGGTCGTGATCGCCGGCGACCTCAACGCCGAGCCGGGGGATGCGGTGATCGCCCGGCTGCTGGACGCCGGACTCGTCGATGCCGCTCTCGGCCTGGGCCCGGAGGGAACGACCTCGGACGACGGCAGGCGCATCGACTACGTGTTGGTCTCGCCGGAGATCACCGTGCTGGAGGCACGTGTCCTCGACCGCTGGTCGTCGGATCACCGGCCGGTGGTCGCTACATTGCGCATGCCCTGGGCCGAGTAGTCGCGCAGCGGGAAAGGAGAGGTGAACGATGGACGAGCGCCAGCGAGCGGTCTGCGCAGCGGTGGATGCGCTGGCCGGTGAGATGGTCGAGACCCTCCAAGCGTTCATCCGGGTTCCGACGGTGAACCCGCCGGGCGAAGCCTACGAGGAGTTCGTGGCCCTGGCGAAGGGGCTGCTCGACCGGCTGGGCTACGCCACCGAGGTCGTGCGGGTGCCGGACGAGCTCCTGCCGGTATTGGCGCCGCTCGGCGAAGGGCTGCCCCGGCCGAGCCTGCTGGCCCGGCTCGTGGGCCCGGCCGGGCCAGGCTTTCGCCTGCACCTGAACGGCCACTACGACGTCGTTCCGGCCGGCCACGACTGGACACGCGACCCCTTCGGCGGCGAACTGGTCGACGGGCGCATCTACGGCCGCGGCGCCTGCGATATGAAGAGCGGGCTGGTCGCCCAGGTCTATGCGGTCGAGGCGCTGCGCCGGGCCGGGATCGAGTGGGCCGGCGAGGTGACCCACAGCTTCGTGCCCGACGAGGAGACGGTGGGCAACCGGAACGCCGGAACCGGGTTCCTGGTCGAGCAGGGAGTGATCAGCCGCGGGAACACCGACGGCGTGATCATCACCGAGCCGTTCGGGCTGGACGGCATTGGGGTCGGGCATAAGGGCGCGCTCTGGGGAGCGTTCACCCTGTACGGGAGACAGGCGCACGGCAGCGCTCCGCACCTGGGCGTGAACGCGGTGGAGCTGGCAGCGCGCTTCCTCTGCCGGGCTGAGTCGGAGCTGAAGCCGCAACTCCGCCAGCGCCGCACCGAGCTGCTGCTCGCGACGCCTGGCACCGAGACGGCGACGCTCTCCTTCGACACCATCGAGGGCGGGGTGGCCACCAACGTCATCCCCGACCGCTGCACCGTCACCTTCAACCGCCGGCTGGTTCCGCCGGAGACGCTCGATCAGGCCCGGCAGGAACTCTTTGACCTGCTGGAGGCCCTGCGCATCGAGGAGCCGCGACTGCGCTGGAGCTACGAGGAGCGGTACGCCACGCCGCCGACGCTGGTCGGCGAGCGGGAGCCGCTCGTGCAGGCCGCGGCGCGGGCGATCCGGGAGATGGGCATGGCCCCGCGGGTCATGATCTCGGCCGGCAGCCACGACCAGCGCTTCGTGGTGCACGGAGCCGGGATCACCAACAGCATCCTCTACGGGCCAGCGACGAACGGCACCTCACACCAGTCGGATGAGTACATCACGGTGGAGGAGCTGGTCACGGGAACGAAGGTGCTGGCGCTCATCCTGCTCGACGTGCTACAACCGGTAGCAGAGCGCGGCTGAGAGCCGCCCCTCGCAGCCGGGCACCGGCTGGTGAGGCGCGGAAGCGGCGGAGCAGGCAGCCATGCTGTGGGTCGGCACCTCGGGCTGGTCGTACCGGCACTGGCTCGGACGGTTCTACCCGCCCGACCTCGCGCCGCGCGAGTGGTTCGCCTACTACGTCCGGCACTTCCCGACCGTGGAGATCAATGCCAGCTTCTACCGCCTGCCCTCTCGCCAGCAGTTCGCCCGCTGGGCGCAGGTGGCTGCGGCGCGGCCTGGCTTCCGCTTCGCGGTCAAGGCCAGCCGCCTGATCACCCACGTCCGGCGGCTGGCTGATGCAGGAGAGGAGCTGGAGCGGCTGCTCGAGGCAGCCGGTGGGCTGGGCCCGGCGCTGGAGCTGGTGCTCTTCCAGCTCCCGCCGGGCTTCGCACGCGATCTCGAGCGGCTACGCAGCTTCCTCGGCCAGTTGCCCGAGCGCCCCCGGTTCGCCGTCGAATTCCGCCACCCGAGCTGGTTCGAGCCAGCGGTGCTGGATCTCGTCGCCGCGTCCGGTGGAGCGGTGGTGGTGGCGCTGGGCGGCCGCTGCCCGACGCCGGAGGAGCTGCCGTTCACCGGGCCATTCGGCTATGTGCGAGTGCACCACGGCACCTACGGCATCGGCCTGACCGACGAGGAGATCGCCGCACTGGCCGCGCGGCTGGAGCAACTCGCGGCGAATGGACGCGAGGGCTACGTCTATTTCAACAACGATGCCTGGGCCCACGCGATCGACGACGCCCGGCGGTTGACAGCAGCCCTGAGCGCACGTGGGGTGCCGCTGGCCTGACGGAGACCGCGCCGGAGTCCACGATCTCCCGCTCAGTCGCGAGGAGCTGAGTCGACGAGGTGGACGTACGTCGTGGAGCCGACCCGCTCCCGAACCAGTACGGGGTTGCCATCGCTCGCCGGGGCTGGTGGAGTCACCAGCTCCCTCTGGTGCTGGGGTGGCTCGCCGGGCACCCCTTCCAGCACCTCGTGCAACACGCGCCCCTGGACGTGCTCGGGCACCCGCAGGCCGAGCAGCGCCAGCACGGTCGGCACCAGGTCAACCGCGCCGGCCGGGAGAGCGCTGACGGCGCCAGCCTGGATGCCTGCGCCGAGAAAGAGGGCGAACGCGTGGAGGTCATACGGCGAGGCAGCGCCGTGGGTCGAGCGGAGCGCGACCTGCTCGGTAAGCGCTGGTACGGTGCCGGGGATACCGTAGGCGTTCGGCTCGTCGCTCCAACGCGGGTTGACCGCCAGCAGGGGGAGACGCGACTCCGTGTCCTCGTCGATCCGGCCACCCCAGAGGGCATCGAGCGGCAACGTACCGGGGAGTTCGGGGGCATCTTCGGGTCGAGCGAAGACGGCGCCAGCCCAGGACTGGCGCTGCAACCACTCCGCCAGCGGCTGCAGGTCTCGCGGGCCTGGGCGCGAGGCACCCGGGCGGAGGTAGAGGAAGTCGCTGCTCGGCCGCAGTGGCGCTGCGGCTCGCTGCACCGCCAGCGGTGCCTCCGCCAGCGATTCCGCCAGCGAGCGCCCGCTCTGGGGCGTGGAATGGCCGTGGTCGGAGAGGAGGACGACGACGCCCTCGTCGAGCAGTCGCCGCCGTTCGAGCAGCTCCAGCATCCTGGCCAGCAGCTCATCAAGCCAGCGGAGCACGTCACCGACCTCCGGCGCGCCGAGTCCGTACCGGTGGAGAGAAGCGTCCGGCTCGTGCAGCCAGAGCACCGTCACGGCCACCTCCGGGTCGTCGAGAAACAACTCGGTCGCGGCGCGCAGGGCATAAGAGGCCAGCTCGGAGGCCGGAGCGGTCGGCTCCGGCGGGTCACCCAGCTTGGCGCGCAGGGCGTAGAGGTCAGGGCGACCGAAGGCAGTGCGCGGGTTCACCACCCGATACGGGTGCCGGCGTGTCCAGAGGAACGTCGAGCCGGACGAGCCGCTGCCAGCCACGGCCAGGCGGCGACCTTCTCGCGCCAGCAGCTCGCCCAGGGTCGGGCGGAGGAGGGCACGTCCTCCGGTAGCGAGGTCGAGCGCTTCCAGGTGGCGGTAGTCGCCGGTGTCCACGACCCCGTCCTCGACCCCAGGGACGACCATCACGTTGGCGGTCAGGCCGTGCAGCCCGGGATAGGTACCGGTGGCCAGGGTCGAGACCTGCACGCGCGTGTGTGCCGGGTAGGCAGCGTGGTAGTCGGTCAGCAGCGCGCCGGCCGAGGCAAGAGATGCGAGGTGGGGCATGCGCTCTGGAGTGATCAGGTCGGGGCGCAGGCCATCGAACGTGACGATCAGGACACGGCTAACCGCCGGCACGGCGAACTCCCTTCGTCCGATACTCCCGCCGCTCTAGGAGAACCGCAGGTTATCCGGCCGCAGATCCATGTAGTAGAAGGAGTACGGTGTCCAGTCGACTCCCTTTCGGACTCCGTAGTGCTCGATGGGGATGTAGAGGACGGTGCCAGGAGCCTCGTCCTCCCAGATATCGAGCATCTCCTGGAAGGCCCGGTAGCGGAACTCCTGGTCGAGCGTCCGCCGCTGCTGGTCACCCAGCTCGTTGAAACGCGGGTTCTCCGGCGTCCACCAATCGCGCTGGGTCGCCTGTTCCTTCCCCCAGCGGTTCCAGAAGGCACCCTCCGGGTCGGCCAGGTAGTTGGAGTTCGACCACGAGCCGACCATTCGCTCCTCCTTCGGCAGGTCAGCCCAGTCGATGAGCTGCACCTCGGCGTTGATCCCGACCGCCTTCCACATCTCGGCGATGGCCTGGGCGGCCTCGACGCCGAGCGTGTAGTAGCCAGGCTTGACGTTGTAGCGGATAGTCTGGCCGGCATAGCCAGCCTCTGCCAGCAGCGCGCGGGCGCGCTCTGGATCGTACGGCGTGTAGGGCCGGTTCGGGTTGTAGAGCGGCCCGTAGTCCTCGAACTGGTGGCTGCGGGTCAACAGGGCCTGGCCGCCCCACAGCGTCTCGACGAGCAGCTTGCGGTCGATGGCCAGGTTGAGCGCCTGGCGGATACGCTTGTCGCGCAGCTCCGGCCGGTTGCAGTTGTAACGGAGGACGTGGCAGTTAGCCAGCGGGACACTGCGCACCTCGACGCCGGGGAGCTGCTTGAGCACCGGCACCTGGTCGGGCGGCACATTCGTGATGATGTCGACCTCGCCGTTCGCCAGCGCCGTGACCCGCGCCTGGATCTCCGGGATGACGCGGAAGATGATTCGCCGCGCCGTCGGACGCCCGCCGAAGTACTCGTCGAACGCCTCCAGCGTGAGATGGTCATCGGGCTGGAATTCCACTAGCCGGTAAGGGCCGGTTCCGACCGGGCGGAGGCCGAACGCATCGAACCCGACCTCCTTGTAGGAGCGCTTGGGGAGCAGCCAACCGCCCCAGGAGGAGACGCGCTTCTCGAAGACCGGGTCAGGGTAGGCTGTCGTGAAGCGGACGGTATACTCGTCCACTGCCTCGACGCCCGTCACGGTGCTGAAGTACGACTTCGCCTCTCGCAGCGCGTCCGGCGTGTCTTTGAAGAGGCGCTCGAACGTGAACACCACGTCCTCGGCTGTCAGGCGGTCGCCGTTGTGGAAGCGGACGTCCTCGCGCAACCTGAACTCGATGGTCAGGTCGTCGAGGCGTCTCCACTCCTGTGCCACCTGCGGGATGAGCTCGAAGCCCGTGCCAGGGGTCGGGCCGGAGAGGAAATCCCGCTCGATCAGGTAGTCGAACATCGAGTAGGTGACGCGAGTGCCCACGTTCGACAGAGCCTGGTGAGGGTCGAGCACCGGCGGCAAGCCCTGGACGCCGACGACCAGTTCAGGCCGCTCGCGCTCGGCTACTGGCGTGGCGCTGACCGCTACCTGAGGGGTGCCAGGCGCGCTCGGGGTGCGTCCGGCAGCAGGAACGGGGGAGGTACTCGAGCCGGTAGAGCCGGCAGCCTCGGGTGAGGCCGGCTGGCCCGGCTGCGTCGCCTGGCAGGCCGCCAGCGCTGGCGACAGCGCCACGCTACCGGCACCGAGCGCCAGCAGGCCGAGCAAGCGCCGACGGGTCAAGCCGTTCATCTCTTGCTCCTTTCGCTCTCTATCCCCACGATCTCCCACCCTACCGTCTCCGCAGTGCCGGATCCGTCACGTCACGGAGCCAGTCACCGGTCGTATTGACTGCCAGCGTCACCAGGAGCAGGGCCAGGCCCGGGGAGAGGGCCGCCCACCAGGCGAGCTGCAGGTAATTGCGGGCGTCACCGAGCATGTTGCCCCAGCTCGGAGTCGGCGGCTGGACACCGAGCCCCAGAAAGCTGAGCGACGACTCGAGCAGCAGCAGGCTGGTGAACTGGAGCGTCGCCAGCACCAGCAGCGGCGCCAGGACGTTGGGCAGGACATGCCGCCCGAGGATGCGGGCGGTTGAAGCTCCCAGGCTACGCGCCGCCACCACGTAGAGCTCCTGGCTCGCGCGCAGGCTGAGCGCTCTGGCGAGGCGCGCATACTGCTCCCAGCCGCTGAGCCCGAGCAGCACGATCAGCACCGGCAGGCCGGTGCCGAAGAGCGTCAGCGCCGCCAGCGCGATCACCAGGAAGGGGACGGACAACTGGACATCGACCGCGAACATGACGGCCTGGTCGAGGACGCCCCGGCGAAAGCCGGCCAGCAGGCCGAGCGCCGTGCCCACAGCGAGACTGATGAGGACGCCCAAGCTTGCGAGCCCGAGGGAGACGCGCGCTCCAGCGAGCAGGCGGCTGAGCAGATCGCGGCCCAGGTGGTCAGTGCCCAGCGGATGGGCCCACGTCCCGCCGAAGCCGATCGGCGGCTGGAGTCGAGCCGTCAAGCGCTGCGCCGTCGGGTCAGGCAGGCCGAGCCAGGGTTGCGCCAGGCTGAACATGACCACCGCGGCCAGGACGATCCAGGCGACGAGCAGGAGCACCGGAACCGCCCGCCGGGCTGTGGCCTGGCGTCGCCGTACCGTGCCTGCCACCTCGTAGCTTCCGGTGTGCGTCTGCTGGCGCACCAGTGACTGGGCCATCCGCCCTCTCCCTCACACTGCTGACCTGATCCGCGGGTCGATGAGCCCGTAGAGGAGATCCACGACGAAGTTGACCGCGACCACCGAGAGGACGATCACGAAGACGCCGTACTGCACCACCGGGAAGTCGCGCTGCTCCGTCGCCTGTGCCAGCAGACGTCCCATCCCTGGCCAGGCGAAGACTGTCTCGGTCACGACCGCCCCGGCGATGGCGACGCTGAGCTGGAGCCCCAGCACGGTCACCAGCGTTAGCGCGGCGTTGCGGCCCACGTGGTCGACCAGGACTCGGCCGGTAGGCAGCCCCTTGGCGTAGGCCGTACGCAGGTAGTCCTGATGGATCACCTCCAGCACGGCCGAGCGAGTGAAGCGGGCCAGGCTAGCGACCCCGTAGGTGCTCAGGGTGAGCGCTGGCAGGATCATGCTGCTCGCACCCTGCTGCCCACCGCTGGGCAGCCAGCGCAGGTGGAAGGCGAAGAGCAGGATCAGGAGCAGCCCGAGCACGAAGTTCGGCAGCCCCTGGCCGAGCAGCGCACCGGCCATCACGAGCCGGTCAGCGATCCTCCCGTGCCGGAACGCCGCCAGCACGCCAGCGGGGACGCCGATCGCCACGGCCAGCGCGAGCGAGACAGCCGCCAGCCGAGCGGTGACCGGCAAGCGCTCGTGCACCACTTCGGTGGCGGGGCGCCGATCGCGGAGCGAGCGACCGAAGTCGCCGTGCACAAGGTTCGACAGATAGGTCGCATACTGGAGAGGGAGCGGCCGATCCAATCCCCAGGCCCGGCGCAGCGCTTCGACGGCCTCGGGGTTCGCCTCCGGGCCGAGCAGCGCTGCTGCTGGGTCACCGGAGAGGCGCAGCCCGACGAAGACGAGCGTCACCGCCAGCCAGAGCGTCCCGATCGCTCGGAGCAGCCGTGCCAGTGTGTAGCGCACCACCGTACCGTGTTCTCCCGGTTCTCTCCGGCATCCGGTGTCGCCAGAGCCCGAGGGAGACGATAGCGGGCGTACGAGCGAGAGACGTTGCCGAACCGTGAAGTTCAGCGGAGCGCAGGCCGGGCCGGTGACGCCCACCGGCCTCAGCCCCAGCGGGGAGCGGCTCGCGCCCGCTGCCAGCCGCCCGTGCTGTGCTACGGCTGTGCTACGATAGTCGACCGACAGGCCGGGCACCGGCTTACACGCGGGCGAGCGACCGGCGGCATCCCGCGGCACGCTCCGGAGCGGACGATCCAGTGGGCCAGGTGATCCCCTTCGACGAACTCGAGGCGTTGGGCTCCCGGCTGCGGGCCGAGGGCAAGCGCGTCGTCTTCACCAACGGCCACTTCGACCTGCTGCACGTCGGCCACGCGCGCTACCTCCAGGCTGCCCGCGCGCTCGGCGACGTGCTGGTAGTCGGCGTCAACGACGACGCGTCGACGCGGCAGCGCAAGGGGCCCGGCCGACCGATCGTGCCGGCCGAGGAGCGGGCCGAGCTGGTGGCGGCGCTGGCCTGCGTCGACTACGCGACCGTCTTCCCCGGCGACACGGCCGAGGAAGCCGTGCGCCGTCTGCGGCCAGATATCTACGTCAAGGGCGGCGACTACGCGCTGGACGAGGCAGAGCTCGCGGCTGGCAAGCAGCCCCTGCCGGAAGCCGCCATCGTGCGCGCCTACGGCGGGCAGGTCGTGACCGTGCCGCTGACGCCCGGCCGCTCGACGAGCGAGCTCGTCCGGCGCATCCTGGCGATGGCCGCGCCGGGATCGGGAGAGCCGTGAGCGCGGCCGACCTCGCTCCCCCTCCCGAGCGCTCCGAGCGCGCCGAGATCGCCCGGGCGGCCGGGATCATCATGGTTGGGGTCATCCTCAGCCGGGTGCTCGGGCTCGCTCGGGAACAGGTGACCGCCGTCCTCTTCGGCACCGGCGACGCGGTGGCCGCCTTCACCATCGCCGACAACGTCCACACCATGCTCTTCGACCTGGTGATCAGCGGCATGATGCAGGCCGCGCTGGTGCCCGTCCTCAGCGCCTACGCGGCGCCGGAGCAGCGCGAGGAGCTGCGCCGGATCGTCGGCGCGCTGCTCACCCTGGCGCTGCTCGTGGTCGGAGGCGTCGTCCTCGTTATGGAGCTGCTCGCCCCCTGGGTGGTGGCCGGCATGACCGCGCTCGGCGGCGGCGAGCAGGCACGAGGGGTGGAGACGGTCGAACTCACGATCCGGCTGGTGCGACTCATCCTGCCGGCAGTCCTGCTGCTGGCGCTCTCGACGATCCTGATGTCGACCCTCTACGCCCTCCAGCGCTTCACCCAACCCTCGCTCTCGCTGGCCGTCCGCAACGCGGCGATCGTGGCGGCTGCGTTGACGCTCGGGCGCTCGCTCGGCGTGGCCAGCCTGGTGATCGGCATCCTGGCCGGAGCGGGACTGCTGGCCCTCATCCAGCTCAGCGGGCTGCGCGACGCCATGCCGCGCCTCAACGTCGGCTTCGGCCACCCGGCCATCCGGCGCGTCCTGCTCCTCTACCTGCCGATCTTCCTCGGGCTCTTCGCCAACACGGTGGCGCTGGTGGTCGACCGCAACCTGGCCTGGGGTGTCGACGAGCACGCGCTGGGAGCGATGCGCTATGCCACCGCGCTCAACCAGATGATCCTCGGCCTGGTGGCGGCGGCGACCTCGCTGGCCGCGCTGCCGGCGCTCTCGCGCCACTTCGTGAATGACGACGAGGAGGCGTTCCAGCGCACGCTGGCCACCGGGCTGAAGCTGGTGACGGTCATGGTCGTGCCAGCGACGCTCGGGCTGGCCGCCATCGGCTGGCCGGCAGTGGCGCTGCTCTTCTACCACGGGGCGACCGACCTGGAGGGCGCGCGGGCCATCTGGATCGCGCTGCTGGGCTACTTGCCCGGTACCTTCTTCGCCGCGTTCGACCAGGTGCTGATCTTCGCCTACTACGCTCGCCAGAACACGCGGACGCCGGTACTGGTCGGCGTGTTCTCGGTGCTGGTCTACTTCGCCGTGGCGCTCAGCCTGGTGCGGCCGCTCGGCATGCTGGGGCTGGTGCTGGGGAACTCGGCCCAGTTCATCGGGCACGCGCTGGTGATGTGGCTGCTGCTCCGCCGCGCACTGGGCCGGGTGGGCGACGGCACGGTCGGGCCGGCACTGCGGTCGGCGCTGCTGGCCGGCGGCGCGATGGCGCTGCTCGTGCTGCTGATTACCCAGGCGCTCGCCGGGCTCCGGCCGCCCGAGGAGGCGGGCCTGAGCTGGCGGCTGCTCCAGGTGGCGATCCCGGTTACTGCTGGCGCCGTGGTCTACTGGCTCGGGCTGCGGCTCCTGGGCGTGGAGGAGGCCCGGCTGCTCTGGCAGGCCGCGCGGGCGCGCGCGGCGCTGCTCCTGGCGGTTGCCGGGCGCCAGCCGCGGTGAAGAGCGCTCCGGCACGCTGCAGAACCTGCGGAGCGACGGGTAGCCGCACTGGCCGCCAGCCACAAAGCCTGGAATGGGGGCAGCATGAGCCCGGCTCTGGTTGGCTTCATCTGGATCGTCGCGGTCACCGCGGTCTACTTCGTGATCGACTTCCGCCGGCCTGAACTGCGCCTGCGGCCGGCGACGATCGTTCTGCTCGCGCTGGCCGTGCGCCTGCTCCCGGCGGTCGTCCTGCCCTCAGGGGCAGTCTTCGACATGGAGTCGTACCGCATCGTGGCCGACCTGGTGCGGGCCGGCCAGGACGTCTACACGCACCCCGATGCCGAGGGGCGCCACCCCTACCTTCCGCTCCAGATGTACGTGATGGCGCTGGCGCGCTGGCTGTCGCTCTCCTTCGACCTGCCCTTCCCGCTGCTGGTCAAGCTGCCGCCGATCCTGGCCGACGCCGCCATCGCCGGACTCCTCTACCAGGCGGGCCGGAAGCTCTGGGGCACGCGAGAGCTGCCGGCGAACACACCCGCGCAGGCGCCACCCGCTCCCGACCTGGCGACCCTCCTGGCACTCCTCTACGCGCTCAATCCGATTCCGCTCTACGTGGCTGCCTACCACGGCCAGTTCGACGCGCTGCCGCTGCTCTGCGCGCTGCTGGCCTGGTACCGGCTTCAGTTCCACGGTGCGGCGGCCGGTGGACAGCTCGCGGCAGGCCTCTTTCTCGGGCTCGGCATCCTCGACAAGACGTGGCCAGCCATCTTCCTGCCGCTCTTCCTGCTGCGCCTGCACGGTGTGGCTGCGAAGGCGCGCCTGGCAGCCGGCGCGGCGCTCCCGGTCGTGGCCGGCCTCGCGCTGTACCTGGCCCTCTGGCCCGGTACGCTGTGGGGGGTACTGGGCACCGTGCTGGGCTACCACGGGGTCGTGGGGTGGTGGGGCTACACCGCGGTCTTGAGCCTGCTCAAGGCGGCCTGGCAGTCCGGCTTCGCCTGGCTGCGACCGCTGGAGCCGGCAGCCCTCTTCGCGCTCGCCGAGCGGTACGGGGTGTATGTCACCCTGGCGGCGCTGGGGCTCTTCTACCTGACCCTGGGGCACAGGCGGGATCTCCTGGACGGCATGCTGACCGTCATCCTGCTGCTCTTTACCGTCACGGCCGGCTTCGGCGTGCAGTACCTGGGCTGGATCGTGCCGCTGGCCCTGCTGACGCGCCAGTTTCGCCCGCTGCGCTGGTACGCCGGGATGGTCGTGCTGCTGCTCGAGGGCACCTACCTGATGAGCCTCATGCGCGGCTGGCTGCCGGAGGCGCTGTCACCCTCGGGTAGACAAATCTTCATTTGGCTTCTGTCGCTCCCTGCCTGGCTGGTCACGATCGCCTGGCTGGGCGACCAGCTCAGCCAGCGCTACCGGGTCGAGGAGCCAGCGGTAGACTCTCCAGCTTCGCCGCTGCCCGCATGAGGCCGTGTCAGCCGGCCGGCATCCAGAGCTCGACGCCGATCCGGTCGAAGTCGCGCGTCGCGACGCCGGTGCCGTACTCGCCGCGCAACCCCTCCTCGACCGGCAGGCCAGTCGCTCGCAGGCGCCCGACCGCGGCTTCCCAGGCCGCCCGGTCAGGGATCACGATGGCGAAAGCGATGAGACCGGTCGCGTCCTCCGGCGGCGGCCCGGCCCGCCGGCTGTGCCAGATGTTCAGCCCCAGGTGGTGGTGATAGCCACCGGCGGAGACGAACAGTGCGCCGGGGTAGCTGCGCTGCGTCACCTCAAAGCCGAGGACACCGCAGTAGAACTCCTCAGCCCGGTCGAGGTCGCTGACCTGCAGGTGGACGTGCCCGATGCGCGCCTCGGCGGGCATCGCCGACCAGGGCCACGGGTCGGCCTCGAGCTCGCGCAGGAGATCAGGGATGTCGAGCGGGTCGGTGTACATCGCGACCTGTCCGCCCTGGGTCGGCCAGGCGCTGCGCGGGCGATCGGCATAGATTTCGAGCCCGTTGCCTTCCGCATCGTCGAGGTAGATCGCCTCGCTCACTCCGTGGTCGGCCGCGCCGCCGATCGGCCAGCCGGCGTCGACCAGTCGCCGGATGACGCGGGCGAGCTCCCGGCGGTGCGGCAGCAGGATCGCCGCGTGGTAGAGCCCGGTCGAGCGCCGGGGCCGGGGTACGGCGCCGGGAAGCTCCACCAGGACGAAGTGCGCGGAGCGATCGGGCGCCGGCCGGAGCCGGGCGGTTCGCTCGTCCGGCAGGTCGGCCTGGTAGCCGAGCAGGTCGCGGTAGAAGCGGAGCGCGCGCTCGCGGTCGGCGACTCGAAGCTTGACCCAGCCGAGGGAGGTGTCGCCAGGCAAACGCGGTTGCGTGGGCATCGTCTTGCTCCCATCACGACCGGACGGAGCCGGAACTGCCGCAGCCTCAGTGGCGGAGTCACTCCGTCCAGTCTACCAGCGCCACGATCAGCTCGTGGAGCCACTGGCGAAGTCGCTGTTCAACTCCTGCTGGTCGACGTGACGTGCGAGCTGGCCAGGAGCTTCAGGGGTGCCCGTGCTCCCGGCAGTGACGCTCTTCCGATCAGCTCGCCGGATGGGCTCATCGGCCTTGGCCCACGCTCCCGTCACCCAGTTCTCGCCTCATACACCTCTACAACGCTAGAGCCGAGAAGATTCTGGTACCAGTGAGAGTAATCCTGTTTCCCTTCTCTGTCCAAGAATCCGGCAGCAGGGACGAGAGGGCAGGCCGCGGTATCAACCCCGGCGCTGGCGCCAGGCCAGGAGGAGCATTGCGAGCAGCGCCAGCGCGCCGGTTGCCGCGACGGCCAGGCCGGGCACGAGGTACGGCGGCCAGTAGGTGAAGACCACCTCATGCCGACCGGCCGGCACCCAGACGGCCCGGTAGATGCCATCGGCCAGCGCGACCGGCGCCGGCCGGCCGTCGACCGTTGCCCGCCAGCCGGGATCGAAGCTGTCGGCCAGCACCAGGTAGGCCGGGGCGGTCGCCTCGGCCGCGATCTCGACCCGGTTGGGCCAGTAGGCGGTGATCTCAGCGTGGCCCCCGGCGGCCGGGTTGGCCGGTGGCAGCTCGCCGGTGAGGTAGAGCTGCCGGCGGGGGTCGAAGCCCGGCTCGCGGATGCGCTGCAGTGCTGCCTCGCGGTCGACGGTCTCGGCGCTGCCGGCCA
>JADBJL010000099.1 GCA_014874455.1 Thermomicrobiaceae bacterium
CGCCTACCAGGTCGGCGACGACCCGCGGTGGATCGACTGGAACGTCTATGGTCGCCTCGGTACCCTGCAGGTCAAGGTCACCGAGGCTGAGGAACGGCTCCACCTCTTCCTGGTGCTCGACTGCTCGGCCTCGATGGACTGGGGCGAGCCGAGCAAGCTCGCGCGCGCGGTCGAGGTGGTCGCCGGTCTCGCCTACGTCGGCTTGCGGCAAGCAGCCATGGTGCGCATCCTCTGCCTGGGGGAGCAGCTCCACGCGCTCGGCCCGATTACCGGCCGTACCCGCTTCCCCGAGGTGCTCCGCTTCCTCGCCTCGACCGTACCGGGCGGCTGCGTGGCCCTGACCGAGGAACTCGCCCGGCTCCCGGCCACGCTCCCGCGCGGCGCACACCCGATCCAGCCGCTCGTCATCCTCGTCTCCGACCTGCTGGTCGCCGAGCCCGGCCAGCTCGGCCGTGCCTTCGATGCCCTGCTCGGCGAAGGGGCCGACCTGGCGGTGATCCACCTGCTGAGCCCGCAGGAAGAGGCACCTGACCCGCTCGGCGAAGTCGAGCTGGTCGACGCGGAGACCGGCGAGATCCTCGAGATCGGCCTGAACCTGGAGACAGTCGAGGCCTACCGAGACCGGCTGTCGGCCTGGCTCGGGGAGATCGAGCGCCTGTGCGCCCAGCGCGACCTTCGCTACGCGCGCGTGTGCTCGGATCGGTCGCTCGAATCACTTCTGATCGAGGACTTGCGGCGTGTGCAGCTCGTGAGGTGAGCTGTGCTGTTCCTCGTCCCCCTAGCGCTCGCGCTCGCCTGCGCCCTGCCCGTCTCTGTCTTCCTGTTGCACCTGCTGCGCGGCAGCCGGTGGCGGATGCGGGTGCCGGCTACCTTCCTCTGGGCTGGCCTGGCCCCGAGCGTAGCAGGCCACGCGCGGCGGCGGCTTCCTCGACTGACCCTGCTCTTCCTGCTCCAGCTCGGCGCGGCCGCACTGAGCGGCCTCGTGCTGGCCCGCCCGGCGACGCCGCTCGACGAGCCGGCGCAGCACGTCGTGCTGGTGCTCGATGCTTCCGCCAGCATGCAGGCAACCGACGTTCAGCCGAGCCGGTTCGAGGCAGCACGGACACGCGCGCTCGATGCCTTGTCGCACCTGCGGCCAGAGGACAGGGCCAGCCTGGTGCGCGCCGGGCCGAGAGCGACCGTGCTCGCCAGCGGCTCACCCGACGAGGTACGCGAGGCGTTGTACCGATTCCAGCCAGGAGACGGTTCCGGCGCGCTCCGCGAAGCGATCGCGCTGGCCTCTCGGCTGGCTGCCCATACTCCCGGCCTGCGCGGGCGGATCCTGGTCTTCACCGATGGCGCCTTTCCGCCGCTCGAGCCGATCGGAGCGCTCGCTGCCCCTGTCGAGTTCGTGCCCATCGAGGCCGACCCTGACAGCGGCAACCAGGCGATCGTCAGCGTCCAGGTGCGCGCTCAACCCTCGTCTCCTGACCGCCGCGTGGTGTACATCGAGCTCGCCAACCTCGGCGACACGCCAGCGACGCTCCCCGTAGGGCTGCTCGACGCGGCGACCGGGCGCGAGTTCGCCCGGCCGGTTGTCGAGCTGCCAGCGAACAGCGCTGGTAGCCTGCTGGCCGAGCTTCCCACCGACCTGTCGCGTCTCTCCGTCGTACTCGAGCGCTCCCAGCACGACGCACTCCCCCTAGACGACCGGGTCGAGGTCGATACCCCGCTTCTGGGCACCCGGTCACTGCGCGTGCTCCTCGTCTCGCCCGCGCCCACGGCGCTCCAGCAGGCGCTCGAGGCCATCCCGACCGTCCAGCTCGCGGTCGTCGCGCCCGATGCCTACCCGGTTGCTGGCTCGAGCGCCGAACTCACGGTCTTCGACAGCTTTCTGCCGAGCGAGCTCCCGCGGAGTCCTTTGCTGGTCGTCAACCCGCCTGCAGGCAACCGGCTTCTCCCCGTCCTGGGCACGTTTACTGCTGCCAGCCTGACGCTCGCTGAGAACGGACACCCGCTGCTCCGCGGCGTCGACCTGGCAGCTCTCAGCGGCGCCGCGGCCAAGCGCCTGGCCCGCGTGCCCTGGGCGCGCCCCGTGGTGGCGACCGCTGACGGGCCGCTGATCCTGGAGGGCCACGACCGGGGTTTCCCAGTAGTCGTCTTCGCGTTCGACCCCGCGCCGTCGGGATTGGACAAGTCGCTCGCCTTCCCGCTACTGGTCAGCAACGCCGTGGCACAGCTCATCGCCCATCGCTCGGGGTTGGCGGTCTCGCCCGGCCAGCCGGTGGAACTGCCCGCCCCGAGCGGGAGGCGCGCGCTCCTGGTACTTCCCGATGGTCGTCGGCAGCGCCTCGAGTCGGCTGGTGGCCAGCTCTGGATCCGCGAGACCGAGCGAGTCGGCCGCTACCTCGTCCTCGATGGGGCGAACGAGCAGGTAGTCCTCGCTTCGTTCTCCGTGAACCTGCTCGATCGCGCCGAGTCGGACATCCGTCCACGAGGCGATCTCGCGCCGCTCCCAGCGACTCACCAGGCTGTCGCCGACCCTGCGGGCGAGCTGCCGGTACGGGAGTGGTGGCGACTGCTGACCGCGGCTCTGCTCGCGGTGCTCGGGATCGAGTGGCTGGTATTCGCGCGCCGCGGTTGACGCGCGTAGCCCGCGCCGCTGGCCGGGGTGAAAAGCAGAGATCGGTGACGCATGGACAGATTCGCAGCACTCCAGTTCGACGACCCGCTACCGCTCCTGGCGCTCCCGCTGGCGCTGGCGGCAATACTCACCCTGGCCCGCAAGCGGCTACGGGCCATGCCGGCCGTCCAGCGCCGGGCGACACTCGCGCTCCGCTCACTGATCGTCACGCTCCTGATCTTCGCGCTCGCCGGCCCGTCGCTTACCCATCTGAGGCCGATCCGCAACGTCGTGTTCGCGATCGACGTGTCGGACAGCGTCAGCCCCCAGCAGCAGGCCTGGGCGCGGGTGTGGGTCAGCCAGGCGGCTGCTGCGCTGGGTTCGGACAGCCGGTCGACGGTCGTCGAGTTCGGGCAGTGGGCGCAGCTCGCGACGCCGGGAGGGGCATCACCGGCAGGTAGCGAAACGGACATCGAGCGAGCCATTCTGCTGGCGCGCAGCGTGCTGGCCTGGCGCGAGTCGAGCGCGGGCGAGGTCGTGCTGCTGACCGACGGCTGGGAGACGACGGGGAATGCCGCCCGGGCGGCCCGGCAGGTGGTGGCTGACGGTGTCGCGATCTCCTATGTGCCTCTCAGCCTGGCGGGCCTGCCGCCGGAAGTGACCATCGCGGCGCTGGAGGTACCGGCGTTCGCTCGCGTTGGCGACCTGCTCGACATTGCGGTCGTCCTGCATAGCACCGGGCGCATTCCTGCCATCCTGCGTGTCTCGCTCGACGGGCAGGTCGCGGCCGAACAGCAGGTGATGCTCCAAGCGGGTATCAACCGCGTTCAGGCGGCGCTCTGGCTGCCGACTCCCGGGTTTCACGATATCGCCGCCGAGGTCGTGCCCGCGCAAGATACCCGTGCCGACAACAACCGGCTGGTCGCCCCGAGTGTGGCCAAGGAGCCAGGGCGGGTACTCGTGCTCGAGCATGAGCCGGGCCAGGCTGCGCGCTTGGTCGAGATCCTGCAGGCGGATGGCCTCAACGTGCAGGTGCAGCCATCGAGCGAGATCCCGCCGACGACCGAGCCGCTGGCCGGCTTCGATGCCGCCGTGCTGGTCGACACGCCGGCCACCAACCTCACACTCGACCAGCAGAAGACGCTCCAACTCTTCGTGCGTGACCTGGGGCGCGGCCTGGTCGTCGTCGGCGGGCCGCGCAGCTATGGCCCCGGCGGCTACGAAGGCTCAGTGCTCGACACCCTGCTCCCGGTCTCGAGCCGGCCGCCGGAGCGGCCTGAGCGCAGCAGCGTGGCCCTCTTCCTCGTGCTCGACAAGTCCGGCAGTATGGCCTCCGCCTGGTCGAACGAAGCGTCGAAGCTCGCGATGGCCCGCGAGGCCGCCATCCAGGCCGTCGGGCTGCTCCAGCGTGGTGACGTGATCGGGGTCATCGCCTTCGACTCGGAGTACCAGTGGCTCGTGCCGACGACGCGCATCGAGAGCGCCGACGACATCGCGGCGATCCAGCAGCGGATCAGCTCCCTGGAGAGCGGGGGTGGTACCTCGATCCTGCCGCCGCTCCAGGCCGCCTACGAGGCCGCCGCCCGGGTCGACGCTCGCTTGAAGCACATCGTGCTCCTCACCGACGGGCAGTCGAGCGACCGCGGCTACGAGGCTCTGCTCCAACGGATGGAACCGGAGGAAATCACGCTTTCGACGGTCGCCATCGGCTCCGATGCGGATACCGAGCTGCTGGCCCGGCTGGCTGAGCTCGGTGGGGGGCGTTATCACTTCACCGAGCGCAGTACCCAGGTGCCCCGGATCGCCACGCAGGAGACCTCGATCCTGATCCGCAGCGCCGTCGTCGAGAGCGAGGTCGCGCCCCAGCCGGCAGCCCCCAGCCCGCTGTTGCGCACGCTGCGCGGCGAGTTGCCGCTGCTCGACGGCTACGTCGCGACAACCCCCCGTCGGCGGGCGGTCACCGCGCTCCGGACAGCCGAGGGCGATCCCCTGCTCGCGCACTGGCAGTACGGCCTCGGGCGCGTCGTCGCCTGGACGTCCGACGTCTCGCCGAGCGGTTGGTCGAGCCGGTGGCTCGATCCCTCCTGGGCCGAGACAGCGCTGTTCTGGCCACAGCTCGTGCGCTGGTCGATGCCGGCACCGACCCGCGCGGACTTCCTCGTCACCGCCCGGCCTGAGCCTGGCGGACACCGCGTGCTGTTGCGCGTGGAGAGCCTGCGGGAAGATGGCACCTTCGCCAATGGACTGGACACTCGTGCGACGGTCGCCTTGCCCGATGGCGGCGCACGCGAAGTCGTCTTGCCCCAGCGGGCACCCGGAGTCTACGAGCAGACACTCGCCGTCGAGCGACCAGGCAGCTACCGCGTGCTCTTTCGCCAGCGGCAAGGCGACCAGGTCGTCAAGGAGGAACTGGCTGCCTTCAGCATCCCAGCACCCGGACTCGAGGGGCGGACAGCGGGAGTCAACACCACCCTGCTGCGCCAGCTCGCCGCGGGTACAGGCGGCCGTGAGCTGCGCCAGCCCGCCGAACTGGCCGCCAGTCCGGTCGTCGCCCGGCTGGAGGAGCGGCTTGCGCTGTGGCCCTGGCTCGTCGCAACAGCGGCGTTGCTTTTCCCGCTCGACGTCGCCGCGCGGCGTCTGAGCTGGCCGGCACGACGACCGAAGTCCGGGTCATACAGCGCGCCGCTCGTCGCGGGAACCCCGCCGGCGCACGAGCGCGAGACTGCTGGGGTGGGGCGAGACGGGGCGTAACCGCCAGCTCGACCATCACCACAGCTCTGCTCCCGCCCGGAAGAGGGGAACCCGCGGGACGGGGTTCGGTGACGGCCCGCGTCCGTACTGTGCCTGGTGACAGTGCCAGGTGCGCGTGTGGCCTGGAGCGTGGATCACGCGGGGCTGGCAAGCTGCTGGCGGAAGAGCGAGCGCGTGACCTGGCTCAAGTACGGGAATTCCACCTGCCCGGCCGAGTAGGTCTTGTAGGCGTAGTAGAGCCCCAGCCCAAGCGGCAGGAAATACCCCACCCACAGGATGCACCCCAACGGCGGCACCGCTGCCGTGATCACGATCGTCACACAGGTATAGAGAATGAAAAAGATGACCCCTATGTCGGCGAAGACCAGCCCTTGGAAAGCGTGAATCCGGTTAAAGGCGCTGTTCTTCATCTCGGTGAGGAGGACGATGATCGGGACGATAAACCAGAAGATGTACCCGAGCGCCGAGACCAGCTTATCGTTTTCGGTCGCTGGATGTACCC
The DNA here is from genome assembly GCA_014874455.1 of Thermomicrobiaceae bacterium. Lineage (GTDB taxonomy): Bacteria > Chloroflexota > Chloroflexia > Thermomicrobiales > Thermomicrobiaceae > Thermalbibacter. The sequence continues at coordinate 5,856 of JADBJL010000099.1, forward strand.
CGGCAAAGCTCTCCTGCGGCCCTGTCGTTCCCTGGCTGCTCATGGCGACACCCTCCAGACCTCTTCAGCGACATTTCCACTGCACCGACCGAACCTGCGCCCTCTCAACGCGGCTCGCTGAGCGTTGCTCTCCTCCTTCCCAAACCGAGCGCAGTGCTCTGCACACCCCGCGCCCGCCTATCGTGATCCGTTTCCCGAGAAGCCCAGACCGAGGCGCCGCAGCGAACGGAAGTCTCCCTGCCCGACAACGAGGTGATCGACCACCTCGATGCCTAACAGCTCCCCGGCCTGCACCACGCTCGCAGTGAGGGTAATATCCGCCCGCGAGGGCGTTGGGTCACCCGAGGGGTGGTTGTGCAGCAGCATGATTGCGGGCGCATTGTGGCGGATCGCGTCCTTGAATACCTCGGCCACGCGCACCTGGGCGCCGCTGACATTCCCTTGAGAGACGGTGACCGTGCGGAGCACCCGGTTCTTGGCGTCGAGCAAGAGCACCCGGAGGTGTTCCTGCTCCAGGGTCGCCATATCCGCTCCGGCCACGGCGTAAGCGTCCTCCGGTGTCCGGATGACGGGACGTTCCTCCGGTTGGGCCAGAGCGAGACGCCGCCCCAATTCCAGGGCAGCCTTCAGCTTTGCCGCCTTGGCCTCGCCCAGCCCGTGGGCCCGGCGCAGCGTCTCCAGGTCGACCCGGGCCAGCCCGGCCAGCCCACTGTGCTCCACCAGCAGCCGCTGGGCCAGCTCGAGCACCGACTCACCCCTGGTGCCGGTGTTGAGGACAACAGCGAGTAGCTCAGCGTTCGTGAGCGCACCGGCACCATACCGCAGCAGGCGCTCGCGCGGCCGCTCGTCGGGGGGTAACTCCTTGACGGTGAGGTGGTAGCGGTTCCGGCCCTCGACCACGCGCTGCACACAGCCTCCAGGCTCGCGAAGAAGACGCCGCAGTATGGCCTGCACGCGAGTCCCCTGTCAAGGCCCATTCGTACTGTGCCGCGTTGGTCTCTCTGTGAATTCTGCGTGTCGTCGGGAAGCGAGGTCGGCTTCCCTCTCCGGTGGCCGTGACGCGTGACCGAGCCTCTCGGTGCAGCAGGTGCCCTGGCCACCGGAGAGGGAGCTGCCCTACCAGAGTGGCTACCGGCCGCTGGCTCGCGACGAGCCTGCCGCCCCGAGCTGGTCGCCGTGCTCGCGCAGGCGGAGCGCAAGCCGGTAGACCGCCTGTCGGCTCGCGCCGGTGAGGCGTGCTACTTCCCGCGCGGCCGCGCTCGCTGTCAACCCGGCCGCGAGCTGCTCCTCCAGGAGCGCCAGCAGCTCCGCCTCACTCGCTCGCCGCTCGACCGGCTTCGGTGCGCCGACGACCAGGACGAATTCGCCGCGCGGGGTCTCGGTCTGGTAGCGCTGGCGCGCCTCGCCGACCGTCAGGCGCGCGACCTCCTCGTGCAGCTTGGTCAGCTCGCGGCAGACCGCCAGCGGCCGATTCCCCAGCGTCGCCTCGAGGTCGCGCAGCGTCTCGACGAGCCGGTGCGGCGCCTCGTAGAGCACCAGCGGGAACGGCAGCCCGGCCAGCGACTCCAGCCGCCGGCGCCGCTCGCTGGCCCGGCGCGGCAGAAAGCCCAGGAACAGGAAGCCGTCCTCCACCAACCCGGAGACGGCCACTGCCGCGGTGACCGCCGAAGGCCCGGGCACCGGGACGACCCTGAAGCCTCGCGCAGCCGCCTCGCGCACCAGCACCAACCCTGGGTCGCTGATGCCGGGCATGCCAGCGTCCGAAATTACCGCCACGTCGTGCTGCTCGAGCGCCTCCATCAGCTCGGCCACCCGACTAGGCGGGCTGTGCTCGTGGAAACTCACCAGCCTCGTCTCGATGCCGTAATGGCTGAGGAGCTTGCGCGCGTGCCGGGTATCCTCGGCGGCAATCAGCGCGACCTCGCGGAGCGTGCGCAGCGCTCGCAAGGTGATATCCTCGAGGTTGCCGATCGGCGTGGCGACCAGGTAGAGCGTGCCCATCGCATCCCGCCGTTGCCGGTCAGGCAAAGCCGGCTATACTTCACATCATGTACGGACAACAACTGTCTTCCCAAGCCTGGGAGACCGGAGGATGACCGAGACCCTGGAGAACGGCCGGAACCAGCGCACAGAGCCCACGTCATTGTACCGGAAGTACCGGCCGCGCACCTTCGATCCGTCCGAACTGGTCGGCCAGGAGCATATCGCCCGCACGCTACGCAACGCGATCGGGCTCGGCCGGATCGCCCATGCCTACCTCTTCTGCGGGCCGCGCGGCACCGGCAAGACCAGCACTGCCCGACTGCTGGCCAAGGCCGTCAACTGCCTGCACCCGGATCCCTGGGCCCGGCCCTGCAACACCTGTGCCGCTTGCGAGGCGATCAACGCCGGTGCAGCCGTCGACATCATCGAGATCGACGCCGCCTCCAACCGCGGCGTCGACGACGTGCGCGACCTGCGCGAGAAGGTCAAGTACGCGCCGAGCCAGCTTCGGGTCAAGTTCTACATCATCGACGAGGCCCACCAGCTCACCCGCGACGCCTTCAATGCCTTCCTCAAGACACTCGAGGAACCGCCGCCCCACGTCGCCTTCGTGCTGGCAACCACCGAGCCGGACAAGCTGCCCGACACGGTCGCCTCCCGCTGCCAGCGCTTCGACTTCCACCGCATCCCGCTCGAGAGCATGCTCGCCCGGCTTCGCTGGGTCTGCCAGCAGGAGGGGATCGAGATCGACGACGATGCCCTGGTTCTCATCGCCCGGCAGGCCACCGGCAGTCTGCGCGACGCGCTGGGCTTGCTGGAGCGGATGACGCTCTTCGCCGAGGGAGCCGAGGGCAGGGCGCGGATCACCGTCGAGGCGGTGCGCCAGGCGCTGGGGCTGAGCCGCGACGAGCGCCTGGCCGGACTGGTCGACGCCCTGCTCCGGCGCGACGCGGGCGCCGGGCTGCGGATCATCGCCGAGGCAGCCGAAGACGGTGAGGATCTCCAACAGCTCGGCCGGCAGATTACCGGCTACCTGAGGACGCTGCTCCACCTGCGGGCCGGCGGGCGCGACGACCTGGCCGACCCCGCTGCCCGCGAGCAGGCCGAGCGGTTCAGCCTGGCTGAGCTGGCCACGCTGGTGCGGATCTACAGCGGCCTGGAGCTGGCTCTGCCGCGATCCGGTCTCGACCCGCAGCTCCCGCTCGAGCTGGCGACAGTCGAGGCCGTGCTCCGACTCAGCGGTGAGCCAGAGACACTCGCAACCCCGGCGCGAGACGCGAGCGACGCCCGCTCCTCCACGCAGCCGGTGCCGGCCGGCCGGCCGCCACGCGTCCCCGAGCCGGCTCCGGCGGCCGCCAGGCCGGCCGGCATCCCAGCAATTCCTCCGAGAGAGCCGGACGCCCGCACGCTCCCGGACACTCCGCGAATGTCGGCAGTCGAGGCGCGCGAGGTGGGCAACGGGGTCGTTCCCCGAGTGGGAGCTGGCAGGCAGGCCGGTGCCAGCTCTGACGCCGCGAGCGATGCCGCGCTGCTCGAGAAGCTCATTGCGAGCTGGCTGCAGATCCGTCGCGAGGTCAAGGCATCGCGATCCCAGACCGCCGCACTGCTCACCTCGGTCGATCCGGCGCTCGTCACCAGCGACGAAGTGTTCCTGGTCTCTCCCTACGAGTTCCACCGCTCGAAGCTGAACGAAGATGTCAACCGGCGACTGGTCGAGTCCGTGATCAGCCGCCACCTCGGGCGTGTCTACCGGGTGCGCTGCGTCGCGCCCGAGGAGATCCCGGCGATCGCGCCGGCTGAAGCTGGCCCGAACCCCGAGCCTCCCGGCACGGCGTCGATACCTGAGCCCGCGCCGGAGAGCCAGCCGACCCACGCGGCCAGGAGCCTGGATGACGAGGCACGGCTGCGGGCAGCCAAGAGCATCTTCGATGCTGAAGAGATCACCTGACGGACGGAGAGAGCCATGAGAGAGCGGCGCTTCCCCGATGGGTTCCTCTGGGGCACGGCGACGGCCGCCTACCAGATCGAAGGCGCCGTCAGCGAGGACGGGCGCGGCCCCTCGATCTGGGACACCTTCAGTCACACGCCCGGCAAGACGTTCGAGGGCCACACCGGCGACGTCGCCTGCGACCACTACCACCGCTGGCCGGAGGACGTTCGGCTGATGCAGCAGTTGGGCACGCCAGCCTATCGCTTCTCCATCGCCTGGCCACGCATCCTCCCCCAGGGCACCGGGCAGGTCAACCAGCGCGGCCTGGACTTCTACGACCGGCTGGTCGACGCGCTGCTGCAGGCCGGAGTCACCCCCTTCGTCACGCTCTACCACTGGGATCTCCCGCAGGCGCTGCAAGACCGCGGCGGCTGGGCCGAACGGGAGACGGTCGAGGCCTTCGCCGCCTATGCTGACATCGTCGCGCGGCGGCTCGGCGACCGCGTCAAGCACTGGATCACGCACAACGAGCCCTGGGTCGTCGCCTTTCTCGGTCACTACCTCGGCGTCCACGCTCCTGGCCTTCAGGATGTCCGCGTGGCGATCCAGGTCAGTCATAACCTCCTCGTCTCGCATGGGCACGCCGTGCAGGCCCTCCGGGCTGCCGTGCCCGATGCGCAGGTAGGCATCACGCTCAACCTCTCGCCGGTACGCGCGGCGACCGACTCCGAGGAAGACCGACTCGCCGCGCAGCGCTACGACGGCTTCTTGAACCGCTGGTTCCTCGATCCCGTCTTCGGCCGCGGCTATCCCCAGGACATGCTGGAACAGTACGGCGAGCTGGCGCCCACGGTCGAGCCGCGAGACCTGGATGCGATCGCCGCGCCGCTTGATTTCCTCGGGGTGAACTACTACACGCCCGCCTTCGTGCGGCACGACCCCTCGGAAGCCAACCTGCTCAACCTCGCGTTGCTCTCTCCCGAGGAACTCCGCGCGGCCGGCTACGAGACCACCGAGATGGGCTGGGCAATCGTGCCCGACGGGCTCTACGAACTCCTAACTCGTCTCCTGCACGAGTACGCGCCGCGCGTGATCTACATCACCGAGAACGGCGCCGCCTTCGCCGACCGGCTCGTGGCCGGGGAAGTGCGCGATCCGAGGCGGATCGCCTTCTTGCGTGACCACTTCGCGGCCGCCCACCGCGCGCTCCAGGAGGGCGTGCCGCTGCGTGGCTACTTCGTCTGGTCACTGATGGACAACTTCGAGTGGGCACACGGCTACAGCAAGCGCTTCGGCCTGATCTACATCGACTACGAGACGCTGGAGCGGATCCCGAAGGAGAGCTACGCCTGGTACGCTGAGGTCATTCGGGCTAACGGGCTCGTCGAGCCCGGACGGTAGCGCGTGCTACACTCCGTATCGGTTCGCTCTGCCGTGGCAGCGAACCGGGGAGGACTACGATGCGGCTCAGCCGAGATGTCGTCGACCACGTGGCGATGCTGGCCCGGCTCGGGCTGACCGAGGAGGAGCGCGAGCGGATGCGCGAGCAGCTCTCCTCGATCCTCGAGCACGTCAGCCTGATCCAGGAGCTCGACACCGAGGCCATCCCGCCGACCGCGCAGGTCATCGCGCTTCGGAATGTCTGGCGCGAGGACGAGGTCCGCCCCTCGCTCCCCCTGGAGGAGGTGCTCAAGAACGCGCCCGACGCCGAGGACAACATGTTCAAGGTCAACGCCGTGCTCGAGCAGTCGTGACGGGAGTGCGACCGGTGAGCGAAGACCTGACCCGACTGACGGTGACCGAGGCGCGCGCTCGCCTGGATCGACGGGAGATCAGCGCCGTCGAGCTGCTCGAAGCCCACCTGGAGCGCATCCGCCAGGTCGAGCCGCAGATCCACGCCTTCATCACGCTGACCGAAGAAGTAGCGCGAGTCCAGGCGGAGGAGGCCGACCGCCGCATCGCTCGCAGCGATGCCGCCCCGCTGACTGGCATCCCGGTCGCGCTCAAGGACGTGCTCTGCACCGTCGACGCGCCGACGACCGCCGGCTCACGGATCCTGGAGGGCTTCCGTTCCCCGTACGATGCCACCGTCGTTCGCAAGCTGCGCGAGCAGGGCGCGGTCTTCGTCGGCAAAGCCAACACCGACGAGTTCGCGATGGGCTCCTCGACCGAGAACTCGGCCTACGGCCCGACGCGCAACCCCTGGGATCTCGACCGTGTGCCCGGCGGATCGAGCGGCGGCTCGGCTGCCGCAGTGGCAGCCGGCGAGGCGATGGTGTCGCTGGGGTCGGACACCGGCGGCTCCATCCGGCAGCCGGCCGGCTTCTGCGGGGTGGTCGGCATCAAGCCGACCTACGGCCGGGTCTCGCGCTACGGCCTGGTCGCCTTCGCCAGCAGCCTCGACCAGATCGGGCCCTTCGGCCGGACGGTCGAGGACGTCGCGATCGTGCTGGAGGCGATCGCCGGGCACGATCCCTGCGACTCGACCTCGGTCGATACCCCGGTTCCCGACTACCGGGCAGCGCTGACCGGCGACATTCGCGGGCTGCGGGTCGGCGTGGCCGCGGAGTACCAGGTGCCAGGAATGGATCCGGAGGTGGAGCGTGTCGTCGACGAGGCGATCGCCGAGCTCCAGCGGCTGGGCGCCGAGATCGTCCCGGTCTCGCTCCCGCACACGAAGTACGCGCTCGCGACGTACTACATCATCGCCCCGTCGGAGGCCAGCGCCAACCTCGCCCGCTACGACGGCGTCAAGTACGGCCTCAGCCTGCAGGGCGAGACACTGCTCGAGAGCTACCTGCAGACCCGCGGCCGCGGCTTCGGCCCGGAAGTCAAGCGACGCATCATGCTCGGCACCTACGCGCTCAGCGCCGGGTACTACGACGCGTACTACGTCAAGGCACAGAAGGTGCGGACGCTGATCAAGCGCGACTTCGACCAGGCGTTCGAGCGAGTCGACGTTATCGCAGCGCCCACGTCGCCCACCGTCGCCTTCCGCTTCGGCGAGCGCACAGCCGACCCGATCCAGATGTACCTCTCGGATGTCTTCACCATCCCGGCCAATATGGCAGGGCTACCGGGCATCGCCGTCCCCTGTGGCTTCGCACACGGACTACCAGTCAGCCTCCAGTTCATGGGCCGGGCCTTCGACGAGGCGACACTGCTACGGGTCGCTGACGCTTACGAGCAGGCTACGGCCTGGCACCGGGCGGTGCCGCCACTGGTCGCAGCGCTGGCGGCGAGGGCGCCGTCCGGCGAGGCGGAGTGATATGGCCCACGGAAGGCCGAGAGCGGCCACCAACCTCCGCGGCCAGCTCCTCGTGCTGCTGGCCTTCGGGATCACGCTGTACTTCGTGGTGGCGTTCGGCCAGCAAGCCTGGAAGGCCCGCCAGCTCGAGGCTCAGGTCGCCGAGCGACGCCAGGCGCTGGCTGCGCTGCAGCGCGAGCATGACCGGCTGGCTGCCGAGCTCGAGCGCTACGTCGCCGGCAACTACCAGACGTACGTCGAGCAGACCGCCCGGCGCGAGCTCAACCTCGCGTATCCCGGTGAGACAGTCGGCATCGTGCGCTGGCGCGCTGCCCCGACTCCGACCCCCAGCTCGTCGCCGCCGATGCATCAGCCCGCGCCTCGACCGAACTGGCGCCGCTGGCTCGATGTGCTGCACTTGCCGCAGCCGTAAGCGAGTCGCGGCGCAGCGCGTGTCCGACTGTTCCGCCAGCTCAGCGTCGCGATCTAGCTCATGTCGTGCAGGGTACTCGGGTCAGCGACGAGACTACTCTGCGCAATCCCCGGCGCGTACTCGGGCTCGGACTCTGGTAATAGGCCATGCATCAGCGCGTAGATCGCCGCCTGGGTGCGATCCTTCACGCCGAGCTTTTCGAACAGGAGCGAGAGACGGTTCTTGACCGTGCTTTCGGCGAGCCGAAGCTCCTCGGCGATCTCCTTGTTGCTCAACCCGCTGGCGACCAGGCGCAGGAGCTGGATTTCTCGCAGCGTCAAGCTCGCAGGCGGCACTCCTTCCTGGAGGGTGCTCAAGCGCCGGAACTCGCGGAGGAGGACACCGGTCAGGGCCGGACTGATCACCGCTCCTCCGCCAGCTACCTGGCGAATAGCCGACACCACCTCATCGACCGGTGTGTCCTTGACCAGGAACCCATCAGCGCCAGCGCGCACCGCGCTGAGGAAGGTGTCCCGATCGCCAGACAAAGACAGCACAATGACCCGCACGCCTGGACAGGTCAGCTTGATCCGGCGGATGGTGGCCGCTATCTCCATTCCGGGCAGTGCCGCATCGACCAGCGCCACGTCTGGCCGACGCAGCTCGACCAGCGACGTCAGATGAAACGCGTCGCCAGTCTCGCCCAGCACGCGAATCCCCTGCTCCGCCTCCAGGTAGTGCCGGAGAGCTTGTCGAAAGAGGAGATGCTGATCGGCAAGAACCAGAGTAATCGAAGCGAGGCCGTTCCGCTCTCGGCGCGTTGGACTAGACGAATCCGTAAATGAACGCGAATGAATCATCGCCGCGTCCCCCTCGAGATGCTGCTCTTCGCGCTGGACAGCAAAGCCTCATAGAATAGCCTAACAATACCTTCCGCTCAACTTAACGGGAATACAACCCCGTCGGTTGCACGATCCCGCCTTCTCGGTTTACGGATGAACCGGGCTGGGAGATGATAGCCAGAAAGTCCTGCTCGACCCCCAGTCTTTCAGCCGTACGAGTATCATCCTTCCAGGGGCACAAACCCAGTGGGCGAACACATCGAACGACCAGACGATGCTTTGGTTCACGCGGTGCGCTCCGGCGACCTGACCGCGTTCAATGTGCTGGTCGAGCGCTACCAGCACGCCGTCTATGCGGTCGCTCTGCGTTTGCTCCGCGATCGGTTCCTGGCTGAGGATATCACACAGGACGCGTTCTTGCGCGCCTACACCGCGCTCGACAGCTACCGGGGCGGCAGCTTCCGTGCTTGGCTCCTGCGCATCGCCCATAACCGCGCGCTCGACACACTTCGCTCGCTCCAGCGCCGGCCGACCTCGTCCCTCGATCTCGCCGGGGCCGACGTTCACGCGGAATGGTCGGGCGAGCCTGCGCCTGCGAGCCCAGCGGAGCACGCCGCACGCGGTGAACTCCGGCGACGGATCGAAGCCGCCCTGGCGACACTCCCGGACGACCAGCGTGCCACGGTGATCCTTTTCGACATCGAAGGGTTTTCCTATGAGGAAATCGCTACCATCACCGGGGTGTCGCTCGGCACGGTCAAGTCGCGCCTGAGCCGCGGGCGCGCCCGCCTGCGCGCGCTGCTGGCTGTCGACGAGACCTCGCGGGAACTCCTGGAAGGTTTCCTACGTCAAGCTAATGACGGGCCGAGTGAGCGCTCGTCCGGATCCGAGTAGCGGCGACACATCAGCGGGGAGCAACAGGCGACGAGGGTCATGCGGCTTACAGCGGACGGCCACCCGAGTGACGAACTACTCTCGGCCTATCTGGCCGAGGCCATCGAAGACCCGGCGGTAGAAGCGGCGGTGTCGGCGCATCTCGACACCTGCTCGGCCTGCCGGGAGCAGATCGCCCAGTTGCACGCGATCACGACGCTGCTGGCCGAACTGCCTGCCCCCAGCCTGCCACGCTCGTTCGCGCTCACGCGTGAGGAGCTTGAGCGGCTGCGGCCTCGGCCGTGGTACCTGCGGTACCAGCCGGCATTCCGCTGGGCCTCTGCCGTCGCCGCAGTGCTGCTGGTAGCCCTGCTCGGCCTCGACCTATTGACCGCCGGGCCGGCAGCCCGCGAGGCACCAGGCCCGGCGGCCGACCGCCGGGCTCTACCGGAGCCAGCGGCCGCCACGCCGGTGGCAGCCCTGAGCGCCCCGGCCGAGCCGACAGCCGGAGCCGAGGGTGCCGGGGGAGCAACTCCGGAACTTGCGCCCGCAGGAAAGGAGGTGCCCACGGAGTCGATCGGGGTGATGGCCGCGACTCCAGAGCCGGCCGTGACGACCCCGGCGCCAAGCCCTGCACCCAGCCCTGAGCGAGAGACGGCGATGACGTCCCCCCTACGCCTAGCGGCAGCGGTGGTCAGCATGGTGCTTGCTGTGACGCTCGTGCTCGGCTTCCTGCTGCCACGCCTCGCGGCACGACGCTTTTCGAGAACGCCTTGAGGGTACGTGTACCAGGTATCGGGTTCGAAGTGGTCGCGTGGAACTGAGGAGAGGTAGAGATGCGTGGTCTACAGCGTCTGGTTCTCGCGTCCGTGTTCATCGCCACGCTGGCCCTCGCCGGGGCGATGGTCGTCGTCCTCGGCGGAGCAGGCGAAGCCCCGAGTCCAGGAGCTGCCGCAGCCGAGCCTTCTACCGACCGGGTGATCAGCGTCAGCGGCGAGGGGCGCGTCTTCATCAGGCCAGATCTGGCCATCGTGACACTGGGCGTCGAGCTCAGTAACCCAGACATCGCGGCCGCCCAGCGGGAGGCGAGCCAGCGGATGGAGGCCGTGCTGGCCGAGCTGAAGGCGCGCGGGATCCCGGAGGAGAAGATCAAGACCGTCAGCTACAGCATCTGGGTGGAGCGCAACTACGAGCAGCCTGACCAGCCGATTACCGGCTATCGAGTCTTCCACCTGGTGGAAGTGCAGGTTCAGCCGGTGGATCGGGTCGGCGAGATCATCGAAGCCGCGGTGGCGGCCGGAGCCAACTCGATCTCTGGCATCAGCTTCACGGTGGCCGATCCGAGCGCCGTCATCCGGCAGGCCCGCGAGCTGGCGATGCGTGACGCGCGCGAGAGAGCGAGCCACCTCGCGCAGCTCGCTGGGGTCACTCTGGGAGCGCCTGTCCGCATCACCGAGGGCGGCGCTTTCCCGCCGCCGGTGCCGGTCGAGGCCCGGGCTGGTGCTGGCGCCGGGCCGATGCCGCCGGGCGAGACAGTGGTCAGCGTCGTCGTCACGGTCGACTACGCGATCCAGTAGAGGGGGCACGGCCCACGGTTCGGGGGCATGGCCGGCGGGCAACGAGCCCGAACCTGCCCTTCCAGCGCCGCGTCCGGCGGGAACCACAGGGTTCCCGGCCGGTCGCTAAGCTGTGGAGAAGCGGCGAGTCGACCCCATCCAGCGCGCCTCGCCGGACAGGCTACCGAAGGAGGTTCGCCGTGCACGAGGACTATCCCGCATTCGACCACGTCAGCGTGACGGGCGAGGGGCAGGTCGAAGTCGTCCCTGATCAAGCGGTGCTCGCCGTCACGGTCGAAGTGTCCGACCGAACGCTGGCGCGCGCGCAGAGCGAAGCCAACCGCCGCATGGCCGAGGTGCTCGCGGCGCTCCGCGAGCATGGGCTCGCGGACGCGTGCATCCGTAGCTCGTGGTACGACGTGACGCCGCAGCGAGACCACAAGCGAGCGCGGCCCCCAGTCGTCGGGTACCGGGCCGCTCATCGGGTGGAGGTGACGGTGGAACCGGTCGAGCGCGCTGGCGAGCTGATCGACGCGGCAACGGCGGCCGGCGCGAGCGACGTCGACCTCGTCTGTTTCGACGTCGCCGATCGCTCGACCCTGGAGCGAGACGCTCGCGCTCTCGCGATGGCCGACGCGCGAGCGAAGGCAGCTCACCTCGCCGAGTTGGCCGGGCGGCACCTGGGGAAGGTGGTTCGAATTACCGCGAGGGACTCCCGGCCATACCGCGTGTACGCTCGCGGCCATGCCGAATATCCTCGCATAGCATATTCTCCTGGGTACTACCCGACCGAGCTGCGGCCTGGAACCGTCGAGTTTTCCATGACCGTCTCGGTCACGTTCGCGCTCGAGGACTGAGCCGCGCTCACAGGTCGGCGGGGCGCTCGCCGAGCTGTGCCCGGAAGGTCAACGTCTCACCGGTCGATGGCCGGAAAACCTCGAGGGCGACAGTGTCTCCAGGCCGGTAGCGGAACAGCTCGTTCACCAGCGGGTGGTCGCCATCGAGAGCCTGCCCGTTCAGCGAGGTGATGATGTCGCCGTTGCGAACCCCGGCCTGGTCGGCCGGTGAGCCGGGCTCGACGGAGGTCACCAGCACGCCGTGGTCGACCGGGAGATCGCTGGCCAGTGCTTGGCGCGGCGTGATCGGCTCGTAGGTGATACCGAGGTACGGGCGGATCACGCGACCGTTCTGGATGAGCTGGTCGGCGATAATCTTCACCGTGTTGCTGGGGATGGCGAACCCCAGGCCCTCGATCGGCAAGAAGCCCGCCTGCCGCACGACAGCAGTGTTCACGCCCACCACCTCGCCGCGCAGGTTGAGCAAGGGGCCACCGGAGTTGCCTGGATTGATCGAGGCATCGTGCTGGATCAGGTTCTCCAGGTTGAAGCCGTCCGGGGTCTCGAGCTGCCGTCCGAGCCCGCTGACGACGCCCTCGGTCACCGTGTTCGTGAAGTCGCCCAGCGTGCTGCCGATCGCGATCACCCGGTCGCCAGGTCTGAGGGCGTCGGAGTCTCCCAGCGGTAGCGTGCCGGGCACTGGAGGGTCGACCTTGATGACGGCCAGGTCGCTGAACCGGTCGGCGCCGACCAACTGCGCTGGCACCTTGGAGCCGTCGGAGAAGAGCACCTCGATCTCCTGTGCCCCTTCGACGACGTGGTTGTTGGTGATGATGTGCCCCTGCTCGTCGATGATGAAGCCGGTGCCGGTGCCCGCCGGCTCGCTCTCGTCGCCGAACAGCCCGCCCAGCCCAAGCGCCTGGCGATTGACGACCGTGACGACGGCCGGGCTGACACGCTCCACGATGTCGGCGACCGAGACTTCCCCGTCGACGACCACCACCGGCGGCCCAGGCGAGGCGGTCGGAGACGGGAACGCGACGACTGCAGGAGTCGGCGAGGCCGGGCTGACAGTCACTGGGCTGACGTCCACCGGCTCTGGCGTCGAGATCGAGGTGGCCCTCGGTACCACCAGGAACGCAGCGACGAGACCGGCGATCCCACCGGCAACCGCCCCGAAGCCGAGCGCCAGCAGCGCCGCGAGCACGACCACGCCCAGCGTGTATCCCCGTCTCATCGTCACCCTGCCTTGCTGTCAACTCGGCCGGCTCGACACGGCATTACCGCCCGGCACAGCGTAAGCTTGCCTCAGAAGGAGGTCTGACGGCACCGTGGCCCTGGCGACACGCTGGCGAACGATGCTCCTCGCCCTTGCGCTGGCCCTGGCCGGCTGTCGGGTGTCGGCTCCAGTGGCAGTCACGCTCGCCCCGCCGGAAGCCTACCCGGGTGGCGAGCTGCTGGTCTCGGCCGAGTGGCTGTGGCAGCACCTCGACGACCCGACCCTCCGCTTGCTCGATGCCAGCCCGCTCCACGAGTACCAGGCCGGGCACATCCCTGGGGCGATCCATGTCTGGTGGCAGGACACGATCGAGGTGCACAACGAGACCTACGGGATGCTCGTCGGCGAGCCTGGTCGGGCCGAGTTTACTCGCCGGGCGGGGATCACGCCGCAGAGCCGGGTCGTGGTCTACGACGGCGCCGGCAACCGCTACGCCGCCCGGGTCGTCTGGATGCTGCACGCACTCGGGTTTCGGCAGGTGCAGGTGCTCCAGGGTGGGCGACAGGCCTGGCAGGCCGCCGGTCTACCGCTGACCCACCGGCTCCCGCCGTCTCCGGCTCCCGGCACGCTGGCACAGCAGCTCGACTATAGCGTGTTGATCGGCGTCGATGACGTGCTGGCCTCGCTCGGCGACCCGGCCGTCGCGATCGTCGACAACCGCACGCCGGAGGAGCAGCGCCAGACCTGGAACGGTCGCCTGCGCCAGGGCAAGATCCCCGGGGCCGCGATGATCCCCTGGACGGCCCTGACCGAGCGCGGCCCCGTGCCGGCCTATCGCGACCCGGCGACGCTCAGCGAGCTGTTCGCGAGCCAGGGCGTGACGCCCGACAAGACCATCATCGTTTACGGCCTTCACGGCCCGGGAGCCGCGCAGACCTATCTGGCGCTCAAGCTGCTCGGCTATCCTTCAGTGCGCGTGTACGACGGCTCGTGGGCCGAGTGGGGCGCCCGAGTCGATCTACCAGTGGAGCCGCTGCCGTGAATCAAACGCGATCGCATGATCCTAGGTGCCTGCTCGCGGTGATCGAGGATCCAGCCGGCAGCATGGTGCGACACACGCTCGACCATGCGACCGGCACCTGGACGACCTACCAGCACCCGCACGCGCGTCGCCCCTGGCCGGCTGCCTATGGACACCTGCCGGGGACGTACAATCCGACCGATGGCGACGAGCTCGACGTCATCGTCCTGGCCAGCGTAC
>JADBJL010000009.1 GCA_014874455.1 Thermomicrobiaceae bacterium
GGTGGCCGCCGCCCGCCCATCCCGGTCTTTGTCTCCTCGGGGCCGGCGGCGGTTTCGCCGGCCCCGACTCCGCCTATCGCGTGAGCCAGGAGTCGAAGCGCTCCTGGAGCGTTTCCAAGGATTCGAGCCAGAACTCGTTGTCTGCTTCGAGCTGCACACTCTTCTGCGCCGGGGCGCTTGGTAAGCGCGCCTTCAGCTCCTCCGACAGCAGGTCGAAGCCCTTTGCGTTCGTGGGGCTGTACGGGATCTGCTTGGCCAGCTCCGCCTGAACCTCCGGACGGGTAGCGAAGTTGATGAAGTCCATGGCCAGTTCTTTCTCCTTCGCCCCCTTCGGCACGATGAACGAGTCCGTGCGCAGCAGCCCCTCGTTCCACTGGATGGCTACCGGTGCCCCCTGGCGCTGAGCTGCGTCGATCCGGCCGTTCCAGGCGCTGGTCATGACAACCTCACCGTCGGTCAGGAGCTGAGCCGGCTGCGCGCCTGCCTCCCACCAGACCGTCACGTGCGGCTTGATCTTGTCCAGCGATGCGAAGGCGCGGTCGACCCCTTCTGGAGTGCGCAGAACCTGGTACACCTGGTCCTTGGGTACCCCATCGGCCATCAGCGCGAACTCCAGGTTGCCGATCGGGCCATCGACCTTGTCAGCGGCGCGGGGCCCCGGGAAGCCCTCGACGTCCCAGTAATCCTTCCAGCCCTGCGGCGGCTTGTTCCCGAATTCTACCGTTCGGTACGCCAGGATCGTCGACCAGAAGATGATCGCGACGTCGTACTCGCCCGCCACGTTTTCGAGCAAGTCCTGCTTGTCGACAACGGTGTAGTCGATCGGTTCGAGGTACCCCTGCTTCGCCAGCAAGCGACTTTCGAAGGTTCCCTGCTGGGCGACCGTCCACTCGACGTTGCCGGCATCAACCTGCGCCTTGAGCTTGCCCATATCCGTGGAGTCTTCGACGATCTCAGCGCCAGTCAGGCGCTTGAACGGTTCGAGCACCGCGACGCGCTGCGCGTCCTGCATCGCGCCGCCGAAGCCAGCGAAGACGAGTGTCTTGCCTTTCCACTTGTTCGGGTTATCGTATCCAGCCACCTTGAACTCGGGCCCCGGCCCGGCCGCTGCTGCTGGGCTCGGCGTGGCCGCTCCGCCCGGCGCTGGCGTCGCCTCTTGCTGGCGACAGGCTGCAAGCGCACTGAGGCTCACCGCACCGAGGCCCGCCGCCGCCATCAGCCGGAGAAACTGCCGCCGGCGAATGCGGTTCGCCAACTCCAGTCGACGGATCACCATCTCGAATCGCTCGTCGGACATCCTGCTACCCTCCTCCTCGCGCGAGCGCGAGACCGCGCTGGCGGTACCACCCGAACCGAGCAACCGCGATTCTGCCCTTCGTTCAGTCTCCGCGTTCCCCTCCTCGACTCAGCGCCTCCACGCCCTCAGTCTCTACAGCCGCTCGTAACCTGCCGGGTTCGGGGTGGGGATCCACCACTCTTCGCCTCTGACCGTCTGCACGTACTCCGGCCAGCGGAGATCCACCGGCGGTGGGAAATCCCGCGGCAACAACGGCGCCACCCACCGCTCGCCACCGACCCCGCCGCCTGTCCGTTCCCGGAACTCTTCCTGAGCCTTCGCCAGAGCCTCCGGGTAGTGGATCAAGTCGAGCAAGGTCGCCGCGATCACCTTGCCCGCCACGAACATGCCCGGATCGATGACCTCTGGCCGGCCACCGAGCGCGTTGTCGGCCCAGGCCGGATAGGCGTAGTCCGGGCTGGGTGGTCGGAGGCGAGGACGCGCGGTGAACAGCCGTACCGTCGGCGCGTGCCAGGTGTACTCCACGTAGTCGTCCGATGTGAAATTCTGCTGCCAGGCCGGCAGCGCCGAGCGCAAGCGCGCCTCGTACTCCTGCGGCGGGATGAGCCGCTCTATATCTTCGATGAAGGGCTCCCCCATCGGCGACAGCCCGAGGTTGCGCTGGATCTCCCGGGCGAACTCGCGCGCCGCCTCGCTGTACCGCGGTGGCCCGACGAGCTCAAGGTTCGCATAGGTCAGCTCGGCCATAGCTCGGTTCGCCAAGCCGACGCGCGTCTTCGTCACCCAGCGCACCGAGACCTCGCAGCCGGTCGCCTCGGCGGCCTGCTTGGCGTTGTTCGCCAGTACCCGGTAGATCTGCTCCTGGATGCCGAGCGTCGGAGATCGCCAGGCGTACTGGATCTGCGCGAAGCGCGGCGGCAGGTTATCGGCCGTCGCGTCGCCCGCCGCCAGGACGAACTCGTTGAGCGTCCACGAGCCGGTGTGCGGGAACATCGCCTCCTTGGTGTACTTCGTCATCGTGTACATCAGGCACAGCGCGTCGATCGCGCCGGGGCAGCGCGCGGCAGCATGCGAGCCGCCCACCCCCGGGAAGAGGCTGCGGTCGATCCACTTTTCCGGCTCGACGCATTCGAACGTGAACACGCAGCTCCAGTACGAGCCGCAGTGTGTCTCCCAGGCGACCGTGTTGGTTCCTTTGGGCTGGTACGCCGGGTGATAGGCGATGAACGCGTCGAACCCGTCGTAGTACCCCTTGGCGGCATGCACCGGCTTCGATCCGCACACTTTCTCGGCCGGCTCACCGAAGAACCGCAGCGTGCCCCTCAGTCCGTGCCGCTCCATGGCTGCCTTCGCCGCCAACACGCCGGTGAGCGCGGCCACGCCGAGCATCGAGTGGGGATCGGTATGCCCGGCGGCCCAGGGGTGCAGCCCCTCGCGCGGCTTGCGGTACGGTACCGGTTCCTGCGAGTTGCCTGGCACCGCGTCGTACTCCGCGTACGCTCCGAGGACGGGCCGCCCGGAGCCCCAGCTCGCGACGAACGCCGTCGGCATCTCGCCGGAGCCCTCCTCGACGTCGAAGCCATGACGGCGCAGTAGATCCACGTAAGCACGCGCCGACTTGTACTCACGCCACGCCGGCTCGGCGTATCGCCAGATCTCAAGATCGAAGTCCGAGAGCCAGGCTTGGTTCTCATCGATCCAGGCCAGAGCAGTCTTCTTGGCTGCGTAGAGTTCTGTCACCTCCCCCTCCTTCCCATCTCCGGGCTTAGCTGGCCGAACCGCTCGCCCTCCGATGCGCAGCACGCCCTCAGGGCTCACTCCTCGTCGCTACCCGTTTCCGGCGGAGCGTAGTAGTGGGTGTACTGCCAGACAGCGGCAGCGACGAGCTCCTCGTCCGAAAAATGCCTTGTGAAGCGCTCTGGAGAGAGGCGCCGGATGTCCACCGACGGCTCGCCGTGGACGATCCACTCGGCCAGCACCCGGCCCAGTGCGGGTGAGAACGAGAACCCGCTGCCGTTACAGCCGGTGATCGTCCACAACCCGCGCACTCCCGGCACCGGGCCCGCCAGGAAAAGCCCATCGGCGGTCATGGTGAAGAGCCCGCCGCGGTGCTCCTGCACGCCAGCCTGGCGGAGAGCCGGAAGGTTGCGGTCGACCAGGCCGGTCAACTGTTCCAAAACCGTGAAGTCCAGCGGCACGTCGTCCATCGAGAACGACTCCCCGCGCCCGGCCGGATCCAGCGGGAGCGGGTCGCTCTCGAAGCCGCCCAACATGACCCCTCCCCGCGCGGGCCGAACATAGACGGCGGCATCGATGAGCCGCACGATCGGGAACGACGGCTCCACACCCGCGATCGGCTGCGTGATGTAGAGCTGGTGTCGCATCGGAACCACCGGAACCGAAGCCCCGGCCAGCCGGCCGACCTGGCGCGCCCAGGCACCGGCCGCATCGACGACGACCGGCGCGGCGATCTCACCACCGGGGGACGTCACGCCGGTGACCTCACCGTTGCGCACCCGAATGCCCGTCACCGGCGTGTGGCCGAAGATCGCGACCCCATGCCTCCTCGCCGCCTGCTGGTAGGCCGTGAGCAGGCTCGCCGGCTCCTCGATGTACACGTCGCCTGGGATGGAGCAGGCAGCCAGGATACCCTCGGGCTCGAGGTACGGCGCGAGCCGCTGCGCCTCGTGGGCGTCGATCAGCTCCAGTTCCACGCCCCAGCACCGCGACTGCTCGGCCTCGCGGTAGATCATGGCCGCGTGCGCCTCCGTGCGGGCCACGAGCAGGCTTCCGGATCGCTCGACGGGGAGTGACACCCCGGTCTCTTCGCTGAAGCCGAGCACGGTCTCGATCGCGAGCTGGGCCAGGCGCGTCCGGAGCTCGTCGCCCTGGATCAGCTTGAAGAGACCCGCCGCTCGAGGCGAGGTCTGCGAGCCCGGCGCATAGCGGTCGAGCACCACCACCCGGCCGGCGCCCTCGCGCGCCAGGAAATAGGCAGCGCTCAGGCCGAAAGCTCCCGCCCCGATCACGACCGCATCGGCAACGCTCGGCACCCCGCCGGTCATCGATGCCTCCGGCATGGCCTCATGCTCCGCTCTCAGAGCTGTCGTGCACGATCACCATATCGGCAGCGCTCCAGCTCAGGCGAACCCGATCGCCGCGACGCCAGCGCATAGTCTCGAGTCGGCTCGGCTGCTTTACCGTCAGCCAGCGGTCGTGCTCCAACCGCACCCGGAACTTGGTCGCCTCGCCGACGTAGATGATCTCGTCGATTGTGCCCTCGACCACGTTGTCGCCGGAGCCGTCGCCGATAACGATCCGCTCCGGTCGCAGCGCAACCGTCACGTGCTCACGGGATTCAACATTCTCTGACCACGGGATTGCAACACGCCATCCATCAGCCGTCACAAGGTACAGACCGTTGCCGTACCGCTCCAATCTGCCGCTCAAGAAGTTCGACTCCCCAATGAAGTCGGCTACGAACTGGCTGACCGGCTGCTCGTACAGCTCGCGCGGTGTCCCGACCTGCTCGATCCGGCCAGCGTTCATCACCGCGATCCGGTCGGACATGGTGAGCGCTTCTTCCTGGTCGTGCGTCACGTAGATCGTGGTGATGTGGGTCGACTCCTGGATGTGCTTGATCTCGAGCTGCATTTCCTCGCGGAGCTTCTTGTCCAGTGCGCCGAGCGGCTCGTCCATCAGCAACACCGGCGGGCGAAAGACGAGCGCGCGAGCCAGTGCCACTCGTTGCTGCTGGCCGCCGGAGAGCTGGCGTGGATAGCGCTCTTCGAACCCGGGCAACCGCACGAGCTGCAGTACCTCTCGTACAGCCTGCTGGATCTGGTCGCGCGACCACTTGCGCATTTTGAGCGGGAAGGCGATGTTCTCCGCGACCGTCATGTGTGGGAAAAGCGCGTAGTTTTGGAACACCATGCCGATATTGCGCTTGTGCGGAGGGCGGAAGGCGATGTCCTCGCCATTTACCAGGATTTGTCCCGCGGTCGGAAGCACGAAGCCAGCAACCATCATCAGCGTGGTCGTCTTCCCTGAACCCGAAGGGCCGAGCAGCGTGATGAACTCCCCAGGGGCAATGTCGAGCGTCACCTGGTCGGCTGCGACCACGTCGCCGTAGACCTTGGTCAGCCCGATCAATTCGAGGCGAGCACCACGCTGTTCGCGGAGAGAGCCTATCCTGGCAGGCGCCTGCTGGACTCCGGCCATCACCCTGCTCCCTATCTCCTCGCTCTCAATAGGCATGCCCGGATTCAGCATGCCACTCGGTTCGGAGCCGGCGTTCTACTCTCAGGCCTGGGGGTCGGAAACATGATGCGGACGCTCTGATCCTGCGTGTCTGTGCCAGGGCCCGAGCGACTCGAGCTCGACCGCGTGGAGATACACCGGAGAACAGTATAGATCGGCGCACGGGCACTGGCGCCACGCTTCACCACTGCTCAACACGTCTCGTCTTCTGCACCCGACCCCTGGCTCGTCGACAACTTCATGTCATCGAGCAGAATGATCGCCATCTACAGTAGCCGCTCTCGTGCACAACGTCAAGGGTGGGGGCGTGAATCGGCACTCTACCGTGTACAGGGAGAAGCTTCCGGCTCTTCTTCTCCCTCATGGCTGAACGATAATCGGCCGCGCAGAGACGTGAGCGTGCGGGAGACAGCGGCGCTAAACTCGCTCACTTCCTGTGAGACGAGTTCGCGGATGTACGTATTCGTCTGGCCCATCCGGCGGAACTTGCGGTACCGCTCTCGCACCAGCTTGTCCGGCGGAGTGTCGATCACCTCGGAGAGCGCCCGAACGATCGCGTCCAGAAGGAGCGCGGCAGCATAGTCGGGATCGCGATGCGCCCCGCCTTCAGGTTCGGCGATAATCCCGTCGACTACTTCCAGGCGCTTGAGGTCGGCAGCCCTGATCTTCAAGGATTCCGCGACCTCGGGGGCGCGGGAAGCGTCGCGGAAGAGGATCGCCGCCGCTCCTTCGGGCGAGATCACGCTGTAGATCGCGTTTTCCATCATCAGGACACGGTCGGCCACAGCCAGGGAAAGGGCACCGCCACTTCCGCCTTCGCCAGTGATGACCGAAACAGTCGGCACCGGGAGCACACTCATCATCGCGAGACACTCGCTCAAGGCGATGGCGATCCCGCGCTCTTCGGCTCCCTCTCCGAGGTACACGCCCGGAGTGTCCACCAGCGTGATAACGGGCAACTTCAGGCGAGCGGCCAGTTGCATCAGGCGCATCGCCTTGCGGTAACCCTCAGGCAACGCCTGGCCATTGCGCCGGGCCGGGTCGCCGTGTCCACGCTCGTGACCGATCAACACCACACCGCGGCCCGCGATCTCGCCGAGACCGCCCACGATGGCCGGGTCGTCGCCGTAGAGCCGGTCGCCGTGAAGCTCGACGAACTGGGGGCTGATCCGGCGGATGTAATCGAGCGTGGTCGGGCGATCCGGGTGCCGAGCGAGCTGGACGACGTCCCACGCCCGCCGGTCGCTGCCGTTGGGCCCGATCGCTTGCTCCCCAGCCTTCACCGGGAGAGGTGACCTCGCGCCTACCAGACGCAAGATCATCGCGATCGCATCACGCAGGCGCCTTCGGTCGACGATCTGATCCACGAACCCATGGCTCAGCAGGAACTCCGCGGTGTGCGACCCGCTCGGCGCCTGGCCAGCGGTCTCCTTGATGACCCGGGGGCCGGCAAAGCCGATCAGCGCGCCCGGTTCAGCAAGGATGATGTCTCCCTGGTTGGCGAAGGAAGCATAGATGCCACCCGTCGTCGGATGTGTCAACACTGAGATGTAGGGCACGTTGGAGTCGTGCGCGCGCTTGGCTGCCGCAGTGGTCTTGGCCATCTGTACCAGGCTAAGGATTCCCTCCTGCATGCGCGCGCCGCCCGAGGCAGACACGGTGATGATCGGCAACCGCCGCTCGGCAGCCCGCTCGAAGGCGAGCGTGATCTTCTCTCCAACCACCGATCCCATGCTTCCGCCCAGGAAGCGGAAGTCGAGCACGGCTAACACGACCTCACGTCCGCGGATTCGCGCCGTGCCGGTTACCGCCGCCTCGCGCAGTCCTGTCTGCTCCCGTGCCTGGAGGATGCGCTTCCGGTATGGTAGGCGATCGGAGAAGACCAGCGGGTCTACCGATACTAAGTGCCGGTTGAACTCCTCGAACGTCCCCGGATCGGCTAAAAGGCGAATACGCTCGTCGGCTGAAAGTGGGAAGTGATGCCCGCACGATCCGCAGACTCGGTATCGCTCGTAGACCAGATCGGTTGCCAGCCCCGCACCGCACCGAGGGCAAGTCGTGGGCTCCACGACTTCCGGTTGGTTGGCCGGGTTCGATCCCTCGCGCTCTTCGGACATCGAGCTCATCCCCACGTTGTCCGCACCGCACGCTTCCTCTCTGATCATAGCGCACGGACGCCGAAAGGACCCGTCAGCCCTGGGGTACAATGGTCCAGGGCTGTTAACGTTCCGGGAAATCATTCGGGACAACACGGTGACAGCAATTGGCTTCGCTGCGATCCACCAACGCACCAACACCTTTGCACGCACCAGCGGGTCATTGTTGCCTGAACGGATGCGGCTGTGGGCCATCGGCTCCGATGTCGTTCGCCTGTTCGCCGGCACGCGTTCAGCCGTGGGAGCTTTCCTCGACGCGGCAGCGCAGCTCGGGGCTACTCCTGTACCACTGGTCGCAGCCTACGCCCGCGCTGGCGGCCCTGTCCCACAGGACGAACTCGGCGCAGTTGTCGACCACCTGGTAACCGCGATTCAGGAGCAGGAACTGGCACTCGACGGGTTGTTTCTCCATCTCTCTGGAGCGTTGGTGACTGACCGGGGAACCAGCGGGGATGCCTGGGTGTTGCGCCAGCTCCGTGGCGTCCTCGGGAGCGAGCTTCCCATCGCGCTCTTTCTCGACCAGTGCGCCAACGTCACCCCGGAAATGGCCGAGCTGGCCACGCTCATCGTCGGCTCCCGTCGCTGGCCAGCGACTGACCTCTCTTCTAGCGTATCGCGCGCGCTGGAGAGGTTAATCGCAACCGTCGAGCGCCGCATACAACCGGTCGTTGCTGTCAGTTCGCTGCCCTTGCTCATACCGCTCTCGTCGCAACGTACCGACCGCGAGCCCTGGCGCAGCATCATACATCGATGCCGGCAGTGGGAATCGCACCCGGGAGTCGTTTCCGTAAGCTGTTTCGCAGGATTCCCGTACGCCGACGTGCCCGAGGCTGGTGCCGCTGTCGTCGTTGTTGCCGACGGCTCAATCGAGCGAGCAGAGGAGGTCGTGAGCGAAGCGGTGGACGAGCTCTGGAGACGACGTGATGAACTGGCCGTGCGTGAACTGAACATCGAGCAAGCCGTCCATACAGGAATGGCTGCCGAGCACCGTCGCGTGGTCATCGCTGAGCTCGGAGACGCGCCTGAAGGGGGCGCTCCGGGCGAAGGAACGGCCGTGCTGTGGGCTCTCGTCGACCTGGGTGTCCGAGATGCAGCCCTGGCAGCTCTAGCGGACGCGGCCGCCGTCCAGGCAGCGATAGGGGCGGGTATCGGCTCCCGAGTCGAACTCCTGGTGGGCGGAAGGTCGGATCGGCGTCATGGCTACCCGATCGAGGTCAGGGGGGTCGTGCGGCGGATTGCTGACGGCGTGTACTGTCGCCGTGGCCCGCTCGACGGCGGCGTGGCGGAGCGGGCCGGCCCGAGCGTGCTTATCGAGGCACAGGGGCGCCATCAGGGTCGCTTCTCGCTGCTCCTCACCAGTGAGCCGGTGCCGGCCGACGATCCTGGCCTGCTCCTGGCACTCGGCGTTCCGCCCGACGAGCCGCGTATCCTTGTACTGAAGTCTGCCGTCGACTATTTGGGGGCCTGGGATCCCGGTGCTGCGCTCGCACTCCCCGCCGAGACACCTGGCATTACCACTCCCGACCTGCGGTTTTTCCCTTACCAGCGCGTCCGTCGCCCTATCTGGCCTCTCGATCCTCTCTGAGCCGCAGGTCGATACTCGCGAACCATCGTGAGGAACAGGATAGAGCTGCCAGCCGAGGACATCCGTAGCCGACCGACGCGTCGACGCTGTAGCTGCTCACCTGGAGAGCAGCCGGTCGACTCGATCGAGCAGGCTCGCGACACCGTCCACGCCGTCGACCAGCACATCGGCGACGGTGGTGAGTTCCGGCGGGGCTTCCTCGTTGCGCACGCCGATATTGAGCGCCTGGACGTGTCCCTGTTCACGGAGCTGTGCGAGGTGACGCATGGCGTCCAGATCGGTACGATCGTCACCGAGGAACACGACCGCTCTCAGACCATGCCGCACGACCAACTCGGCGAGAGCACTGCCCTTATCCCGGTCGAGCGGAGGACGAAGTTCAAACACCATACGTCCCCGAACCAGGCGGAGTTGGTACCGGGATGCCAGGGCTTCCAGTATCGGCCCGATCTGCCGCGCAGCAGCCTCCGGGTCGAGCGCCCGCCGGTAGTGCACCGAGAGCGAGAGCCGCTTGAGCTCGACGTTTATCCCTGGTAGCTGTACGCGGTCGGCGAACTCCCGAGCCACATCCGCCAGGTGCGGTACATAGGCGAGCGCCTGCGGTTCGACGAGGTACTCACCGCGCTCCCATCGCTCCAATCCGTGATTCCCGATGTAGATCACGTCGCTCAGCCCTACCCGCCGCCTGACGTCATCGACCGAACGGCCGGTCACGATGGCGACGACGTCGAGGTGACGCGCCAGCCGCGCGAGGGCGTCCCGGATCGCGGGCTCGATTCGCGCCTCGTCAGGAGACGGCACGATGCGCGAAAGCGTGCCGTCGAAGTCGCTGCACAGACCCCGCGGCTGGATGGTCAGTAGCTTCGCTACCTGTTGGGCCAGGTCTTCCGGTGCTTCCATCGGATCTCCTGTCATTCCGCCCAGGCGCCAGGCCACCGCGCGATGCTCCTGGCGACGGCCTCGGGGCACGATCGTATACTACCCCGGTGACGGTTCCGGCCTCGGTGGTCGTGGACGGCGTGAGGGAATGCCGGCGGCAAGCACCTGGCTCAGCGATCTCCAGCGCTATCTCGCCAATATTACCGGTTTCCCACGCGACATCAAACTTTTTCTCATCTATGCTCTGTTCTGTAATATTGGCATCGGCGCGTTCGCGTTACTGTTCAACCTCTATCTCGTGCAACTCGGGTATCGAGAAGACTTCATCGGACTGTTCAACGGGTTATCGACCGTCGCGCTGGCGCTCGGCGCCCTTGCGCTCGGCAGGCTCTTGAACCGCTTCGGCTCGTGGTGGTGCATCACCTACGGCACGGCCGCCTACGTGACCGCTTCGGCCGTACTCGCCTTCATGACCGGCAAGTACTCGATCCTCGCCGTCGGTCTCCTTCAGGGTGTCGGCACAGCGTTCATCTTCGTCCCGCTGATGCCGTTCGTCATCGAGCACGCCAGACCGGAAGTTCGCTCCACTGTGGCGGCACTCGCGCTCTCCCTCACCTCCGTGTCCGCGACGATCGGTAGCTTGTTAAGCGGCTGGGCACCACGCCTGCTCGGGCCGTTGTTGGGATTGCCGGTGCCTGGCGCGGGGAGCTTTCGCCTTGGCCTCGTGATCAGTCTGGCTCTGACCGCGCTTGCCCTGCTCCCGATGTGGCTGATGCGCCAGGCTCGCCTCCCCCAGACACAGCACACCGCCCAGCACCTGCTGGTAACGAGCGAGGAACGCCGCGAGCGTGAGGCTCGCAGGCATGCATTCGCGTTCGTGGCGACCGGCGGGCTCCTGAGCCTGGGCGCTGGCGCGGTTATCCCCTTCTACAACGTCTTCCTCTCTTCGATCGGTCTCCGGGCGAGCACGATCGGGGTCATCTACGCGCTCGCGAGCCTGCTGGGGGCGCTCTTGGGACTCTTTTCTCCGGTCATCGCCCGGCGGCTCGGTTCCCTGGACGCCGTGCTCGTCATCCGGCTTCTGCCGGTGCCCTTCTATCTCGCCCTGGTCGTGCTGCCGAACGTCCCGGTGGCGGTGATCGCGCACGTCATTCGGGCCATATCGATCTCGATGGCCTGGCCGATTGACTCGACGATGGTCGCCGACATCCTGCCCCCGAACGCGCGCGCCAATGCGTTCAGCCTGCGCAGCGCCGCCTGGAACCTGGGCTTCGCCCTGGCGAGCTTCGTCGCCGGCCCGGTCATCGTCGCCGCGGGTTATGGGCCGGTCTTCCTGGCGTTCGTCTTCTTCAGCCTCGTCAGCATGGCGATCTTCGCCCTCAACTTCCGCGGCCACCCCGCCGCAGGCCGCCGCGAGCAGGCGTTCGTCGAAAGCGACTGACGCGGCTCGATTCGCCCATCCCTAGATCATCGGCTCGACCTCGTCGGCGATCAGCCTGGCGATCTCGAGCGAGGACGTCGCCGCTGGCGACGGCGCGTTGCGGACGTGGAGCACGCCCGGCTGCCGGTCGAGCACGAAATCGTCGACGAGCTGCCCCTCCGGCGACAGCGCTTGGGCGCGGACGCCCGAGGGCCCGGGCAGCAAGTCGTCTTCTGCGAGTTCGGGCACGTACCGCTGGAGCGAGCGCAAGAACGCCCGGCGGCTCACGTCGCGCCACATTTCTTCCAACCCGGTACGCCAGTACTGCCGCGCCAGCTTTCGAAAGCCGGGGTAGCGGAGCGTTTCCGCCAGCTCGCCGAAATTCACCGCCGTTCGCCGGTACCCTTCGCGAGCGAACGCGAGCACGGCGTTCGGCCCGAGCCAGACTTGCCCATCCATGCGTGGCGTGAAGTGCACGCCGAGAAAGGGAAAACGCGGATCGGGCACCGGGTAGACGTTACCCCGCACCAGGCCAGCGCGTTCCGGTCGGAGCACGTAGTAGTCCCCGCGGAACGGCACGATCTGCGGCACCGGCGGCGCCCCGGTCAGCCGGGCGATACGGTCGCTGTACAGCCCGGCACAGCTCACGAGCGCCCGCGTCTCGACGTCCCCCTTCGTGGTCTCGACCACCGTCGAGCATCGTCCACGCCGGATCGCCACCACACAGTGCCCGGTGCGGATCTCGCCACCGCTCGCGAGCACGTCGTCGGCGTACGCCTGCGCCACCCTGGCGAAATCGACGATACCCGTGTTCGGCGACCAGAGCGCGCGTAGCCCGGCCACATGCGGCTCGAGTTCCCGGAGCTCTTCGGGGCCGACCAGGCGCAGCCCGGCAACACCGTTCGCCTGCCCCCGCCGAAAGAGCTCTTGGAGGCGCGGCACCTCGTCGGGCGACGTTGCTACCACCACTTTGCCGCACAGCCGGTACGGGATACCCTTCTCCTCGCAGTAGCGGATCAGCCGAGCAGCGCCAGCCACGCAGGCGCGAGCCTTGAGCGATCCCGGCTTGTAGTAGAGCCCCGAGTGGATCACCCCGCTGTTGTGGCTCGACTGGTGCGCTGCGATCCGCTCCTCTTTTTCCAGCACGACTAATCGGAGTCCCGGCCTGCGGGACAGCAGCTCGCGCGCCACCGCCAGCCCGACGATCCCCGCCCCGATGACCGCCACATCGAACACCCCGCTGCACCTCCTCCAGGTCGAACGTCGCGCTCGCCTGACTCACATGCCCGGTGGCTCGCGATCGAGCACGAAGCGCTGGGATCCGCAGGCTTCGCACCGCCTCGGTCGCTGGAAGCCGCGCACGAAGTATCCACAGTCCTCGCACGTCCAGCGAGTCAAGGCGAACAGCCGCACCAGATCGGCCCGGCTCACGATCCCGACCAGCCGCCCGTCACGCAGCACAGGCACCCGGCGCACCCGTTGCTCGGTCAGGATCTGTGCGACCGATTCAGCGGGTGTTTCCTCGCTCACGCTGATCACCTCGCGGCTCATGATGTCTTGCGCGACTTTGCCCGGCTTGGAGATCACATCGTATTCCGAGACGATACCGATAACCCTTCTCTCTTCGTCCACCACCGGCACACCGGTGATGCGGTGTTCCGCGAGCAGACGGGCGACACGATCGACGGGCGTATCCGGCCCGACGGAGATGACGTCCTCGGTCATGATCTCCCGCGCGAGTATCGTGCTATATGCCTCAGCCATGGTTCGCGCTCCTTCCGCCAGTCCTGCGGCCGGTCATCGCCATGCTACCAGACAGACGAGGCTAGGAGCCCCTCCTGCTCGCACGTGACCGGAGCGAACCGCTGACACCGGCAGCGTCTTCGGAAAGTGGCCCTCAGTGAGCCCGGGACGACGTGTATACTTCGGTTAGGTGGGTGCCGGAGCATGATCCCGGCGCCACGTCGAGCGAAACGGTGGAGATGAGCGAGCGCGCCGACATCGTCGTCATCGGCGCCGGCATCATGGGCTGTAGCGTTGCGTATCACCTCGCGGCCCGCGGTGCTGGCCGTATCGTGGTACTCGAGCGAGACGAGATCGCCCGCGGCTCGACGGCCGATGCTGCGGGAGGCATCCGGCTCCAGTTCTCGACTGAGACGAATATCGTCCTCTCGCAGCTCAGCTTCGAGGTCTGGGAGCACTTCGACGAGCTCTTCGGCGTCGATATCGGGCTGCACCAGCAGGGCTACCTGTTCCTCCTGACCACACCCGAAGAGGTAGCGGCCTTCCAGGCGAACCTCGATCTGCAGCGCGCGCTCGGGGTTCCGGTTCGCTGGGTCTCGCCCGGTGACATTCAGGAGCTCAACCCGGCTGTGCGCGTCGACGACGTGCTCGGCGGTACCTTCTGTCCTCGCGACGGTTGGTGCGACCCCTATAGCGCGACGATGGGTTTCGCCCAGGCGGCCCGCCGGCTGGGGGTCGAGATCCGCGAGGGTTGCCCGGCGATCGGCTTCGAGGTTTCTGCAGGACGGTTACAGGCCGTGACGACGCCGGACGGTCGCATCGAGACCCCGCTGGCCATCATCTGCGCGGGGCCGTGGACGCAAGAGGTCGGCAAGCTGGCCGGCGTCGACCTGCCAGTGCTGCCCTACCGGCGGATGAGCTTCGTGACCGAGCGGTTTGACCTCGTACCCAAGACGATCCCGATGACGATCGAGTTCGCGACTTCACTCTACTTCCACCCGGAGGGCGACGGTTTTCTATTCGGCATGTCGAATCCCGACGAACCCCCTGGATTCGACAAGCGCGTGGACGAAGCCTGGATGGTGCGAACCGTGGAAGCGCTCTGTCGCCGAGCCCCTGTCTTCGAGCAGGCGCGCGTCAAGCGGGGCTGGGCGGGCTTCTACGAGATCACGCCCGACCACAACCCGCTCCTCGGCTACGTCGATGACGTCGAAGGACTCCTGGTTGCCGCTGGCTTCAGCGGTCACGGGTTCATGCAGGGGCCAGCGGTCGGGCGATGTATCGCCGAGCTGGTGCTCGACGGAGCAGTGCGGTGCGCGGATATCAGCGCCTTTGCCCCTGGACGTTTCCGCGAGGGCAAGCTCGTCCAGGAACAGAATGTGATCTGACCCTCGGGGCATGGCGAGAGCGAGCATGGTTGTCGGAGTCTGCCGCCTGATCATCGAGATTCCCGAGGCCCATTCTCTGAAGGAAAAGCGCGCGGTGGTCAAGGCCATCACCGACCGCGTGCAGCACCGCTTCAACGTGGCTATCGCCGAGGTGGACGGCCACCAGCAATGGCAGTACGCGGAGCTGGGGTTCGCCTGCGTCACGACTTCCTCCAGCCACGCGGATCAGATCATCCAGCGGGTGGTGGCCTTCGTCGAGGAGAACCTGAACGGCGGCTACCTCGCCGACTACCGCACCGAGATCCTTCACCTCGAATAGTCGCTGCCAGGCGCACCTTCTCGGGGCGGTTGCCGATCCGCTCGGAGACGTTCCTGTACCCAGCGATGCGCCAGCGGCTCGAGCTCGCGGTTGACGGCCGCAAGCTCCTGCAAAAGAGCCGCGAGCGAGCGCCCGGGCCGGGCCGGTATCTCGCCCACCCGCGCGATGACTTCTGCGCGGTACCAGGAAAACAGCTCCTTTCGCAGCGCGCGTATCGACGCTCGATCCTCTGGCAGAGCGGCGCTCGCGAGCAGATCCCGCAGCACCCGGTTACTCAGCGGCGGCACGAGGAAGCGCTCGATCATCTCGCGGTCTCGCCGGATCCCCTCGGTCTCGTCCACCCAGCGCTCGACGAGACCGAACGCCGTCTCCGCTTGCCGGGCGCGAGCCGTGACCTCCGCGGCGAGAGCATCGAGATCCAGCGCTGGTGCGCCGTCGAGCGAGAGGAGCGGGCGGCGCTCCTCTTCCCACAACCAGCGGCAGGCACAGGCCAGCCGGACGTAGTAGACAGCGGCGACGATCTCGTCCGAGGGGCGCACCGGCAGGCGATCGACAGCGGCCAGCGGGCCGACCAGGCGGGCGACGGGAAGACCCGCAAACAGTCGACGGGGCTCAGCGGGGTGCGTGACGACCTGCTGGGCGCGCAGACGCGCGTTGCTCCCCCCGATCAGCCGGGGGAGATAGTAGTCGGTCAGGATTCCAGCGGGACTGACGACGAACCCGTCCACGACCTGAATCGCGTCGTAGCGCCCGTCAGGGAGAACACGCTCGAGTTCTCCCAGCAGCACCGGATTCCCTGAAGCGAGCAGGGCACGCAGCGCACCAGCCGCGATCTGGTCATGCTTGACCGTCTGCACCGCGAACTTCGCGTCTGCCGGCTGCAGCGCCAGCTCCCCGGTCGCTAGCTCGTGCACCACCACGAAGTCCGGGTTCCTCAAGCCGTGGCGGCTGGCGTGCCGGGCAATCTCTGGCCGCCCCTCCAGCCAGATTACGGCGTGCAGGCGCGATGGGCCAGCCTCGAGGAGCGTGGCATCCCGGCCGACCCAGCTCGAAAGCTCCTCGGCAACGAGCCTCGACCACCGCTCGCCGATCTCCTGGCTCGCCCCACCTCGGTCGCTCCACGCCTGGAGGCGGCGGTCGAGCAGGGCAGCGAGCAATGTTCCTCCGGGCACGTTAGGGCTCTGGAGGGATGCTGGAATGGTCATTCGATAGTCTCGTCCTTGCCCTCACGCGAAAATCATCAGCCTGCGCGTCGACGCCGCACGACCGACGAACTCCTGCGCTCAGCTTTGCCGTTCGCTCTCAGTGCCGGCTCGACGGCTCAGCTCGAGGCGTCGCTCCTCGATCAAGCGGAGCACCCGGCGCCGGCGCAGCCGTTGCATCGCCAGCTCTCGGCGCAGCGCGGCCTCTCGCTCGCGGAGATAGTGCTCGATCTCCTCGTCCCCCCTGGCCAGGAGCACGCCCAGATCTGACCGTCGCAAGCGGTGAAGCTGCTGGCGCAGCTCGGTGCACTCGACCCCGCGCTGCGCGACACGCGAGCGCAGGGCCTCGATGTCGTACGGTCGATCTCGGTCGTCGTCACCAGCCCAGATGGCGAGGAGACGACGAAGTTGATCCAGATCCCCGGCCTCGCGTGCCTGGTTCACGATTCGCATCATCGCTTCGCGCTGGGCACGATCGTGGCCGTCCTGGGCCAGGTCTGGGTGGATCAAGCGCGCCAGCGCACGGTAGAGCCTGCGGAGCAAGAGCTCGTCGTGACCGTTCGGCGATCCGAGGAGCCGCCCTTGCATCGGCTCCCGCGCGTTCTGCTGGGCTCGGAACCCGGCTCGCCAGGCGGCTTCTTCAGCATGCTCCTGGGTCGCCTGCGCCTCGAGCTCCGCGTCCGTCAGCGGTCGCGAGGCGCGCAGCAGCCGTCGGAGGCGGGCCTCGAGGGCGCTGACCTCCGCCTTGAGCAGCTCGATCTCCCGGTGCAGCGGCCCCAGCCGCTCCTCGAGCCTTCGGCGGAGTGCCTGCTGCTCCAGTTCCGCCTGAGTGATCGCCTGGCGAAGCTGGGCCAGGGTCGCGTTACGCCGGAGCAACTCGAGTTCGAGTTCGACCCGTTCGAGCTCTGTGACTGTCGCCGGAAGCCGGTGTTCCATGCGAGAACAGCACTC
The DNA here is from genome assembly GCA_014874455.1 of Thermomicrobiaceae bacterium. Taxonomy (GTDB): domain Bacteria; phylum Chloroflexota; class Chloroflexia; order Thermomicrobiales; family Thermomicrobiaceae; genus Thermalbibacter. Next base: position 17,201 of record JADBJL010000009.1, read on the forward strand.
CAAGCCTGTAACCGATCCATTGTAGCCGTCTCACTGCGCGAATACCAGGACCAACACCTCGCTGCCGCGAGGCAACTGTCCACACGCGCCCGATCGACCGGCTTGCGGATCGCTGGCCGTCGGGTATGCTGAGCGGGAACGACCTGAGGCCTTGCACGCCGGTGGCGCGAGTGCGGGAGGGAGCCGCGCATGACACTGCAGACGCCCTGGCAGGCGATCGTGGCCGGCCTGGAAGAGGAGGGCATCCCGTACGTCTTCGGGCTGCCGGGAGGCGCGAAGCACCTGTACGACGCGCTCTACGACTCGCGGGCGGTACGGCCTGTCCTGGTTCGTCACGAGACCGCTGGCGCCTTCATGGCCATGGCCTACGCTCGCGTCTCTGGCGAGATCGGCTGCTGCTTCGGCTGCCCCGGCCCGGGAGTCGCGAACCTCGTGCCGGGCATCCTGGAAGCCTGGTCAGGATGCGTCCCCGTCCTGGCTCTCGGCGTACGCGCGGCGACCCGCACCTACGGGATGGGAGCATTCCAGGAAGCCGATCACGTCTCCGTCATGCGGCCGATCACCAAATGGGCCGTCACCGTGGAGCGGCCTGAGCGCGCCGGTTGGGCACTTCGCCGCGCGGTCTCGATCGCCACCACCGGCCAGCCGGGCCCGGTTTACCTGGAGCTCCCGGCCGACATCGCGCTCGAGGCCGTCGAGATGCCCGAGTACCGCAAAGCCGAGCGTTGGATACGTCCGGCGCCGGATCCCTCCAGGATCGAGCGCGCTGTCGAGTTCTTGGCGCGAGCAGAGCGCCCTCTGCTCGTCTGCGGCGGCGGCGCCGTCCTCTCGCGAGCGTACGACGCGGTCGAGCAGTTCGCGGAGTCACTCGGCATTCCGGTGCAGGTGACGCCGGCCGGCCGCGGCGTCATGCGCGAGGATCACCCGCTCTTCGCCGGGCTCGTGGGGCTCTACCGCACTGAGTACCCGAAGTCGGTCTACGAGGAAGCCGACCTCCTGATCACCGTCGGCTCGCGGATGGAGGAGTTCCAGTCCGGTGTCTGGCACTACTTCCCCGACCAGGCGCGGTTCGTCCAGATCGATATCGAGCCGTCTGAGCTGGGCCGGAACTGGGTTCCCGACCTCGCCATCCAGGGGGATGCCCGCCTGACCCTGGAGCGACTCACCGAGGCCGCGCTCCGCGCCGGCCTCGGGCCGAACCACGCGCGCCTCGCCGAGCTGGCCGCGCGCCGGGCTGCAGCGCTGGCGCAGGTAGAGGCCGACGCCGACGACCGGGTGCCGGTGCGCGGCAAGCGGGTGGTACGGGCGATCAACCGTGTGTTCGGCCACAACACCATCCTGGTCAAGGAGAACGGCGCGCAGGATTTGTGGGCCTACTACTGGCCATACTATCAAATTCTCGACCGTGGATGCGTGGTGCCGCCGGCCGAGCAGACCGCCATGGGCTTCGGCGTTTGCGGCGCGATCGGTGCTAAGCTCGCCCGGCCCGACCGCTACGTGGTGTGCACGACCGGCGACGGCGCCTTCCAGATGGGCCTGCACGAGCTACCCACGGCCGTCCAAGAGCGGGCTCCGGTCACCTGGGTGGTCTTTGACGACCGCGCGCTGGGCTGGCCGCGCTGGACACAGCGCACCGCGCTCGGCGGGCGAGTGATCGCTACCGAGTTTACGGCGACGTTCGACTTCGTCGCCCTGGCGCGTGCCGCTGGCTGTTGGGCCGAGCGCGTCGAGCAGCCGGGTGAGCTCGAACCCGCGCTGGAGCGCGCCCGCCGGGCCAACGATGCGGGCCAACCGGCGGTCGTCGACGTGCAGGTGGACAGCGAGGAGCACCACCCCGGTTTCGAGGAGTTTCACCGGCCTCGCTAGGTCTGCCGACCGCTGCGCCTGGCTGCGACGATGCAGTAAAGTTGGAGTGACGGCAAAACGGTCGTATCCGTCGTCAACGGCGCTGCCGACAGGGGGCACCAGATGCTCGACCATACCGGACGCTACCGCGTGCGCTACGAGGACACCCTGCGGGCGCTGGGCAACTATCTCGACGGGCAGCGGTTCACCAGGATCGCGATCGTCGAGACGCCGGAGGGGTTCCTGGTGAAGGGCTACGTCGCCAGCGACGACCGAGAGGGAGCGATGCACCTGACACCGCAGACTTACCTCTTCACCAACGAGGACATCGACATCCTCCTGGAGCAGGCCTACAGTCGACGGCGTACGCCGCGCCCGCAACCTCACCCGTGAACCCCGCCCGCGACCAGCCGTGGCTTCGTCGAGCTGACTGCTCACCGTCGCGCCGGGGGAACGGTCAGGTGAGCGGCTTGTGCGAGCTACCGGCCCGGCTTGGCGGCTGCGGAGAGCAGTCCCAGGGCAGGCAGGGGCCAGGAGCTCTCCTGGCGCGCCTCAGCCGGGGCTTCCAGCCAGCCGTAGCAAGGACGC
>JADBJL010000048.1 GCA_014874455.1 Thermomicrobiaceae bacterium
TGCGTCGCTGACCGTGTTGCTCGAGCTGTACTGGAAGGTTGCGCCACCGTCGAGGCTGTAGACCGCGTTCTGGCCGAGCTGCTGGTTCAGGGGATCGATGTTCAGCGCGGCCAGCAAGTTTCCGGTGTCGCTGAGGCCGATCGTCTGGGAGCCGGTGGCCTTGCTCGTCAGGATCACCCGGTCGGTCGCCGCGTCGTAGCTGGCTGTGACTCCGGCGTTGGAAGCGTTGATGCGGCCGAGGATACTGCTGAGCGAGTCAATCGCCGGGTCGTAGTTGAACTGGACACCGTTGATCGTCAGCGTGCCAGCGCCCGTCACCGCAGTCGCCAGCGCAGCGCGAGAGAGCGGCTCACCCGTCTTGACGGCTCCCAGGCTGCGGGTTCCGGTAACGGTATCGCCCACCCGCGGCGCGGCCACCAGACTGGTCGCGCTCAGGAAATTCGAGGTATCGGCTCCAGAGCCGAGCTGGATCGGTCCACCCGCAGTATTCGATGTCAACTGCAGCCGGGTGCGGCCGTCCACGGTGACGAGCGAGGCCGTCACGCCAGCTCCGCTGGCATTGATCCGGTTGACGATATCGTTGAGCGTGTCGGTGTTGGGGTCGACGCTGATGCTGACCCCATTGATCGAGAACGACCCGGCCGTGATCGCGGTACGGTAATTGCCGTCTTTGAGCAAGGCGTTCGGGTCGATATCGGCACCGACCGCTCCGCTGCTCCGGGCGACGGTGCTGGTCGCGAGCTGGCTGATGAGGATGGAGTAGCTGCCGGGAACGGCATTGGAGCCAGCCGTGGCAGTGAAGGGCGGGTTGCTGTCGCTCGGCTTGACGGCGAAGGCGGCGACCGTGCTCCGCAAGAGCAGCGGCTGCAGCGCCGACGACAGGTTCTGCAACCGGCTCCCCAGGTCACGCCAGGCGTCGCGCTTCGCCTCGACCTCTAGCTTGCGGGTCTGGAGCCGCTGGATCGGTTGCTGCTCCAGTTGGAGCAACTTTTCGATGATGTCAGTCGCGTTCAGCCCGGACGCCAGGCCGTCGATCCGAAAGACGCTCATCGCTCACTCCCATCCCTGCGCCCACGCGAGGTGCGTCTACGCGCTCTGCTGGCGCTGCCGGGCGAGCTCGTGCAACGCCATCTCGAGGCCACCAGGCGGTATCTCGCGGATGACTTCCTCCGTACGACGGTCGATGACCTGTACCACGTAGTTGCCGATGCCTGGATGGACGTAGTAGCGGACGTAGACATCGGCCGGAAGGCGACGCACGGCCTGCGGGTCGAGGCTGAGATCGACCGTGTGCGCGGGCATCTCGGGCGGGCGCTCGGACGGACTCCGCTGGAGCTGGCGCGCCACGCGTCCGGCCTGTCGGCTCTGGTCACCCTGGCTCGCCTGCTCCCGCACCGTATCGACTGATCCAACCGCAGTTACCGCTGTGATCGGGCCGGTCATCGGGTTTCCTCTTTCTGGACTCAGGAGATGGCGGCTCACAGGCTCAAGACCGTCGCTGTTGACAATCTTCGGCAGAACGAGGGCTCGACTTTAGCGATCAGGCAGCGCAACCGACTCCATCGTAGGGTTCGCGCAGCGCTTCACGAAGACCTCCGCCCGTCGCATTCAGACCCTCGAGTCGTCTCATCTGGAAGGCCCCTTGCGATACGTCAGGAGAGGTCTTGACGCCGGCCGAGGCAGGCCCCGGCCAGCTTCTCCAGCTCGACGAGCTGGAGCAGGCAGTCGGGCAGCGTGGCCACCGCTGGCACCAGTTCGGCGACGGCGCCGAGGTTGCCTGCCGGCTCCCGAAGCTCGCTGGCTGGCACCCGGATCGTGCCGCGGATACTCTCGCCTCGCAGCACCAGCGGCCCCAGCCCCGTCAACGTGACGACATCCACGCTGCGGCCCCCTGCCAGCGCCGGGCGCCGGAGCACTCCACCGAGGTCGAAGACCGGGACGATCTCGCCCCGGATATTGGCGAGGCCGAGGAACCCGGCCTGATCTACCGGCGTCGGGGTCACGCTGTCCAGCGTCGTGATCTCACGCACGCGGTCGATCGAGATGCCGAACACTTCTGCCCCGAGGTTGATCGCCAGGACGTGTGCCGTCTCCTCGTCGCCCGCGACACCGGAAGCACTTCCCACCTCCCGCGTGCCAGCGCTCACGAGCTGGCCCAGGTGCTGTAGCAGCTCGCTCTGCTCGATCTCGTCGAACTTCGCGAACACCGCATCGGCTCCGGCCGCGCGTAGCCGTTCCGCCATCGCCCCGTCAGGATCCTGGTCTTGGAGGTACTGCGAGAGCACCACGACGGGCACGCTCGGGCGCACACCCGACTCCCCGGAGCGGATAGCTTGGATCAGATCGAGGCCCGACTTGCCCGGCAACATGTAGTCGGTGATCACCAGCGCGATGTCGCGATGTTCAGCCAGGCGAGCGAGCGCCTCCTCGACGCTGCCGGCAGCCAGCACCGCCCAGCCGGCACGGCGGAGCGTCGTCTCCAGCGCGTCGCGATAAAACGCGCTGTCCTCGACGATCAGCGCCTTCTTGCCCGCGACCGACAGGCCGGCAGCGTGCGTGCTGAAGAGCCGGTTCAACTGGCCGTATACCAGCGTCGGCACGTCGAGCAGCAGGTAGACATGGTCGGGCAGGTTCAGCAGGCCGGTCACGCCGTGGCGGTCGGACGGCTCCGGGCGCGCGGCGACGTTGCCGATCCGCACCACGCCCGAAGCGACGAGGCCACACTCGAGCGTATCGGCCTTCAGCAGCACCGCGATGCCGCCCTGCTCCACCCCGCCGCTTCCGAAACCGAGCGCCCGGTCGAGGTCGATCAGCGGGATCAGCGCCTGCTCCTGGCGCAGGTAGACTCGCTCACCGAAGACGGCGAGCTCGCCGGGCGCGAACCGGACGATGCGCGAGACCAAACGCACGGGCAGCGCGTAGCGCTGCTCACCGTAGCCGCGCACCAGCACCATCCGCTCGGCGAGGTCGTCCTCGCTCGCCGTGTCCACTGCCACCGGCTGGCCATGTTCGCCAGCCGAGAGACGCGCCCGCTCCTCCGCGAGCCGCGTGCTGGCCAGCCCGGCTTCCGCCAGGATCTTCTCCGGCTCAAGGATCAGCACGATCTCGCCGGTGCCCAGCGAGGCCAGCCCGCTGACGCTCTCGATCCCGCGGATCACGTTGCCGACCGGTTTTACGATCAGCTCTTCGAAGCGGGCGATCCCGTCGCAGAGCAGCCCGGCCACCGCGTGCTGGCCCCGCAGCACCAGCACGTAGTGGCGATCCCGCTGGCTGCTCCCCGGGCCCCGATCGGGCCAACGGTCGAGCGTAAACAGCGGCACGAGCTGGTCACGCAGCCGGAAGGCATCCTGCTCGCCGTAGTGCTCGATCTGCGCGCGGTCGATCAGCACGATCTCCTGCACCACGTCGTAGGGGATGCCGAGCAAGTAGCCACGCGCGGTGAAGACGAGCGTGTTGACGACCGAGACCGAGGTCGGAACCGTCATCCGGATCGTCGTGCCCTGACCGGTGACCGAGCGGATGGTCAGGTTCCCACCCAGCTCCTGCATCCGTACCGCTACCACGTCCAAACCGACACCCCGCCCCGACATCTCGGTGACCTGCTCGCGAGTCGAAAAGCCCGGGCGGAGCAGCAGGTTGGCCAGCTCGGCCTCAGCGAGCGACGTGGCCTCGCGCGCCGCCACGAACCCGCGCTCCACTGCTTTGGCCCTCACGGCCTCGAAGTCGATCCCCCTGCCGTCGTCGGACACTTCGATGACCAGGTTGGAGCCCTCGCGGCTGGCCTGGAGCGTGACCCGCCCGCGCGAGGGCTTGCCGGCCGCGATGCGGCGCTCCGGCGACTCTATCCCGTGGTCGACGGCGTTGCGCAGCAGGTGAACCAGCGGGTCGCGCAGCTCCTGCAAGATCCGCCGGTCGACCTCGAGCTGCCCGCCGCTGACGACCAGCTCGACCTCCTTGCCGGTCGCGCGGGCGGCGTCGCGCACGACGCGCGGCATCTGCCCGAAGAGGTGGGAGAGCGGCTGGAGCCGGGTGAGTTCGGCGATGTCCTGTAGCTCCGAGACCATCACACTGAGCTTCTTGGACGCCCCGGTCAGCTCCATGTCCTGGAGACTGGCGGCCAAGGTCGTGATCCGGTTGCGGGTCACAAGCATCTCCTCGGCCAACCGCCCCAGCCGGTCGAGCACGTGGATCGGCACTCGGACTGTCGAGCCCGAGAGATCAGCGTCACTGGACTGCCGACTCTCGCCCTCGGACTCACCGCCACCGGTGGCCGCTCCAGAGGATTCGGTCGTTGGTCCGGCCACCGTCGGGCTCGGTTTCCCGCCCTGCGCGGCGGCTGCGGCGCTTTGGAGCGCGGCGGTGAGGGCATCGAGCCCGCCAGGAGCTGCAGTGTCACCGGCGAGGCTGACCAGGTAGGCCTTGACGGCCGCCGTCGCCTGCAGGAAGAGGTCGATATGCTCGGTCTGGAGCTGAGCGCCCTTGCGCAGCACGTCGGCGAGCTGCTCGGCAGCGTGCACCAGCGCCACGAGGTTGTCGAGGTTCAGGTAGCCAGCGCTACCTTTCGTCGAGTGCAGGTGCCGGAAGATCTCATTGAGCAGGTGCTCCCGCTCGGCCGCCGTAGTCGCCTGTTCCAGCTCCACCAGCGCCGGCTCGATCGCCTCCAGCCGCTCGCGGGTCTCCTCCAGGAACATCTCGATCAGTTCGCGATCGTCGCTTCCCATCGGCGTTCACCCTCGCCCGATCGAACGTCGCCTCCCCTGCAGCTCAACGCGCGTAGCCATTGCCGCTCACGCCAGCCGCAAGCGGCTGGCGTCGACTGGCCGGTGCGAGCCGCGGCTGCCACACCCCGTCCTCGCGAGCGTTGCCGGCCCAAGGAGCGGCGCGACCGGCTTCGCGGTCGGCAGCCCGGCGCAGCCGGAACTGGCTGACAGCGGCCTCGAGCTGCCCGGCGAGTTCCACCAACTCCTGCGCTGCCGCCGCGACTTCCCCGATCTGCGTCGCCACCTCCTCCGTCGCCGCCGACACCTCCTCCGCCGCGGCCGCGTTCTGCTCCGCCACCGCCGTCACGCTCTGAATCGCCTGCCGCACCTGCCCGGCACTCGCCGCCAGCTCCGTCGCCGCCGCGCTGTTCTCCTCCGCAATCGCCGCCGTGTCCTCCATCGTCGCCCGCAACTGCGCGCTGCGCCGCGCGATCTCTTCCAGCGCCAAAAGCAGCTCCCGGTTGCGCCCCTCGATCTCCCCCGCCGCACCCCGGATCGCCGCAAAGACCTCCCGTACCCCCTGCGCCTGCTCGCTCATCTGCTCCACCGCCAGCGCGCTCTCCTGCATCGCACCCACCGCCTCCTGCACCGCCGCCTGCACCCCAGCGATCATCTGCGCGATCTCCTGTGTCGACTGCGATGAGCGCTCCGCCAGCTTGCGCACCTCCTCGGCGACGACGGCAAACCCCTTGCCCGCCTCGCCAGCCCGCGCCGCCTCGATCGCCGCGTTCAGCGCCAAGAGATTCGTCTGCTCCGTCAAGTCCTCGATCGCCTGCACGATCCGGCCGATCTGCTGCGACTGCTCCCCCAGCGCCCGCATGGTCTGCGCTGTCCCCTCTACCTGGCTGCGCACCCGCAGCATGGCGCTCATCGACTGCTCCACCGTCTGGGAACCAGCCTGGGCCTGCTGCGCATTGTGGTCGGCGGTCGCTACTACCTGCCGCGCAATCTGCTCGAGCTGCTGGTTCTGCTCCGCGATCGCCTGCGCCAGCTCCGCCGCCCGCTGCAGCGCCCGCCCCTGCTCCTGCGCCGCCTTGGCCACCGCGTCGATGGTCTGCGCCATCTCGGCCGTGGCAGCGGAGGCGGTGGTGACCTGCTCAGCTTGCTGGGCCGACCCCTGCGCCACGTCCTGGATCGTCTGCGCCACCGCCTGCGTCGCACTCGAAATCTGCCCCGCCAACTGCAGGCTCTGCTCGCCGGACTGGGTCACCGCGGCCACGGCGCCACGTACCTGGGCCACAAGCTGGTTGAGACCCGCCACCGTCTGGCCGAACGCGGAACCGACCTGGCCGAGCCGCTCGAGCATCTGGTTGAAGGCCTGGGCAGCCCGGCCTAGCTCGTCGCGGCTTCCGACCGGGATCGGCTTGGCATCGACGGCGAAGTCGGCGGTCAGGTCGCCCTGGGCCAGGCGCTGGAGCGCCTCCTCCAGCGCGACCAGGTCGCGCGCGGCGAGCCGCTCGCTGGCTCCAGCGATGGCCTGGGCGGCGCGCACGATGGGCCGCGTCAGCAGGTAGCCGACCGCAAAGCCGAGAACCGCTGCCGCCAGCGTCACCCCGAGCAGGACGAGCTGGGAGCGGCTGACGGTGCTGCGGGAGGTGGTCACCGATGCTTCCACCTGCGCCTCGACCTGCCGGCGCGCCTGGGTGACCGCGTCGTCGACTGCCGCGAAGCGCTGCGCCAGCTCCCCGTTCACAGCCTGGGTAGCAGCAGCGGTGTCGAACCGGCGGCTGGCCGCGAGCGCTACATTGTCCCGAGTCTCGACATAGGCCGCCCAGGTGGAGACAAGCTGCTCGCGCACGTTGCGATACTGGCCGCTCGGGTCGGCCGCCTCCCACTCGTCGAGGATCTGCGCGACCTCCTTGTCAAGCTGAGCGATCTCACTGTCGAGCTGGCCCTTCGTTGCCTCGTCCTGAACCATCGTGTGCTTGAGGACAGCAGTGCGAATCGAGAACATCCGGTGGGTCAGCCGCGCGAGCTGATCCATGGCTGTGGTATCGGCTGCGACCTGTTCCACCTCGCTCTCCGTCTGGCGCAGGCCGTTCCACCCGACGGCGGCGACGATCACGGTCGCGACGAGCAGGCCTGCGACCAGCCCCAAGAGCTTCTGCTGGAGCGAGAGGCGCATCATAACCCTCCTTCTGACCCTCAAGTCCTGTCCGCCAGGGATGCGCTGGCGGCTCCGTGTCGACGTCTCCACGTTGAGACAATCGGCAGAAGGGGGCCGAGCTTGAGCCTCGGTCGTGAGCTCTGTGGTAGGATCGGGCCCGGTCGAAGCATCGAGGCCGCTGCCGGTCGGTGCCGATGCGAGAGGAGACGCAGGAAGCGATGGGCGCAGGCGCCCAGACCCCAATGCGCTGCCCGCTCTGCGGGCGGGCGCTGGTCGATGTCCGTATCCGGTATCTCGGCGACGTGACGGCCAAGCTGCCGTGGCAGCTCCACGCCGGTCGCTGCCCGGAGCACGGGTGGTTTCAGGCCGAGGTGATCAGCAAGCCGCCACGCGAGATCTTCCCGGTCAACCGGCCCGGTGGTATCGCCCGCCGGCTGGTGATCGAGGGCAAGGAGATCTACGCCTTCCCCACTGTCTGGAACGCGCTCGACACCCGGCAGGAGGTCGACCCGCTCGACCCGCGTTACTGGGAGGTCGACTGGGAGCGGCTGGGCGTCAGGCCGCCGCAGCGCGCCGTCGCCTGACCCCACGCCGGGCAGACGGGGGGACGCGATGCCGGAGCTCCCTGAGGTCGAAGCCGCCCGGCGCGGGATCGCCGAGCAACTGGCCGGCCGGGCCGTGACCGGCCTCGAACTATACCGGCCCCGGCTCATCCAGGCCGCCCCGGGGCTCGACCTCGACCTGCTCCCCGGCCACCGGCTGCTCGAGGTCGGGCGATGGGGCAAGTATCTCTGGCTCGTCTTCGAGCCGCTGGCCGCCGTGGTGCACCTCAAGCTGACCGGCCAGCTCGTCGCCCGCGGCGGCAGCATCCCCGGCTTTGCTGCCGGTCACCCGGTGCCTCCTTACGACGCCCCGCTGCCGCACAAGTCGACGGCGCTGCGGCTCGACTTCGCGCCGGGCATCCAGCTCTACCTCACCGATGTCCGCCACTTCGCCCGGGTGTGGCTCCTGCCGGTGGACGAGGTCGATAATTATGTCGAGAGCTTCGCGCTCGGCCCTGACCTGCTTTCGCCCGACTTCAGCTTCGAGACCTTCTGCCGGAGGTTAGAGCGGCGACAGGCCGGGCGACTCAAGCCGACGCTGCTCGACCAGTCGGTGGTCGCCGGGATCGGCAACATCTACGCCGACGAGAGCCTGTGGCAGGCCCGGCTCCACCCGGAGCAGGTGGTCGGCGCGCTGAGCGAGGATGACCTGGCCCGGCTCTACGAGGGGATCCAGCAGACGATGCGCCTGGCCGTGCCGATCGGCGGGGCGCGCATCCTGCACGGCAAAGCGGTGCCGCCGGTCGGCGAGTTCCCGTTCGTGCACGGCCGGGAGGGGCAGCCCTGCCCGCGCTGCGGCACAACAATCGTCAAGCTCCAGGTGAACGGACGCGGCACCTACCTCTGCCCGCACTGCCAGCCTGCTCCCGTCGGCTCGCCGCTCGGAGCCGGTGCGACGCAACGGCTGGCTGCCGGCGAGTGAGTCGGGGCGTGGTTCAGGCGTGCCCGGCCGAGGCCAGCTCGACTGGGCGCTTCAAGAGCGGGCCGTTGCCGTTGGCCTCGTAGACCTCTTTGCGCAGCACACAAATGAACGGTAGGTTACGGTAGAGCTGGCGGTAGTCGAGCCCGTAGCCGACCACGAACTCGTTGGGGATGGTGAAGCCGACGTACTTGACTGGCACCGGCACCAACCGCCGCTCGGCCTTGTCCAGTAGCGCGCAGACCTCCAGGCTGGCCGGCTCGCGCTGGCGCAAGGTGCGCAGCACGAAGTCCATCGTCATCCCCGTGTTGACGATGTCCTCGACGAGGAGCACGTGCCTGCCGCGGATGTCGAGGTCGAGGTCTTTGCTGATCCGTACCCCCTCGTCGAGCTCGTGGGAGAGCTGGAGATAGTCGATGGCAAGCGGGCGGGTAATCGCGCGCGCCAGGTCGGCCAGGAAGAAGGTGATCCCTTTGAGTACACCGACCAGGATCAGCGATGTACCGGCGTAGTCCTCGGAGATCTGGCGGCCTAGCTCGGCGACCCGGGCCTGGATCTCGGCAGGGCTGAGCAGGATGCGCTCGATCTGGTCGGGCCTGAGCGAGGTGATATCGACCGAACCGTAGCCGAAGCGGGAGAGCAGCTCATGGTAGTCCTTCCGGTAGAGCAGGACGATGTTAATGTGCGGGTAGAGCTCGCGCAGACGGCGAACCTTGCGGTTCTTCCGCGTCACCAAGCTCTGCTTCATCGTGGTCAGTTCGACGTAGAGATCCTGCTCGGGGAGATAGAAATCAGGGGTAAACATCTCGGCGATTCGGCCGTCGCGCCAGCGCAGGGGGAACGATTTCGGCTCGTATTCCCACTTGATGCGATAAAAGTCGAGGAAAGCGGCAAACTCTGCTTCGGCCGGGTGGGCAAACTGGAAGCGACGTTCCGATACCGCCTCGAGCGCCCTCGCCAGCTCAGCCGGCGTCTCAGCCGCCTCGCGCCTCTCGTCGACCATCACGCTCCCTACCGCTACGACCTCCCGCTTGCTCGGCCCCTTCCCTTCCCGCTCGGTTCTAGTATACCATGCACGGTACCCAAATGGAACTTTGACAAGCCGGCACAGCTATCCCCTTCCTCTCTCCCACGAGCGAGAGAGGGATCTGGCGGGGTGCCGAAGGCGAGCTAGGGATTAGTGGACGCGAGCGAGCGGTTGCTGGCGGCAGGACTGCTGCCCCCTTCACCGCTCGCGTCGGGCCAGCCCCTCTCCCGAACCTTCGGGCGAGGGGATTGGGGGTGAGGGGGTTACGCACCCTCTGCGCCGCCACCAGGGAGGCCGTAGCGGCGCCGGGCCTTGCTGGTGACCCAGACCGCCTGTCCATCGCCGTACGGCTTGCGGGCGATGAAGCCTCGCCTCGCCTCCTCAGCGCACCAGGCCTCGTCGAAGCCGTGCGAGCGCGCCAGGGCCAGGAACTCATCCGCTGGCACCGGCTCACGCTCGGCCGCGGCCACGAAGAGCTGTCGCCGCCGCACCTCGTCCTCGCTGTCAGCAGTCAGGAGCAGCCGCTCGACCGGCCGACCACCGGCGCGCAGCGACTCGATCACGTCGGGGATGTCCTTCACCTGCACGCCGCGGTAGATGATGCCATCGGGGTAGACCACGATGTTCGGCCCGATGTCGCACAGGTCGATGGAGTCACAGGTATTGACCATGACGTCGGCATCGAGGCCACGACGCTTGAGCTCGATGCGCAGCCTCGCGGCGACCTGCTGAGCGCCCTTCTGGTTGCAGTGGACGGCGGTGCAGACGAGGACGTGCTTGCGGCAGAAGTACATCGCGCCACCTCCACCCCCTCAGCCTACCACACCCGGCGCAGGGGATGCCCCGGTGGGCATCCTGGCCGCACCCCTCTCCCGCCCTCGCCCCGCCCGCCGGACACCCCCTCTCCCGCGAAGTGCGGCAGAGGGGCCGGGGGTGAGGGCAGCTTCGGCACCCCTTTCCCCTGTGTGCGGACGGGGGCCGGCGTCTCACGCGCGAACACCCGGCGTTGCACCCCTCTGCCGCGTGTGCGGGAGACGAGGCTTCGGGCGGGTGACGATCGAGCTAGGTCTCCCGCGTGGTGGGAGACGGCTCGTGGTCTGCGTCGAGCTGCCGGCCGATGACACCCCCTCTCCCGCGTGGGGGGAGAGGGGCCAGGGGTGAGGGCAGCTCGGCGAGGGCAGCCAGCCTCGCCCTATGCCGCCCAGCGCCAGAGGCCAGTGGTGGCCAGCCAGGCTGTCTTATCGCGCTCTTTGCCGTCGGGCGCTCCCCAGAGCGTGCGCAGGGCCAGCTCCTCAGGCAGCACCAGCAGCCACACTGCCAGCTTCTCGTACTGCGGCGGCTGGCCCTTCACTGGTCGCAGTGGCCGCTCGCTGTACCCGAAACTCGCCTGCAGCGCCAGGTGTCTCCCGTGCGCCAGCTCGGCCGGGAAGTCGCACGGTGTAACAGCCGACACGCCGTCGAGCAGGATGTACAGTGGCCGATCGAGCCGTGCCCGCCAGGCACGGGCGAGCACGCCACAGGTGACCACGTTGCAGACCTCATGGTAGGCCAGCAGGTCACTCTCCTGGGCTTCGTCGAGCACGAGGCTGCCGTCCGGGCGTGCCTGGGGCGCCTGGCGCGCGGCCGGCGGGCGGCGCAGGCCGATAGCGCCCCAGTCCAGCGCCTCGGGTAGCGGTTGCAGCAGATAGGCTGGCGTCGATTCTTGTGCCAGGTTCATGGTGAAGCGTGCCAGCGCCCAGGTCGAGCGCGGCGGGAACTTGTGCGGCTCCCAGTAGGCACCGACGACCGACTCCGGCAGGAAGTGGATCGTGATGCCGAGCAGCGTGCCCAGATTCTCGGCCGCCACCGGCAGCAGGTGGTTTTCCCAGAGCACCGGGCGGTACTTCTGCGGTACCTTGGGGTTTCGGATCAACGGTGCGCTCTCGGGGAAGATGGTGGTTGCTTTGACGGTCATGGGTATCCCTGTCATCCCTCCTTCGCCGCGAAACCGACGGCCAGCACTGGCCGGTGGGGCAGGTCGAGCTGGACGCGGGCCGACACCCCGTTGACCAGGCTCGCGCCGACATTGAGACTCCTCGCGGCACCGACGTACACCGGCAGCCCGAGACCGAGTGCCATCCCCGCGCCGCGCAGCCGCTCCTGCATCCGCCCGGCAACGATGTTGGCCAGCTCGCGCACGGCGTCTTGGAGCATCTCGTCGTCTTCAGCCGGGCGCTCTCCCAAGAGCACCTCGGCCAGTGACGCCAGTGCCTCGAACGAGCCCCCTACCCAGGCGACCGCCTGAAACCCGCTCCCGCTGGTGTCGGTCAGCGAGACCAGGGCGATGCCGACCGGCGGATCGCTCCAGGGGAGCGACCCCTGGCCGAGCACGGTCGCGTCGATACCGCAGAGTGGGCAGATGCTCTCCAGCGCGGCTTGACCGACGAAGTCGAGCAGCCGCCCGCTGGCGGCCAGCTCCTCGACGATCGCGTGGCTCACACGGTGCCTCCCTCGCCTACGTCCGGACGGTCAACAGCATGTCGAGCGTGGCCGCCAGTACCTCTGAGGTGACCGGCTTCGCGAGTAGCGTGTCCACGCCAGCGTCCTTCGCCTTGTACACCTGCTCCTCGGTGCTCTGACTCGTGATCATCAGGAAAGGCGTGCGCCGCGAGCCGGATTCCCGCTCCCGCTCGCGCGCCGCCCGCACGAATTCCACGCCGTCCATGCCCGGCATGTTCCAGTCGACGATCACCAGGTCGTGCGTGCCAGGCTGGAAGAGCTGGAGCGCCTCCTCACCCGAGCCGGCCTCGGTGATCTCGGCCTCATACCCAGCCTGGCGCAGCGAGCGGGCGTGCATGATGCGCATCATCCTCGAGTCGTCGACGATCAGGACTCTCAGCACCTCGCGCCTCCTTGCGCTACGACCGAACCACTAGCGCCCGCCGACCGCTCCCAGCCCAGCGGACGACCTCACTTGGGATATCGTCAGCCGGCAGCACCTTCTGAACCGCTCCTCGCGCCAGCGCCGCGTCGATCATCCCGGCGACCACCGCTTCCCGAGGATCCTGCGCCAGCGTGTACGCCCCGGCCGCCGTCAGCCTGGCCATCCCCTCGGCGCCGTCGTCGCCCATGCCGGTCAGGATCACCGCCAGTGTGCGCTCGGCCATCCCGGCCCGCGCGACGCTGAGGAAGGCGCGGTCGACATTCGGCACATAGATGTCGCTGGCCCCTGGCGGCTCGACCTTCAGCCGCCCTCCCGGGGCCACGGTCGTGTTCTGCTGCCCCGGCGCGATGTAGACGGTGTCCGCCTGGAGCAGGTCGCCGTTCGCCGCCTCCCGCACCGAGTAGGCACTCAGGCGGTCGAGCCGCTCGGCGAAGCTGCGCGTGAAGTTGGCCGGCATGTGCTGCACGACCAGCACCGCCAGTCCGAGGCCTATTGGGAGACGCCGCAGGATTTCGGTCACGACCGCCGGGCCACCAGTCGAGGAGCCGATGAGCAGCAGACGCGCCCAAGACGGGCCACGCGGCCAGACCAGCGGCCCAGTGCCGGCCGACGCCGGCCGGGGCCCACGCGCGGCGACGGTGCGGATGCGGCGAACCAGCTCCTCCCCGAGCCCGCGGAGCGTCTCGACGCGGTCGTCGGGCAAAACGAGGATACCCGTCCCGCGAGACAGCCCGCTCGCTGGCCCAGCCAGCGTGAGGACGGCAGCCGACCGCCCCCAGTTCTCCCGGCTGGACGCGGCCTGCAGCGGATCGCTGACCGCGTCGAGCAGCACGACGTCGGCCGGTGTCTCCCGAAGCCGCTCAGCGACCTCGCTCGCCGAGCGCGCTTCACCGACCAGCTCCAGCCCGGCCGCGGCCTTGAGGATGTGCCGGATCGCCACCCGAACGGCCGGTGAGCGACTCACGACCAGGACGCGAAGCGGGCTTCCGTCCCGCCGCTCACGCGGCGTGGCGGTAGGGTCGGCTTCCCGGCGGCGAAACAGGTGCGCCCCGGCGACGGTGACCCGCTCCAGTTCGGGCGGAGGCGCATCGAGTGTCTCCGCAGAGCCGATGAAGAGCACGCCACCGGGCGGCAGCAGCTTGACCAGCCGAGCGATGACGGCCTTGCGGTGCTCGGGCGTGAGGTACATAAGCGTATTGCGGCAGAAGACGACGTGAAAGGGGCCAGTCGGCACCTGCTCGACCAGGTTCATCTGCTCGAAGCGCACGCGCTGCCGGATGTCGGCGCGGACGAGCCAGCTATCTCGCTCCTTCCGGACATACCCCTGTGCCAGCGCTAACCCCTGCTCGCGGAACGACCAGGCCCGGTAGCGGCCTGCTTGCGCGCGCTCGAGCGCCCGACGGTCGATGTCGACGCCGACGACCTCGAACTCTTTGGCGAGCGGGCTGAGCACACGGTGCGCCACGATGGCCAGCGAGTAGGCCTCCTCGCCGGTGGCACAGCCGGCTGAAAGGATCCGGACTCTCTCACCCTTGCGAGCCAGCTCGGGCAGGAGCTGGCGGAGAGCCTCGAAATGTTTGGGCTCCCGGAAGAAGTACGTCTCGTTGATGGTGAGGGCTTCCGCGAGCTGGTCGAGTTCCTGCTCGCCCGCGTGGAGCAGGTGGCGCAGGTAGTCGTCGAGAGCGTCGAAGCCGGCCTGGCGCGCCTGCTGCTGGACGACGCGCGCCAACCGCTGCCAGAGCAACTCGGTCGGGCTGAAGCCGAGGCGGGGAAACACCCGCTCACTGACCGCGCGCAGCAACTCTTCAGGCACAGGAGATGTCCCCTTCCCCCGGGCGCTCACACCACGTCCTCACCACGGTATCTCGGCTCAAGCTATCATCTACTGAAGGTTCCACCTCCTTCCACCGCGCCCGGTTCCTAAAGCTGCAGCGCGCCAGCCGGGCGCTACGACAGGGCAGAAAGCGCCGCAAGAAGGGCAGATCGTGTAGACTTGTCACCAGGACATAGGGGGCCCAAAAGGATGTCGTTTACTGTTGAAAGCTTCCGTGACCTCGTCCGGCTTCTCGAAGAGCACCCGGAGTGGCGCGTCGAGCTGCGGCGACTGGTGCTGAGCGAGGAACTCCTGAGCGTGCCTGAGCGGCTCGACCGTCTCACGCAGGCGGTCGAGGGAGCACAGGAGCGACTCGCCAAGGTGGAGGCGGCGCTGGCTGAGCTAGCCGAGCGCCAGGCTCAGACCGAGGCCGCCCTCGCCCGCCTCGCCGAGCGGCAGGCCGAAGTCGAGACGACCCTCGCGGGACTTACTGAACGGAGCGACCGGTTGGAGGCGCTGCACATCGGGCTGCGGCGCGACGTCGATGAGCTCAAGGGATGGGCCCTGGAGACGCGCTACGAGCGCCGGTTGTCGAGTATCCTGGGCCGGCTGCTCCGCCGCGCCGAGGTCGCGACCCCGATCTCGTTCCTCGAAGCGATCGAGGATCGCCTGAGCCAGGAGGCGTTCGAGGAGCTGCGTAATGCCGACTTGCTGGTGCGGGCGCGCTTGCGGGACGACCCGCAGCGCACGGTCTGGCTGGTCGTCGAGGTCTCGGCGGCGGCCGACCCGAACGACGTGGCCCGCGCCGCGCGGCGGGCGGCGCTGCTGCGGGAGGCCGGGGAACTCGCCTTGCCGGTGGTGGCTGGCGCGCGGGTGACTGCCGAGGCTGAGGCATTACTCGACGTCCAGCCGGTCGTCCTCGTCCAGGACGGCATTGTCGCCGACTGGGAGCGTGCGCTCACCCACTGGGAGTCTCCCCCGGCCTCCCCATAAGGGTTATTACGGATCAGGGAGCGAGACAGGCTCCGCCGAAGGTTTCGCGAGCATGCGGCGAAGCCAATATGACGGCAAGAAGCCCCGGCCGGGGTCTCCGGCCGGGGCAGGCTCGGCGCGCCGTCGAGCGCTAGCGGAGGAGCTGCAGCACCGACTGCGGGATGGTGTTGGCCTGGGCCAGCACGGCGATGCCCGCCTGCTGCAGGATCTGGCCGCGCGTGAAGTTGACCATCTCGGCGGCCATGTCCACGTCGCGGATGCGGCTCTCCGAAGCCAGCAGGTTCTCGTGCGCCACGCCCAGGTTGGCGATCGTGTGCTCGAGCCGGTTCTGCGCCGCGCCGAGCGTCGAGCGCACCTCGTTGACCGCTACGATGGCGTCGTCGACGGCCGTGATCAGCGCCTGAGCATTGCCCACGCTCTGGGTGGTGTTGAAGTTACTGAGCGCGGTATTCAACGCCTGATATCGCGTGTCAGTGGCCGTGGACGAGATCTCGACCTGGCTGAAGCTCACGTACATATAATCGCTCGCGTTGGCGCCGACCTGGAAGTTGGCGGAGCCACTGGTGCTCGCGGTGAGGATGCTGTCCGTCGTGGCCGTCGTCAGCGCAGTGCCGAGGTTGTCGGCTGTGATGCCGCCGGTGCTCGTGATCGTAAGGCTGACGCCGAGTTCGCCGAAGTTGAGAGTCTGGCTGCCGCCGGCCGCGATCGCGCTCAGCGTGATCGTCTGCGAGACGTTGTCACCGCTGCGGGTCAGAGTGAGCTGGTCGGTCGTCGCGTTGTAGGTGAACGTGTAGGTCTTGCCCGGTGCAGCTTCGGAGACATCGAGCGCATAGACGTGAGCCGTCTCCGTGCCACCCGTCAGCGTCGTGCCGACCTTGAGTTCGCTCGTGGCATCCACCTGGGTCACGAGCGAGCCGGTGAGCAACTGCTTGCCGTTGAAGGTCGTCCGCTGCGAGATCGCATTGATCTCGGTCTTGAGTTGCTGAAGTTCGCTATTGACGGCCTGGCGATCCTCTGTCGACAGCGTGTCGTTGGACGCCTGGACGGCCAGCTCGCGCATCCGCTGGAGCATCGAGTGGACTTCGTTCAGCGCGCCCTCAGCGGTCTGGATCATCGAGATGCCGTCCTGCGCGTTGCGCTGGGCCTGGGCCAGGCCGCGCACCTGCGCGCGCAGCTTCTCGCTGATCGATAGCCCGGCCGCGTCGTCGGCCGCGCGGTTGATGCGCAGGCCGCTCGAGAGCTTCTCGATCGACTTGGCCAGCGCGAACCCGGTGATGCTGAGGTTCCGCTGGGCGTTGACCGCGTTGACGTTGTTGTAGATCCGCATCGATGGCCTCCTCTGCCTGTTTCCGGCCGGCACGTCCCTGCGCCGGCTTCGTCCCCAGATGAGCCTCGCGACCGTTCGGCGTCGCCCCCGGTTGACCATGCCTGCCGCCGACCTGGCGGTCGTTCCTCCCTTCTGCAAGGGTGTATCGGCAAGGTGGCCGGAAACTTTACCCCCTGGTCGGCTGTGCCCGCCCTCGGCGTTCCGAGGCACCTCCTCTCCCGCGGAGTGCGGGAGAGGAGGAAGGGGATGAGGACACCGGCGCGTCCTACGCGGGCGCCGAGGAGTAGAGGGAACCCTCGTGTCGCCTTGTTGTCGAGCCTGCTGGTTGGCCCAGCACGCGGAGGCGAGCTCCAGGCCGCCTGCGGGCTTACGGCTGCACCACGAGCGCGTGGTCGCGGACTGGTGTGCCGTTGAGCACGACGATCGCGCGGTAGACGACCGCGCTGTCGGCCGGCTGCTCCGGGATCTCATAAGAAAGGCTGACCCAGTTGTAGCGAAGCTGCAGGCCGGTGATCGGGTAGCGAGCCACCTCGACGTCGTTGCGCACCCAGACGATCTCGATGAGGTCGCCAGGCTCGAGATCGCGCACCAGCACGGCGGCATAGACCGTGGCCGGTGGATCGACCGCATCGACTGATGGGCCGCCCGGCGCCTGGGTCGCGGGGTCAATCGCGGTGACCACCGTAAAGTCCTCGACTGACGCCTGGCTGGCCGCGGGCAGCGCCCCCTGAACGATGAATTCACCGGACGCGACGACCTGCCCATCGGCCAGGATCTCCACCCGATAGGGGCCGATCGGCAGGGGCTGTTCCGATCGGAGCGTGAAGGTGCGCATCGCCGGGGTCAGGAGCTCGTCGGGTGGGATCTCGGCGAGGACACCGCCGTTGTAGTACCAGCGGCTGAGCAGCTCGGTTCCCGGCGGAGGATCCGTGAGAACGGCGACGACCTGCGTCGTCTCCGGCGGGAAAAGGGAGCGCGGGTCGACTGTGCCCCCTTCGACCGGTAGCTCGGCTACGAAGGCGACTTGCGCGCTCCGCTCTGCGGCCGGGGTACCGGTCGCGCTGCCGCTCACGGTGAACACCAGTGAATCGACGACCTGACCGTTGACCAGCAGCCGCACGACATACTCGCCTCCCGGCAGCGGGCTCGTTGGCCGCAGTGGGAAAGCCAGCCACCGCGGCTCTCGGATCGCCTCGCCGATAACTCTGTCGCTGCGCGAGAACTCGCCACCCTCGTGTAGCCACACGGCGGTCAACGTCGTGCCCGCCGGTAAGTCGGCGACCTCGACAGTTAAGTAGACCACCTCCGCCTGGCCGGGCACGGTCGTCAACTCCTCCGCTGGCGCCTCGTCGGCAGCGAGCCGGGTGGTCAAGGCCATCCGGGCGATCCGCGGGTAGAGCAGCGGCGCCGGTGAGGTGCGTTGCTCAGCGGGCTCGGCAGCTGGCCGAGCGAGCAAGCTCGCCGGAGCCGCAGGGGTGGTCTGCGGGGTAGCTGGACTGACCTCGCAGCCGAGGAGGGCGACACTGAGCGCAACGAGGACACCGATCGATCGAGGCAACGACGGAAGACGCATCACGTCCTTCCCCAGCCGGGGGGCTGCCGGTAGGGCCCGAAGGCCTCCTGGTACTCCTCAGCCACTTCGAGCGCGGTCTTGTGCACGTAGATACGCGTCGTCGCTGGCGAGGCATGCCCGAGGATCGTCTGCACCGTCGACTCGCGCACGCGCCGGCGTACCAGCTCGGTGGCCAGCCCGTGACGGAAGGAGTGCGGCGTGACCTGGCGCTCGACCCCGGCCGCCTCGGCGAGCTGGCCGATCAGGTGCTCTACTGTGCGCGGGCTGATCGGACGGCCGGGTACTCCGGGCCTGTCGCGCCCGCTGAACGCCGGGAGCGAGCCGCTGCCGCGCCCGGCATCGCCGCGCGCCGTCCAATAGGCCGCCAGCGCCTCGGCCGTCTCGGCGTCGAAGTGGACGGTTCGGCTCTTGCCCCCCTTGGCGCGATAGATGTGAGCGGTGCCGCTCACAAGGTCGATGTCGCGGCGCCGTAGAGCGCACAGCTCGGAGACGCGCACCCCCGTCCTGTAGAGGAAGAGCACCAGGGCCCGGATCTTCAGCCGGCGCAAGTCACGCGCCGGGTTCCCCTCGCGGGGCAACCGCCGCACGTGCTCGACGATCCGGTCGAGATCGGCTGTCGAGACATCGGGAGGCGGCGGCGTGAAGCGCGGCATCACCGCAGAGACCCGGGCCCGCAACTTCTCGGTCGAGAGGGCTGGGTGGAGGTCGAACGAGACGAGGTAGCTGTAGAACTTGCGCACTGCGGCCAGCTTCGTCTGTGCGGTGCGCATCTGGGACACTTCCTCGGGCGATCGGACATCTGGGGG
Organism: Thermomicrobiaceae bacterium; assembly: GCA_014874455.1. Classification (GTDB taxonomy): domain Bacteria; phylum Chloroflexota; class Chloroflexia; order Thermomicrobiales; family Thermomicrobiaceae; genus Thermalbibacter. The sequence continues at coordinate 18,851 of JADBJL010000048.1, forward strand.
CATCCTCTCCGTTGCGAAGCCGGCCGCGTGATCCTCGGTCAGCTCGGTGATCGGCGCCGACGCCGGGTCGAGCTGGCAGTGCTCGCGGAGATAGGCCAGGAACTCCTGGATCGCGATGCGGTACGTCTTTTTGCTCCGTGGCGACAACCGCAAGTCCTCGAAAAAGTGCTCCACTGCTGCCTGAACCGTGACCGTCTGGCCAGCCATGCATCCCCTCCGTGGTGGAACTCGGCGATCACTCGCGCTGTGGCTAGTGTACGTACACAAACAGGCTCTCGCAACGCGTCGCTCGATATCCACCTGCGGAACGCGCCGGGCTCGGCCAGGCACGCGACGGGTGGTAGCATAGCATCCTCAGAGCCGGGGCGGAAAGAATGGCGGCGCTGCGCGGAGCGTGGTGGCGGGCCAGAGCGGGATTCCGACCGGCTGGGCGCCAGCACGGCATATGGCGAACACTTCTCGGGCCGCCCTGCGTGGCGCACGCGCAGTGCCCCCTGGACAGCACGACCGCGCTCGTGCAAGACGTGCACGAGCCGGGGACACACCAC
>JADBJL010000096.1 GCA_014874455.1 Thermomicrobiaceae bacterium
AGCAGCTCCAACCTCTCACGGACGTGCCCGCCCACGTGCAGGTCGCGCTGCTCCGGATCATCCGCGAAGCGGTGATCAACGCTGGCAAGCATGGGCAGCCGCAGAAGGTCACCATCCAGTTGCAGCAGCGCGCAGGCGAGATCGAAGCCCTCGTTTCGGACGATGGCCGGGGCTTCGATCCGTCCGCACCGGTGCCACCAGGCCGGTTCGGCCTCCAGAGCATGTTCGAGCGGGCGCGACTCTTAGGAGGCGAGCTGACGGTGACCAGCCGACCCGGCGCTGGCACCAGCGTGCGGGTGACGTTACCCTGCTCCCACAGCGAGGTCACACGATGATCCGCGTGATGCTCGTCGAAGACCATCCCCGGATGCGCCGGATGCTGCGCGAGATCATCGCCGCCAGGCCGGAATTCGAAGTGGTCGCGGAGGCTGCGGATGGCCGCACCGCCATCGAGCGAGCGCTGGTGATCCGGCCCGATGTGGTCCTGATGGACATCGATCTGCCGGAACTCTCCGGCATCGAGGCGACGCGGGCAATCGTCGAGTGGTTGCCATGTACTCGGGTCGTCATGCTCACCGTCTCCTCGGCCCAGGAGGATCTTTTCGAATCACTGCGGGCCGGAGCCGTCGGCTACATCACGAAAGATGCCCGGGAGGCGGCGATCATCGACGCGATTCTCGAGGCGCATCAAGGAGCGCTGCCGCTCACGCCGCCGATGGCCGCGCGCGTGCTGGCCTACTTCCGCACGCTGGCGCCGGCTGCTCCCGAGGATCCGCTCGCCGCTCTCAGTCCACGGGAGCGAGAGGTGCTACTGCTCCTCGCGCGTGGCCTGCGCGACAAGGAGATCGGCCGGCACCTCGCGATCTCGCCCGCCACCGTCAAGAAGCACGTCGAGCATATCCTGCGCAAGCTGCAGGTGCGAACCCGAGCAGAGGCCACAGCCAAGCTCGGCTACGAGGCGCGCGACGGCATGCCACCGTCGCCCTCCAGGTGACCGGAGCAGCGAGCGCGGGAACGAAGGCGATCCCGCTTCACTCGGAGGTTCACAATGCCAGACATCGGTGTTCCAGAACTCATCGTCATCCTTGTCGTCGTCCTGATCCTGTTCGGGCCGGGCAAGCTGAGCGACGTCGGACGCGCGATCGGCGGCGCAATCCGCGAGCTGCGCCACTCGCTGCGCGAAACCGACAGCGCTCACGAAGAACCTCGAACCTAACAGGGCCGGGTGCCGAAGCTAAGCAACTCCAGCGAGCCTGGGAGCGGGCTGGCCCAGGTCAAGGTGATCCCCGAATGCCGTGTCGCAACCGTGCGGGGCCTTCCGCCGCATACGCAAGGGGCGGGCATCCGCAAGCTGCGGGTACAGGCCGGCAAATCCGCCCCGTAGGCCGATCGTGCCCACGGTGCCCGGGAGTCAAAATTGCAGGCGAACACGCTGGTCTGTATAGTTGAGCCATGGCATACTGGGTGTCCGTACACCCGGGCGTTGTGGTCGTGTTCGCCCGCACGCGCTGGAGCGCGCTGGAGATGGAAGGCAACGCAGCATGAAGGTCATCCTCCTACAGGACATCCCGAAGCTCGGTACTGCCGGATCGATCGCGACGGTATCCGACGGCTACGCTCGCAACTACCTGATTCCGAAGGGCCTGGCCGAGCCAGCGACGCCCGAGCGTCTCAAGGTCGCCGAGCAACGGCTGGCCGCCCTGCGCCGTCGGATCGCCCGCGAGGAGGAGGCGATGCGCGCACTGGCCCAGCGGATCGACGGCCTGCGCCTCGTGATCGCAGCCCGTGTCGGCGAGGGTGGTCGGCTGTACGGGTCGATCACCGCGCAGGACATCGCCGAGAAACTCCAGGAGACGATCGGCGAGGAGATCGATCGCCGGAAGATCGAGCTCGATGAGCCGATCCGCACGATCGGCGAGCATCGGGTTCCAGTGCACCTCGTCGGCCAGTTGCGGCCGGTGGTGACCGTGGTCGTGATGTCGCCCGAGGAGGCAGCAGCGGAAGCCCAGGCGGCTGGCCGCGAGCAGAGGGCGAGCGAAGAAACCGCGCCCGAGGAGTAGCGACATGGCCGGTACCGCGGTCGAGACCGTCGAGCGATTGCCGCCCCACAACATCGAGGCGGAGCAGGCTGTCCTCGGCAGCCTGCTGATCGACCGCGACGCCATCATCCGAGTCGCCTCCTTCCTCAAGTCGGACGACTTCTACCGGGGTAGCCACGCGCTGATCTACCAGGCGATCCTCGACCTGTACAACCGCCGCGTGCCGGCCGACTTCGTGACCGTCGTCGATGAACTCGAGCGCAGTAACCGGCTCGAAGACGCCGGTGGCGTCAGCTATCTCACCGAGCTGCTGAGCGCCGTGCCGAGCGCGGTGCACGTCGAGTATTACGCGCGCATCGTCGAGCGGACGGCGACACTGCGCCGCCTGATCGACGCCGGCACCGAGATCGTCCGCATCGGCTTCGAAGACCATGCCGATGCCGAGGAGGCACTGGAGCGAGCCGAGCGGGTCGTCTTCGAGGTGTCCCAGCGCCGCACCGTGCGCGACTTCGTGCCGATCAGCCAGGTGCTCGAGCAGTACTTCGACAAGCTCGACTATATCCAGCAGCACCGCGGCGAGGTCATCGGCGTTCCCACCGGCTTCGCCGACCTGGACAAACTGACCGGCGGCCTGCAGCGATCCGATCTGATCATCCTCGCCGCCCGCCCATCGGTCGGGAAGACCTCGTTCCAGCTCGGGATCGCCCACCACGCGGCTGTCCGGGCAGGCAAGACTGTCGCCATCTTCAGCCTGGAGATGTCCGCCGAGCAGCTCGTGCAGCGCTTGCTCTCGATGGAGACCGGTGTCGACACCCACCGCTTGCGTCTCGGTTTCATCGACGACAGCGAATGGGATCGGATCTCGCGCGCGTTCGGCCGGCTCTCGGAGGCGAAGATCTTCATCGACGACACGCCCGGCATCAGCGTGATGGAGCTGCGCAGCAAGGCGCGTCGCCTCATGGCCGAGCAGGGTCTCGACCTGGTCATCGTCGACTATCTCCAGCTTATGCAGGCCCGGCGCCTGGAGAACCGGGTGCAGGAGATCTCCGAGATCTCGCGTGGCCTCAAAGGGCTCGCCCGCGAGCTCAATGTGCCGGTGCTGGCACTCTCCCAGCTCTCGCGCGCGGTCGAGACCCGCACCGAGCACCGGCCACTGCTCTCCGACTTGCGCGAGTCGGGCAGCCTGGAGCAGGACGCTGACGTGGTGATCTTCATCTACCGCGACGAGATCTACAACCCGGACACCGACCGGCGCGGCATCGCCGAGATCATCGTGGCCAAGCACCGGAACGGCCCGACGGATACCGTTCACCTGCGCTTCTTCGAGCGAACAGCGCGGTTCGCCGATCTGGAACTGTATCGAGAGCCCGGTCAGTAGGCCAGTCGGCCAGTAGGCGATGCCGGACGCAGCGGGGAGGTCAAGCGATGCCGGAGCCAGCCGTGCCTGGGCCGGACGATGTCCTGTTGCCCGAGGGGGTGCTCAAGCGGCTCCTGGCCGAGGTGCGCGACCTGGCAGAACTGAAAGTCGTGCTGGCCGTGGCACGCCTGTCGGCGCGGCAGGGCGCACGGTTCCCGGCCGTGCCGGAGCCAGCCGTCTTCGAAGACCCTGATCTCCGGCGCGGGCTGCGACCTGCCGGAACCGACCGGACACCAGTCGAAGAGATCGGCCGGGGCATCGAGCTGGCAATGGCGCGCGGTCTCCTCCTCCGTGTCCGAACCGCCCATCGCGAGGGCGAAGGTGGCACTCGCTGGCTCCTGCTGTCGTCACCGGAGAGCCAGGCTCTCACCCGCGCGGCTCAAAAGCAGCCGGCCAGTTGGCCGGAACCGGGATCGGGGAGCGCCGCTGTCGTCGAGGTCGAGCGCCCGAATGTGTTCCGGCTCTACGAGCAGAACATCGGGATGTTGACCCCGCTGCTCGCCGAGCGGCTCATCGAGGCGCTGGAGCTGTACCCGCAGGAATGGATTGAAGACGCGATCGCGGAAGCGGTAAGCTACGGTCGACGCAACTGGCGATACATTCAGCGTATCCTCGAACGCTGGGCACTGGAGGGGCGCCAGCATGAGACCGATCAGGGACGTCGCGGCCCTGCCAAGCCGCTCGACCCCGACAAGTACGTCCGCGGGAAATACGCCCCGCTCTTCCGCCAGCGGGGATGAGTGCCCGATCTGCAAGGGTGCTGGCTTCGTCCGGCTGGACGTGCCAGTCGGTCATCCGAACTTCGGGCGGCTGATCCCCTGCGAGTGCAAGGTGCGCGAGCGGGAGGCGCGGCTGCTCCGCGAGTACCTGGAGATGAGCGGCCTCGACCAGCTCGAGAACTGGACGTTCGACACCTTCGATCCACACGTGCCAGGTGTCGCCGAGGCCTACGCCGCGTGCGTCGAGTACGCCCGTAACCCCGACGGCTGGCTCTTCCTCCTGGGCGGCTACGGTTGCGGCAAGACGCACCTGGCCGCGGCGGTGGCGAACTACGTCTTGCAGCACCAGCGGATGTTCCCGCTCTTCACCGTCGTGCCCGACTTGCTCGATCATCTCAGGGCCGCGTTCGCACCAGATCGCGGCGCAAGCTACGATACCCGCTTCGAGCAGGTGCGCAACGCCGGCTTGCTCGTCCTCGACGACCTGGGAACCGAGCACGCTACGTCCTGGGCGACCGAGAAGCTGTTTCAGATCATCAACTACCGATACAACCAGCGCAAGCCGACTATCATCACCTCGAACCGCGACCTCGATCAACTGGACGAACGGATCCGCTCGCGCCTGTGCGACCGCTGGATCTGCCGGCCGATCTTCATCAAGGCTGGCGACTACCGCTTGCGCCGTTCCCGGCTAGCGACGTGAGCGTCCGGCGTTGGGCGGGAAACAGTCGCTCGATCCAGGACTTGAGCGGGATGGCAGGTGGACGGCGCCTGTGGTGGAAATGAAGTCGAGTGAGCCGACATGCTGAGGGGCGACGATGAGCACGACGCAGCCACCGTACGCTGGAGATGAGTCGCCCGCCGACCCGGCGACGCGAGCGACTGGCAGCTCTCTTCCGAAGATGCAAGACTGCGCACTCGATCCTGCGGCAGTGCTGCCCATGCTCTGGCGCCAGGCCAGCACACGGGCGACCGGCCAGGCCGATCTGCTGGTGATACAGACCCGGCAAGCTCTCACGCGCGGCGCGACCGCGCTCGCGCTCGATACGTTGCTCCTCACGGAAGCGCTCAACCCGGATCGACTGGAGACCTACCTGACCCACACCGAACTGGCGCTCGTCCGGGGCCAGCGCGAGCTGGCGGAGGCACTGCTCACGCGCCTGGAACGGCTCGCGAGCCTGCGCCCTGGAGCCGTCGACCCCATCGACCTGCGCCGGCTACGGCTCCACCTGCATTGCAGCCTCGACGAACTGCTCGCGTTCGCCAGAGAAATCCTGGCCAGCGGGCGCAGCGACCTCTGGGCAACGTATCTGCCGCCGATCCTCGCCAGCCTGCAAGAAGCAGGCCGCATCGCCGAGGCGCTGGAGCTGGCCCGAACCTGGCACACGACGAGTGGCGCAAGCGCGATGGCCTGGTGGGCCTACGCACGCCAGGTGCTCGAGGCGAAGGAGGTCAACCAGGCACGAGAACTCCTCGCGGTACTCCCGAGGACGCCTGTCGATGCCCACCAGTGGGCGATCCTGCTCGGGCTCAGCTCGCTCGCCGGCGACCAGCATGAGCTGCGCCTGCTGCGCCAGGCGGTTAACGACGTGCGCGCGAGGCGCGTGGCTGCGGCCGACCTCGATCGCGAACTGGCAGCACTGAGCGGCAGCGGCGCGTGGTCGCGACCGGTCGAGCTTTACCGCGCGCTCCTGTGGCTGGCATCTGGTGAGCCGACGCGCGCGTTCGAGCTAGCATCGATGGTCGACGCGAGCGAGACGCTCGAGACGCGCTTGCTCGGGTACGCAGTGGCCGCTTGGGCAGCCCTGGCGGGGGCTACCCCGACGCAAGCGCTGCCCTACCTACAAGCGGCTTTCCACCTCCTGGCGACCACCAAAGGTCTGGCCGACGATCTCGCCGAGCTTCTCTCACCACCGGTCAACGCGCTGACCGTTGGCACGCGGTTGGCCAGCTTACTCCAGCAGCACGGCCAGCTCGACGAGGCGATCGACGTGCTCGAGCGCCTGGTCGAGCTCGATCCCGAGCGGGCGGAGCTGCGCTACCGGCTAGCGGAACTGATGGCACAGGCGGGCAGAGTCGAACAGGCGCGCCAGCTCCTCCAGTCGTTCGCCCGAGAGCAGCAGGCGAGGCGCGACTTCCGCGGCCGGCTCGAGACGTTGCGACATCTGGTGCAGCTCACGCCCGAGGGGCCAACCGTGTTGGAGGAGCTGATCACCGGCTATACCCGGATCGGGATGATGGATCAGGCGATCGCTCTCCTCGAACAGCTCGCTGCCAGCGCAGCGGCCTCCAAGCGCGTGGACTCCGCGACCGAGTTGCTGCGCCGCGCCGCTGAGCTGGCCATGCTCGGACAGCAGTGGAACGCGATTCCCCGCATCTACGAGCAGTTGATCGGCCTCGATCCGGACAACCTCGATCACCGGCATGCGGCCGTCACGGCGTATGTCCAGACCGGACAGCTCCGACATGCCGTCGAGCAGTTGCGAGAGATCGCACGGATCGCGCTGGCGCGCGGCGAGCCAGAGGAGGCGCTGGCAGCGCTGCATCAGGTCGTGGCGCTGGATGCCCGCAACCCTGATGCCTACCATCGCTTGGCCGAAGTCCTGGTCTCGCTCGGCGAGCTGGCGCAAGCCGAGCGAGTCTATCGCCGACTGCTGGCGATCCACCCCGACGACCAGGTGGCACGAGCCAAGCAGGCCGCGCTCTCGGGCCTGCTCCGGCCCGAAGACGAGACGGCCCGCTGACCGAGCGCAGCAGGCACCGGCGACAGGCTTCTCCGCGTGCTAGAATTGTCTGAGCAAGCCAGTTGTGCCAGCCTGGAACGAGGCCATGCCCGAATTGCCGTGGATCTTCACCCGCCTGGATCTCCGGGCTATCGTCGACATCCTCTCCGTTGCTCTGATCTTTTACTGGCTGCTCTGGGTCGCACAGGGAACCCGGGCCGCGCAGCTCATTCGTGGCCTGGTCATTCTCCTCGGAGCGGTCATCGGGGCAGCGAACCTGTTCCAGCTCGCAGCGCTCAACTGGCTGCTGAGTATCACGCTGCCGGCGCTGATCGTGGCTATCCCGATCGTCTTCCAGCCTGAGTTGCGGCGGGCGCTCGAACGGCTCGGCCACACCGGGGCCTGGCTCCGCTCGCCCTTGGCTGCCTGGAACCAGGAAGCTGAGGTGCTCCATGCCATCGAGGAGATCTCTCGCGCTTCGGCACAGCTCGCCCGGCTGCGCTACGGCGCGCTCATCGTCATCGAGCGCGAGACGGGCCTGCAGGACTACGCTGACCGGGGCATTCCGCTCGACGCGAACCTTACGCGCCAGCTCCTGATCAACATCTTCTTCCCCAACTCGCCGCTCCACGACGGCGCGGTTATCGTGCGCGGCAACCGCATCCTCGCTGCTGGCTGCGTGCTCCCGCTCAGCGATAACGTCGCCATCGATAGCCAGCTCGGCACCCGTCACCGGGCAGGGATCGGCATCACTGAGGAATCCGATGCGGTCGCCGTGATTGTCTCCGAGGAGACCGGGCAGATCTCGGTGGCTTCGAACGGGCGTCTCTACCGTAATCTCGATCCCGAGCGCCTGCGTCGCATCCTGCGCTCGCTGCTGCACGTCGAGGGACAAGTGCCAGGCAGGCGGCCACGCGAGCGTGCCGGTCTGCCACCGCGGCTCATCGAGGGCGGTCAGAGTGAGCAGGTGGCTGAGGATAGCGTCAGGACTCCGACACAGGTTGGGTAGTCTGCCTCGCTATCTGGGTGCGGACAACCTCGCCCGTATGGTCATCGCGCTCGTGCTCGCTTTCGCGCTCTGGGCCTGGGTCACCGCTCGCAACGACCCCGAAACGGCACGCACTCTCTCGCCGATCCAGGTCACCCCGGCAGGGCTCGACCCGGCGCTGGTCGTACTCAACCAGCTCCCGCCAGTGCAGGTGCGGGTGCAGGGCCCGCGCAGCCGTATCGAAGCGCTGGAAAGCGGGTCGGTTCAAGCGACCGTCGACCTCTCGGAGATCCGAGAGCCTGGCATCTATACGCGCCCGGTGGACGTGCGTACGCCCCGTTTCGTGCGTGTGCGCGAGGTGACGCCGCCTGAGGTGACCGTTCAGATCGACCGCCTGGCTGTCCGCGAAAACGTCCCGGTTGAACCGGCCAAGCCGACGAACGTCCCCCCGAACCTCATCATCAAGTCGGTCACCGTGCGGCCTGAGAGCGTGAAGTTGACCGGGCCTCAGGAGACGCTGGCCCAGGTGGCTCGTGTCGAAGCTCCCGTGCAGGTCGAGGGGAGAGCTGGCAGCTTCCAGGAGGCGGTCACCCCGGTGGTTCGAGACGAGAACGGCGCTGAGGTGCCAGGGATTCGGGTCGAGCCACCCGCCGTCACCGTGATCGTCGAGCTCGAGGTGCGTGGCCAAGTTCGCCGCGTCGTGCCCAACATCGTCGGGACGGATCGGCTTCCTTCCGGCTATGAACTCGCCGGCCCACCGACCGTGATCCCGACCGACGAGGTCGTGGTCGAGGGCCCCGAGGAGCTTGTCAGCCAGATCCCGTTCATCTCCACGGTACCGATCGATGTCTCAGGGCTGACCGAGTCGCGGATCTTCTGGGACGTCCCGCTCGACCTCAGCCGGCTCCCGCAGGGGGTGACGGTCGATCGCCAGACCGTCGCCGTTTCAGTGCAGATCCGGCGCTCGACCGAGGGGCGCACCTTCCAGGGCGTGCCGATCCAGGCGATCAACGTCTTGCCAGGCACCCAGGTGCAGGTCAACCCGACGGTGGCCGACGTCCGCGTCGAGGGCCCGCAGGTACTGGTGGCCACGCTGACGGCCGCCGACATCACCGTCTACGTGGATGTCGGGTACGCGGAAGCAGGGATCTACCAGCTTCCGCTGCGAGTCAGCCTGCCGCCTGGCGTCCAGTACCAGAGCGTCACACCGGAGGTAGTTCAGGTCTCCGTCCAGGCCCCGACCCCGACGCCCACGCCTACCCCTGGTCCTTGAGCGATCCCCCGGCGTCGAAAGTCGCTTGCCCGACTACCGGCGCCATACCGCGCACAGCGAAACGGCTCGCTGCCAGACGGCGCAGGCCGCTGAGGAAAGCGATGGGGAGGTGCTGATGACCGCTTACCGAGCCGATTCCTGGATGCCGTCGCTCGTAGCGCGCGCGTTGCAGATGGCGGAAGCCGCGGCTTCTACCCAGTCCTGCACGCACGAGGTTGGCCGCCTCCTCTACGCCCTGGCCGCGCGCTGCAACCGTGGAACGGTCGCTAAGATCGGCACCGGGTACGGCGTCGGTACCGCCTGGATCGCCAGCGGTCTGCCGGCGTCGGCCTCGCTCGTCACCGTCGAGATTGATGAAGCGAGAGCGGCCGCCGCGCGCTCGCTCTTCAGCGGTTACCCCAACGTGCTGGTGCTCCACGGGAATTGGCACGAGATCCTCGCCTACGCTCCCTTCACCATGCTCTTCGCTCCACCGCCCGGTCGTGGTCGAAGGCACGTATAATGCTTGCATCGCTCAGCATGTAGCACGTCCGCTAGTACCGTACGACTCGTATTGGAATGTGTGGTGTCGCTGCCAGGCTACCTGACCACGCTCGTCGGGCGCCAGCAAGAGATCGCTGAGGTCGTCGACCTGCTCCAGCGCCCGGACACGAGGCTGCTGACGCTGACCGGGCCAGGCGGCGTCGGTAAGACGCGCCTGGCGGTCGCGGTCGCCGAACGGCTACGCCACTCGCTGGAGCGTGAGGTCGTCTTCGTCGGGCTGTCGTCCCTGCGCGACTCCACACTGGTGCTGACTGCCGTCGCCGAGGCGATGGGCGTGCAAGACCTCGGCTCCATTCCCCTGCGAGAGCGGTTAGTCCTGACGCTCCAGGATCGCCAGCTCCTGCTCCTCCTCGACAACTTCGAGCACCTCGTCTCAGCCGCGCAGGACATCGGCGATCTCCTGCTTGCCTGCCCACAGCTCCGGATCCTGGTAACCAGCCGGCTGCCGCTGCGCCTCAGCGGCGAGCGCATCTACCCCGTCCCGCCTCTAGTGCTGCCGGCCGACCTCGACGCTCCAACAGAGGAGGTCATGGCATCGCCGGCCGTCCAGCTCTTCCTCGAACGCGCCCGTGCCAGCGACCCGGCGATACTGCTCACCCCGGGTTTCGCGCCGCTCGCAGCGCGGATCTGCGCTCGCCTGGATGGGCTGCCGCTGGCGCTCGAGCTGGCCGCGGCGCGCACCAGGCTGCTCCCGCTACCGGCACTCCTGGCCCGCCTGGAGCGGAGTCTCCACCTGCTCACCGGCGGCGCCCGCGACCTCCCGGATCGGCAACGCACCCTCCGCCAGACCATCGCCTGGAGCCATGACCTGCTCGACGAGCGCGAGCGAATCCTCTTCCGGCGACTAGCTCCCTTCGCCGGCGGCTTTACGATAGAGGCAATCGAGGCGGTGTGCGACTTCGACGGGCGGCTCGGTTCCGACGTGCTGGACGCGCTCACGAGCCTGCTCGACCTCAGCCTGGTGCAGCGCGTCCCGGGAACCGAGCAGAGGCCACGTTTCCGGCTCCTGGAGACGATCCGCGAGTTCGCCGCCGAGCAGCTCATCGAGAGCGACGAGGAGCCGCTCGTCCGGCACCGGCACGCGACGTACTACCTCGCGCTGGCCGAGCAGGGAGAGTGCGCGCTGCACAGCATCGAGGACTGTGGTTGGCTGGATGAGTTAGAGGCAGAGCACGACAATTACCGGGCTGTGTTCGTCTGGGCCCAGGCGGCTGCTCGGGGCAATCAAGCCGAAGCCGCTCTACTCTCGTTGCGGCTGTCCCTTGCGCTCTGGTGGTTCTGGGTCTACCGCGGGCACCGAGCAGAGGGGTACGCTCGCCTCACCGAGTCGCTCAAGCAAGCACACGCTCTCGGGATTCTCGACCACCGCTCACACGCCGTCGCGCTCCTCGATCTCGGCATGCTGGACTACGAGCAGGGCGACTACGACACAGCCGAAGCGCGGCTGGCAGAGAGCGCCCGGCTGGCCGGTGAGCACGGCGACAGGCACACGTTCTGCCTCGCGCTGCAGTACCACGGCCTTTCGGCACTCCACCGCGGCCACTATGCCGACGCGCGGGCGCTGCTCCAGGAGAGCGTCGCCGTCGCTCGCGCCCTGGGACAACCGTGGTACGTTGCGGTGACGATCTTCGCGCTGGCGGAGGCGACTTGGCCTGTCGATCCGCAGGCCGCCAGCGCGCTCTACCGAGAGAGCGCGGAGCTGTTCCGCTCCGTCGGGGCCTCCTGGGGGCTTTCGCTGCCACTCACGAGCCTGGGGCGGCAGGCTCTGGACGAAGGACGGTATGAGGACGCGCGTGCGCTCTGTGAAGAGGGGCTGGCGCTCCGCCGCGCCGTCGGCCACCAGTGGTGGATCGCTATGTCGCTCTGTAGCCTGGGCGAGGTCGCCCGGTGCGAGGGAAACCATGCGCTCGCCGAAGTGTACTTTTCGGAGGCGCTGGCCATCTACCGTACCCTCGGCCGTACCCACAACCTGGCCTGGTCGCTGCGCGGTCTCGGCTATGCTGCGCTCGCGAAGGGCGATCTCTTCCATGCTCATGAGTTGCTGCGCGAGGGCCTGGTGCTGGAACGAGAGCTGGGCGCCACGCCCTCGCTGGCGGCTTGCCTCAGCGGCCTGGCGGGCCTCGCTGGAATAGGCGGTGACCCCCTGCGGGCGGCGCGACTGTTCGGCGCCGCCGAGGCGCTGATCGAGCGCGTCGGCGCCAAGCTAGAACCGGCGGATCGGCTCGACCAGGCCCGGCTTATCGCCCAGGTCTCCACCTGCCTGCCGGCCAGCGCCTGGTCGGAGGCGTGGCAGGAAGGGCGCTCGCTCCCCCTGGACTCGGCGATCGCGGAGGCGCTGGCGATACCGGCGCCCGAGCCGACCTCCGCCGCCGAGCCTGTCGAACGCCCCCGCCTGCACCGGCCTCGCCAAGACGCGCGCCATGGGCCGCTGACGCCGCGCGAGCGAGAGGTGGCCGGATTAGTCGCGCGCGGGCTGTCCAACCGGGAGATCGCTACCCAGCTCTTCATCACCGAGAAGACGGCAGCCAATCACATCGAGCACATCATGACCAAGCTCAATCTCCGTTCCCGGGCTCAGATCGCCGTCTGGGCGGTGCAGAACGGGCTCGGCCCGGAGCCGGAGGCCTGACGCTTCCCCCTGAGGACTCATCGCTCAACAGGAACTGCCCGCTTCCCCCTGTCTCCCCACCCAGGATACCCATCGTACAGGCCGGATTCTCTGCTCAGCCATAGCGCGCCAATGAACCACGAATGAACGGCGGCCCGCCTCCTGGCACTCCAGCGGCTCTTCCCCACTGTGCTCGCCCTGGAGCGTGTGTCAGTGGTGGGACGACCGTGCTCGCTGTAGGGAATTTTCCCCATGCCCCTCATGCGGCGTGGGAGAAGGAAGTCGCAGAATTGGGCATCTCTCCAGATGTTCTGTCGAGCTCGCCATCCTACGCTGGTACTGACCGGCGAAGGCCGGTCGCTGGCGGACAGCCGAGTGCGGGAGGTGACGCGATGCCGTAGCGACCCGGCGGAGTTCCGGCGAGGCACTCGACCGCGTGATGTGAGTGAAGAGAGGTCGGTCATGATTTTGCGAAGGCGACTGCTTTTCGTCCTGGCGACGCTGGCCTTCAGCCTGGCATCGGTGCCCGCGCTGGCGGCCCCCGGCTCGACTGACCCGGCGGCCAACCGGCAGCTCGCGGCAGTGCGCACCGCCACTGCGAAGTACCACGACTCCGCCGCGGCGATCGCCGACGGTTACCTGCCGACCGATGTCTGTGTCGCCTCTCCTGATGGCGGCATGGGCATGCACTACGTGAACCCCGAGCGCGTCGGCGCGCTCGACCCGCTGCGACCGGACGTCCTTCTCTACGAGCCGACACCGAGCGGCCCTCGGCTCGTCGGGGTGGAGTACCTCCAGGTCGCGCTCGTACAGCTCCCCGGATCAAATGACTGGACGCCGTGGTTCGACCAGGAGCGACCTCCGGACGGCTCGACATTCGCGCCGGCTCCCACGCTCTTCGGCCAGCAGTTCAACGGGCCGATGCCGGGCCACGAGCCAGACATGCCCTGGCACTACGACCTCCACGTCTGGCTGTGGAAGGCGAATCCTGACGGGGTCTTCTCCATCTGGAACCCGAACGTGCATTGCCCGAGCAGCGAGTGATCGGATACCCCCGGCGCCCTGGCAGCGGTTGCCAGCGCTAAGGACAACGCGAGCGAAAGGAAGCACGCAATCATGACGCACGATGCCACGCTCTCTCGCCTGACCGGAGTAGACCTGCGCCCGCTCGAGCAGCGGCTACGCGGGACGCTCCTGCGGCCCGGCATGCCCGCCTACGACTCCGCGCGACTCCTCATGAACCGCGCGGTGACGCGACGGCCAGCGGCGATCGCCCAGGTCGCCGACACGCAGGACGTCGTCGAAGTCGTTCGCTTCGCGCGCGACCACGGCCTGCCGCTGGGAGTGCGCAGCGGCGGCCACAGCCCAGCCGGGCACGGTATGGTCGACGACGCTCTGGTGGTCGATCTCTCCGGCATGAAACGCATCACGATCGACCCCGACTCGCGCCTCGCCCATGTCGAGGCGGGGGTCACCTCGGGCGAGCTCGCTGCCGTCGCCCAGCCGCACGGCTTGGCGATCTCCACCGGCGATACCTCGTCCGTCGGCTTCGGCGGTCTGGTGACCGGCGGCGGTATCGGCTTTATGGTGCGCAAGCACGGCCTCACCATCGATCACCTGGTCGCGGCCTGGGTCGTCACCGCCTCTGGCAAACTCGTGAACGCCAGCGAGCGGGAGCATCCTGATCTCTTCTGGGCCATCCGCGGCGGTGGTGGCAACTTCGGGATCGTCACCGAGTTCACGCTGCGCTTGGCCGAGGTCGGGCAGATCCTGGGGGGCGACCTGGTGTTGCCGGCCGGCCGCGAGGTGATCCGCGGCTATCTGGACTACGTGGCGGACGCTCCCGACGAGCTCACCACCATCGCCAACCTCATGCACGCGCCGCCAGCTCCCTACATCCCAGAGGCGCGAGTCGGCGAGCTGGTGCTCTCGATCCTCGTGACCTGGACAGGCAGCGAGTCGGAAGGCCAACGGGCGCTGGCGCCGCTACGGGCGCTCGCCGAGCCGGTCGCGGACGCGGTCGGCCTGATACCTTATCCGGCGATGTTCAACTTCACGGCGCACCAGGCGGTACCCATCCCCCACTGCATCCGCCACGCGTTCGCGCACCAGGTGAGCGACGCAGCCCTCGATGCCGCGCTCGACGCGGTCGAGCATGCGAGCTCGCCGTTCAACCTGGTGCAGTTTCGAGGACTCGGCGGAGCCACGGCACGCGTCGAAGCCGAAGCGACGGCCTTCGCTCATCGTGACAAGCGTTATCTGGTCAGCGCGCTGGCGCTCTGGATGGACGAGACCGCGGATGCGACGCCGCATCGCGCCTGGATAGACTCGCTCTGGCCAGCGATCAGGGCAGAGGGCGCTGGCGCATATGTCAATTTCCTGGAGGATGAGGGGCAGGAACGGGTACGCGAGGCCTACCCGTTGCCGACCCTGGCCCGGCTAGCGGAGGTCAAGCGCGCCTACGACCCGCACAACATGTTCTGCTTCAACCAGAACATCGCTCCGGCCGTGCGGGCCTGAGCGCCTGGAAACCGTAGAACCGAGCCGCGCAGCACGTGGGGGCGGATCAACCGCCCCCCGCTCGACTCTCAGAAAACCCGCGTAGTGCCGCTAGGACGAGCGGCTCTCGAGCTGGTGCGCCAGCAGGATCGCCTCGGCCACCTCACGCATCGACTTGCGGTTGTCCATACTGATCCGGCGCATGCGCTGGAAGGCTTCCGCCTCGCTCAGGCCGTGCACCTGCATCAGGATGCCCTTGGCGCGCTCGATCAGCTTGCGCGCCTCCAAGGCCTCCTGCAGCTCCACCACCTGGCGCTCCAGGCGCTGGAGGTCGCGGAAGCGCGCCAGCGCCAGCTCGATGACCGGCATCAGCTCGCTCTCGCGGAAGGGCTTGACCAGATAGCCGGCGACACCGGCCGCCTTGGCCCGATCGACCAGTTCGCGCTCGCTGTAAGCGGTCAACAGGACGACCGGTGCCAGCCCTTCGCGGCTCAGCTCCTCGGCCGCATCGATGCCGTCCATTTCGGGCATCTTGATGTCGAGGATGATCAGATCCGGCTTGAGCTTGCGGGCCAGCTCGATCGCGGTGCGGCCGTCCGCTGCTTCGCCCACCACGTCGTATCCGAGCGAGGTGAGCAATTCACGAAGGTCGAGCCGGATGATCGGCTCGTCGTCAGCAATGATGATACGCACGGTCTGCGGTGAACGTCCTGCCACCCGAGCGACTCGCTTCTGGATCACAGGCTGCCTGCACTCACCAATGCCGCAGGAGCGATGAAGCGGTCGGGGCGAGAGGATTTGAACCTCCGACCTCCGGTACCCCATACCGGTGCGCTACCGGGCTGCGCCACGCCCCGAGATCAAGCGTCAGTATAGCACAGCGGGGGTAGGAGCAGGTAGTGGCTCGCGGCGGAGCCACTACCTGCTCACCCTCGCCAGTCCTACCTGATCTCGACCTTGGCCCCAGCCGCCTCGAGCTTCGCCTTGGCCGCCTCGGCTTCCTGCTTGCTCACGCCCTCCTTGACCGCCTTCGGCGCCGACTCGACCAGATCCTTCGCCTCCTTGAGCCCGAGCTGCGTCAGCTCGCGGACGACCTTAATCACCTGGATCTTGTTCGGCCCGATATCCGACAGGATGACGTCGAACTCGGTCTTCTCCTCTTCCGGCGCTGCCGCTGGCGCTGCTCCCGGCGCGGCCCCGGGCGCGGCAGCCACCGCGACCGGTGCAGCCGTGACGCCGAACCGCTCCTCGAGCGCTTTCACGAGCTGCGAGAGCTCCAGCACCGTCATCTGCTCGATGACGCTGATAATCTCCTCGAGCTTCTCCTGTCCGACCGCCATAGTTCCTTCTCCCTCCGTCACCGGATCACGACCTGCCAACTGTTATGCGACCTCGGCGGCAACAGCACCCTGCTCGCCGCCCTCGAGTTGCCTCGCCCGTGCTTGCAGCACGTAGGCCAGCGCGCGGATCGGGCCGGAGAGCACCGAGACCAGGCCGTACAGCGGTGCCTGGAGCCCTCCGACCACTCTGGCCAGCAACTCCTCCCGCGGCGGCAGGGTGGCCAGCCACTCGACCTCGGCTGGCGGGAGCAGCTTGCCCTCCAGTATGGCACCCTTCACCGTGAGGATGCGTGACGTCCGCGCGAAGTCGGTCACCACCTTCGCTGTAGCGACCGGATCCGCCGCTGTACAGACGATCGCGGTCGGCCCCTCCAGGAGCGGGGTGACCGCGTCGAGCCCGATGCGCTGCGCCGCGATGCGCGTCAAGGTGTTCTTGACCACTTTGAGCCGCGCGTCCTTCTCGCGGAGCTGCGCGCGGAGCCCCTGCATATCCGAGACCGACAGGCCGCGATAGTCGGTCAGGATAGTCAGCACGGAGCTACGGAGCAACTCGCTGATCTCTTCGATCTGCTGTGCCTTCTCCGGCGTCGGCACACGCTCCCTCCCTTCGACGAACGCACAAACCCCTGCGCCGGTGTGCAGCGCAGGGGCAGCAGTCGAAGCTGATCGAGCTGGTCGATCATCGCTGTCCCAGCGCGCCTCGGCTGGATGATTAAGCGCCTGGCTCGGCGCCCCAGCGGTCACCGGCGCGTTGACTGTCGCTGAATTCTACACGATGCGTCGCCTCGATCCCAACGCTGCTGAGCCGGCAGGCGGGAGGACACGACAGTTGCGGGAGCCACGTCCGAGCGGCCTGGCGTCCCCTACTGGACGAACGCCTGCGCCTCCTCCAGTGTCTGCGCCACGTCGAGCGCAATGGGCGGCCCCATCGTGCTGGTGACGGTGATCGAGCGGATGAACGTGCCCTTCACCGCGCTCGGTCGCGCGCGGTTCACCGCGTCGACCAGAACATACAGGTTCTCGAGGAGCTTCTGGGTGTCGAAGCTCTTGCGACCGATAGCGACATGGATATTGCCGGTGCGGTCGTTCCGGAACTCGACACGCCCCCCCTTGACCTGGCGGATCACCTGCGGCAAATCTTCCGGCGAGCGGATCACCGTCCCACTGCGAGGGTTCGGCATCAGCCCACGCCGCCCGAGGATCCGCCCCAGTGGCCCGACCTTGCCCATCTGATCGGCCATCGCGATGGCCGCGTCGAACTCGAGCCAGCCGGATTCGATCTGGCGCACGAGCTCATCGCTGCCCACGTAGTCGGCACCGGCTTCCTGCGCGATCCGCGCCGCCTCGCCGACGGCGAAGACCAGTACGCGTGGCGTCTTGCCTGTCCCGTGCGGCAGCACCACCGAGCTACGGACGTTCTGGTCTGCCTGGCGGGGATCGATTCCGAGGTTGATATGGACTTCAATAGTCTCGTCGAAGTTCGCGAAGGCGGTCTTCTTCGCGAGCTCGATACCCTCTCGCGGGGGATATCGCCTCGTTACGTCGACGAGTTTCAGCGCTTCGAGGTACCGTTTCCCATGCTTCGGCATCGTACCCTCCTGTGGTCGAACGGAGCTGGCGCCCCTCCCACGTCGTTCGAGAGACCAGCGTGTGGCGACGCGTCAGCCCACCACTTCTATGCCCATACTCCGAGCCGTACCCTCGATCTGCCGCATCGCCGCCTCGAGGTCGGTCGCGTTGAGGTCGGGCATCTTCACCTGGGCGATCTCCCGGATCTGCTCGCGCGTGACCCGTCCCACCTTCTGCCGCTTGGGGTCAGCAGCGCCCTTCTCGATCCCGGCCGCTCGCCGTAGCAGGTCGGCAGCCGGGGGTGTCTTCAGCACGAACGTAAAGGAGCGATCCTCGTAGACAGTGATCACCACCGGGATGATCTGGCCGGCCAGATGGGCGGTCTTCTCGTTGTACTCTTTGCAGAAGTTCATGATCGCCACACCGTGCTGGCCGAGCGCCGGCCCGACCGGCGGCGCCGGGGTCGCTTTCCCGGCGGGTAACTGGAGCTTGACGATCGCGCGAACCTTCTTGGCCACTCCCTACACCTCTCTCTGTACCCGGGGTGCCACCCTCGTGGGCAGCCAACACACTCCTCGCGACCAGCGTCCCAGATTCGGGAGATCAGGTCTCGCGCTCGACCTGGAGGAAGTCGAGCGTGACCGGCGTCTCCCGGCCGAAGAAGGAGACGAGCACCCTGACTTTCCCCTTCTCGTAGTCGACCTCGTCGATGACACCGCGGAAATCGGTGAACGGCCCATCGATGATCCGCACGACATCGCCGGGCACCAGCGTGACCTTGACCTTCGGCGCCTCGGCCTGTACACCCTTCAGGATAGCCTCGGCCTCCTTGGCCTCCAGCGGTACTGGGCGCGTGCCCACACCGACGAAGCCGGTCACCCCCGGAGTATTGCGAACCACGTGCCAGGACTCGTCGTCGAGGATCATGCGTACCAGCACGTAGCCGGGGAAGACCTTGCGCTGGACGGTGTGGCGTTGCCCACCGCGGATCTCCACCTCTTCCTGGGTGGGAACCACCACCTCGAAGACTTTGTCGGCCACGTCCATAGTCTCGATGCGCTGGAGCAGGTTCTGGCGAACCTTGTTCTCGTAGCCGGAGTAGGTATGGATGACGTACCACTGGCCTGGCGTTTCCGCCTCGGCCTCGCCGGCCCGCTTCTGAGCCAGCCGTTCACGGAGTGTGCGAGCCATGCTTCCCCCCTAGAGCGCCTGCAAGAGATCCCAGAGCCGGACGAAGAGCGCATCGACTGCGCCGAGCAAGGCACCGAGGGCGGCGGAGAGCGCGATGACGAGGATCGTCAGCTTGCGGGTCGTCTCACGGTCGGGCCAGGTGATCTTCTTCACTTCGGCCCGGATATCCGCGGCGAGTTGCCGGAGCGCCGCCAGTCGTGACCGCCTCGCCCGCACGCGCTCAGGCGTCCGAGGCTTCGCACGAGCCTGCGTTTGCGTCTTGGTTGCCATCAGACCGTCCTTACCTGAGCCGGCCGAGCGGCACTGCTGCGCGAAGTGTAGCACTGGCCAGACACTGAAATGGGGCGAGCCGAGTGGCTCTGCCCCATTTCGCCAGGTGCCAGCCGAGGCCGATGCCTCAATGTGATCCGGCAGGGCCGGAGGGACTCGAACCCCCAACCTGCGGTTTTGGAGACCGCTGCTCTGCCAATTGAGCTACGACCCT
>JADBJL010000037.1 GCA_014874455.1 Thermomicrobiaceae bacterium
CGACGCGAAGATCTTCTCCCCTGCCCGGAACACGCGGGCCTACTCTGACCACCTCTTCGGCCAGGCGCTGCTCGTGGCGCCGGTGTTCCTGATCACCGAGAACCCGATCCTGGCGGACAACGTGGCGACCTGGCTGGCGCTGGCGCTTTCCGGCCTGGCCATGTACGCGCTGGTGCTCGACCTCACCGGCAGCCGCGCGGCGGGCCTGCTGGCCGGGATCGCCTATGCGGCCGCGCCACCGCGGCTGGCCCACCTCGAGCACCTGCACCTGCTCTCGGCCCAGTGGCTTCCGCTCGGCGTGCTGGCTGCCCGTCGCGCGCTGCGGCACGGGTCGCGCCGCTGGGCAGCCGTGCTCGGCCTGGTCGTCGTCGCCCAGGGCCTCTCCGGCATCTACTACTTCGCCTTCCTCGGCATCTTGCTCGCTGTCGTGCTCGTGGCCGGGCTCCTGTTCGAGCGGTCGCGCCGCGCGCTGCAGGGTGCCGCCTGGTCGGCCCTGGCGTGTGCCGTCGCGCTCGCCCTCCTGGTGCCGACCCTGCTGCCGTACTGGCACGTGCACCAGGAGTTGGGTGCCGAGCGTGCCCCGGCGGAGGTCGCGCTGTGGAGCGCGCGGCCAGCCGACTACCTGGCCGTCAGCCCATCTCATCGCCTGTACGGGGAACTCCTGGGAAGCCGGTTCCACCGGCATATCGAGCACGACCTCTTCCCCGGCGCCCTGGTCGTCGCACTCGCGCTCATCGGGCTGACCGAGCGTCGCGGCGGCTGGGCGCGCTGGGCGCTGCTGGCCTTGCTAGGAGTGTCCGTCATCTTCAGCTTCGGCATCTCGGCTCACGCGCTCGGTCGCGAGCTGCCGTTGCCCTACCGGCTGCTCTACGAGTACGTGCCTGGCTTCAAGGCGATCCGGGTGCCGGCCCGGTTCTGGCTGCTGGCGCTGGTGGGGCTGGCCGCGCTGGCCGGGCTCGGCGTCGCCCGGCTGGCCGAGCGGCTCGCCTCGCGCCGGCCGGTTGCCGTGTTGGGCGGCATCGCTCTCGTGGCCGCGCTGCTGGCCGAAGGGATGCACGCCGTCGCCGTCGGCGACCCGCTGCCGGCGACCCATGCCGAGCTGCAGCGGCCGGACTACGCCTGGATGCAGGCCAACCCGGCTCCGGCGATCGAGTTGCCGATGGGCGAGGGGATGGTCGCCTCAGCCTGGCCGAACTTCTGGTCGACCTTCCACTGGAACCCGCTGGTCAACGGCTACAGCGGCATCACGCCGCCGGCTTACTATGTCTTCCGCGACCGGATGCGTGCCTTTCCCTCTCCCGACACGATCGCGCTGCTGCAGGGGATCGGCGTGCGCACCGTGGTTTACCACGCAGATCCGAACCGTCCGCCGGCCGAGGATCCGGTGCTCCAGACGATCGCCGCGTATCCGCAGCTTACGCAGGTCGTCGGCGGGCCCGACTACGTCTTCACGCTGGGGTCGAACCCGTGGCTCTGGGAGCTAGCTGCCGCGGTGCCGGACGGCGCGCCGGTCGACCTGCCCGCACTCGAGCGCGATCCGGCGACCTTCGGCATGCTGGCCGCGATCCTGCAGCGAACGGGGCACCGTGTCTACGGGCGAGGGCAGCTCGACTACTGGCGCCCGCCGGCTGGGCCGCCGACCGTCTGCTACGCCGTGCTGCCGCACGATGTGGATCCGGCTGAGTTCGGTTACCCCGGCGCGCGCGGCCTGGCGCAGCGCCAGTGGCTCGTCCTGTACGAGCGGGCCGGCTGTTCGCCTGGCTGAGGCAGCCTCAGGATAAGCACGGTGGAGCAGAAAGGAGCGAGCAGTCGGATGTGGCCCTATGGCTCCGGTGGGTCGCGAGCGCGGTGGGTCGAAGGGCGACTCGCGCGCGGCTCAGGTAGTCGGCGTACCGAGCCGAAGCTATACTCAGCGGCGTTGTCCTGGCGCGTGGGGCCAGGACAGCCGTTGGAAGAGCGCAGTCGATCGGTTCTCGCCCGCTTCCCACGCGAGTGGCGGGACAGCGCGCGGTCGGGTACGAGTGCGGCGCACGGTTGTCGGTATCGCCATTAGCCTGGTCTTCCTCTTCCTGGCCCTGCGCGGGCAGGACTTCGGTGCCGTTTGGAGCGCGCTAAAGCGTGCCGAGTACTGGTACGTCATCCCGGCGCTGGCACTCTACTTCAGCGGCGTCTGGTTCAGGTCGCTGCGCTGGTCGGTGTTACTCCACTCCGTCCGCCGTGTCCACTGGAGCGAGCTGTTCCCGATCGTGGTGATCGGCTACATGGCGAACAACATCTTGCCGCTGCGGACGGGCGAGTTCGTGCGCGCCTACGCGCTGTCCAGCCGCACCGACGTGCGAAAGACGGCAGCGCTGACGACGATCGCGCTCGAGCGCCTGTTCGACGGCCTCACGATGCTGGGGTTCATGCTGGTGGCCTCGCTCTCGGTCGCGCTGACCTCGCCGCTCCGCCACCTGGCTGTGGTGGCCGGGCTGCTCTTCGTGCCGATGCTGGTCGCCCTGGCGATCGTCAGCGACGGTCGCGTGCGCGACGCGCTGGTGGCCCGCATCGTGCCTCGCCTGCCGCACCGGATGCGCGATCGCGCCGAGCGGACGGTGCATTCGATCACTCTCGGCCTGAGCATCCTCCAGCGCCAGCGAGAGCTGGCAGTGGTGGCTGCCACCTCGCTGGCTGCCTGGCTGTTCGAGGCCTCGACCTACCTGGTGGTGGCGCAGGCGTTCGACTTGCGGCTGGGCCTGCTCGTCGTCCTGCTGACGACTGCGGTGGCCAATCTCGCGACGCTGATCCCGTCCTCGCCGGGCTATGTCGGGCCGTTCGAGGCCGGCGTCCTGCTGGTGCTGGTCGGCGTGGTCGGCATCACGCGGGAGGTGGCGCTCTCGTATGCGCTGGTGCTGCACGGCGTGCTCTACCTGCCGGTGACGCTGTGGGGCCTGCTCTTCTGGTGGCGCGAGAGCCTGTCCTGGCGGGAAGCGCGGCGTGCCTCGGTCGAGGAGGCAGCGAGTTAGGTGGGTGTGCTGGAGGCGATCCTGCTCGGCATCGTGCAAGGGTTGACCGAGTTCCTGCCGATCAGCAGCTCGGCGCATCTCCTGATCGTCCCCTGGCTCTTCGGCTGGCGTGAGCCGGGGCTGGCCTTCAATGTGGCGCTGCATCTGGGGACGCTGCTCGCGGTCGTCACGTATTTCTGGCGCGAACTGGTCGCGATGGCGGCTGGCTTGCTGCGCGGTCTGCGTGACCGTCGGCTCACCGGCGAGCCGGACGCCCGGCTGGCCCTGATCATCGGCATCGGTTCGATCCCGGCGGCCGTGGCTGGCTTCCTGGGTTCGGACGCGCTGGATGCGTACTTCCACTCCGGCGGCGGTGGCGACCAGGCGATCATGGTGAGTGCGCTACTGCTGATCGGCCTGGGCCTGCTGCTGGCGCTGGCCGAGTGGCTGGCGCACCACCGGCGGGAGCTGAGCGATACCACTGCCTGGGATGGCATCGTCGTCGGCCTCGCTCAGGCCCTGGCTCTCCTGCCTGGCGTCTCGCGCTCGGGGAGCACGATCACCGCCGGGCTCTTCCTCGGTTTGCGCCGGGAAGCAGCGGCCCGCTTCTCATTCTTGCTCGGCGTGCCGGCGATCGCTGGTGCGGGGCTGCTCGAAGGTGTAAAGCTCCTGCAGGCCGGGCTGCCTGCCGAAGAGCGGGTCATCTTCGCGGCGGGCACGGTCAGCGCCGCCGTGGTGGGCTATCTCGCTATCGCCTTCCTGCTCCGGTTCTTGCAGCGGTACTCGACGAAGGCCTTCGTAGCTTACCGGCTGATCCTCGGCCTGGTGCTCTTGGCGGTGGTGACGCTGCGGACGTGAGCCGGTTCAGGCGATGAAGCTGCCCAGCTCGGCGTCGTCGTCGGGCTGCAGGAGGATCACGCGGTCGTCAGCCTGGATTGCGCCGAGTACGAGTACTTCCGAGGGGAAACCGGCGACGCGGCGCACCGGCAGGTTGACCACGGCGACCACCAGCCGGCCGAGCAGGTCGTGCGGCTGGTACCACGGCCGGATCGCCGCCGACGAGCGGCGAGTACCGAGCGGGCCGAAGTCGATGGTGAGCTTGTAGGAGGGCTTGCGCGCCTCCGGGAACTCCTCGACGGCCACGATCCGGCCGACGCGCATGTCGACCCGCTGGAACTCCTCGATCGTGATCGTCTCTTTCGGCTCCATCCGCGTGTCTCTCCCTGCTGCCGGACGCCACCTCTGCCTCGCTTCGCGATCTCCCCGGAGCACGCTCCGCCGCGCCCCTCGCCGCGAAGCGACTTAGCCTAGCACACGAGCGGGCAGCCAGCGTACGCGTGCGGTAGACTGAGCATATGAGCATGCCTCACGCCGACCCGGTCGACCCACCGGAGGAGCCGTTCGAACTCCTCGACCCGGACGGGCAGCCCACCGGCACCGTCAAGCCCCGGCACGCCGTCCATCGCGACGGCGATTGGCACGGCGCTTTCCATGTCTGGATCGCCTGGCGAGACAGAGGCGGCAGCCCCTCCGTGTTGCTGCAACGGCGCAGCCGCTGGAAGGATACGATGGCCGGGATGGTCGATGTCAGCGTCGGCGGTCACTACCGGGCCGGCGAGCAGCCGGGATCTCGTTTCGGCGCACACAGGCCAGAGCGAGCGGCGGTGCTGCGGGAGCTCCGCGAGGAGCTGGGCCTCGCGGTGGGGGCTGAGGCGCTGGTACCGCTCGGCCGGCGGTGGATGGAGCGCGCCGGCCCTGGCTGGATCGACCGCGAGGTGCAGGACATCTTCGCGCTGCCGCTGCCGGCTGCCCCCGACGGGCTCGCCCCCGATCCCGCCGAGGTCGAGGCGCTGCTGGTCGTTGGGTTAGCCGACCTGCACGAGCTGGTCGCCGGGGAGCGCAGGGCGGCTCCGGCATGGGAGTCGCCGGTGCGGGCCGAGGGGGGCCTGGATGCGCCCCGCGAGGCGACACTGACGGTCGAGCAGCTCGTGCCGGTCGACGACGGATACTGGGCACGGATGACCGAGACGCTGCTGCGGCTGCTGGCCGGGGCGCCAGCGGGCTGGTTCGAACTCGGCCGGAGCGCGCGAGACGGCGGGAAAGGAGGCAGCCGGTGGACGAGCTGAGTGGCTGGCGCGACCGTTTCCGCGGGTGCCTCGTCGGCCTGGCCGTCGGCGACGCGCTCGGCGCGACGGTGGAAAACCTCCGTAGGGAGGAGATCCGCGCCCGCTTCGGCCTGCATACCGAGATGGTCGGCGGGGGCTGGCTCGACCTCGAGCCCGGTGAGGGGACGGACGACACCGCGATGGCGCTCTGCATCGCCAGGAGCATCGCGGAGCTCGGACGGGTCGATCCGGACGACATCGCGCGGCGCTTCGTAGAGTGGCTGCTCTCCGTGCCGAAGGACGTCGGCCGAACCGTGGCAGCCGTCCTTATCCGGATCCTCGACGGCGAGCCCTGGGCCGAAGCCGCCGAGCGGGTCTACCGCCAGGCCCCGCGCCACACCGCCGGCAACGGCTCGCTGATGCGGACGGCGCCGGTCGCGCTCTTCCACGCCTGGCGACCGCAGGAGCTGGTGCAGGCGAGCCTGGAGGTGTCGCGGATTACCCACGCGCATCCAGAGGCGATGTGGGCCTGCGTCGCCCTGGGGCAGGCGATCGCGGCGGCGATCCAGGCGACCGCGGCTCCGGCTGACGCGCTCCTCGCCGCAGCGGCTGCGGTGCCGGAGCCCGCAGTCCGCCGGGCGGTCGAGGAAGCACCGTCGCTCGACCCGGAGACGGCACCCACCTTCGGCTATGCGCTCAATACCTTGCGGATCGCGCTCTGGGCCGCGTCGCGCCACGCTTCGTTCGAGGACGCGCTGGTCGCGGCCGTGAACCTGGGCGGCGATGCCGATACGGCGGGCGCGGTGACCGGGGCCCTGGCCGGCGCGCGCTCCGGGCTCTCGGGGATCCCACCGCGCTGGCTCGCTCCCCTGCGCGGGCGTGCCGAGCTAGAGGCGCTCGCCGACCGGCTGCTCGACCTCGCCCGGCCGCCCGGATCAGGCGATGAGGACGCACACGACTCCGCCGTGCCTGAACGCCTCTAAGCCGTTCGTGCTCGCGACACCGGCTCAGTCGATGTAGTCGTACGCGATGAAGGTCAGGAACTCGGTGAACTGGTCGTCGAGCACCAATCGGTCGAGGATCTCGATCGCGTCTGCCAGCCGCCCGGCGCTCCGGCCGCCGAGCTTGCCGACCTCCTCGTCGCGCACCTGCCGGTAGAGCTCCGCGGTCACTGGCCGCCCGTCCGCCAGTGAGGCGCGGTGGTAGCGCCACTGCCAGAGCTGGGCACGGGCGATCTCAGCCGTGGCGGTGTCTTCCATCAGGTTGAAGATCGCGGCCGCGCCTTGCCCCTGGAGCCAGGAGTCGAGATACTGCAGCCCGACACTCACGTTGTTGCGGAAGCCCGCCTCGGTGATCTGCCCGCCCGGCACACGGACGTCGAGCAGATCCCGCGCCGTGACCTGCACGTCGTCGCGCTGGCGCTCGATCTGGTTCGGGCGGTCGCCGAGCACGCGGTCGAAGACCTCCAACGCCACCGGCACCAGGTCGGGATGCGCCACCCAGGTGCCATCGAAGCCGTCGCTCGATTCGCGCTCCTTGTCCTCCCGCACCTTGGCCAGGGCGACCTCGTTGACCTGCGGGTCGCGCCGGCTGGGGATGAACGCCGCCATGCCGCCGATCGCGTGGGCGCCGCGCCGGTGGCAGGTCTTGACCAGCAACTCGGTGTAGGCGCGCATGAACGGCACCGTCATCGTGACCTGCGCCCGGTCGGGCAGCAGGAAGTCGGGCCGGTGGCGGAACTTCTTGATAACGCTGAAGATGTAGTCCCAGCGCCCGGCGTTGAGCCCGCTCGAGTGCTCCCGCAGCTCGTAGAGGATCTCGTCCATCTCGAAGGCGGCCAGGATCGTCTCGATCAGCACGGTGGCGCGGATGGAGCCGCGCGGGATGCCGAGCGCGTCCTGCGCGAAGTTGAAGACGTCGTTCCAGAGGCGGGCCTCCAGGTGGCTTTCCAGCTTCGGGAGGTAGAAGTACGGGCCGGTGCCGCGATCCAGGAGCTCACGGGCGTTGTGGAAGAAGTAGAGGCCGAAGTCGAAGAGACTCGCCGAGATCGGTCGTCCATCGACCAGGACGTGGCGCTCGTTGAGGTGCCAGCCGCGCGGGCGCACGAGCAGGGTCGCCGTGCGCTCGGCCAGCCGGTAGACGCGCCCGTCCGGCCCTTCGAAGGTGATCGTGCGGCGGACGGCATCGCGCAGGTTGATCTGCCCCTGCACCACGTTGGCCCAGCTCGGGGAGAGCGCGTCCTCGAAATCGGCCATGAAGACCTTCGCGCCCGAGTTGAGGGCGTTGATCATCATCTTCCGGTCGACCGGCCCGGTGATCTCGACCCGGCGATCCTGGAGATCTGCCGGGGCCGGCGCGACCCGCCAGTCGGCTGACCGGATATGGGCGGTCTCGGGGAGGAAGTCGGGCAGCTCGCCGGCGTCGAGCTGCCGCTGCCGCTCGGCACGGCGGTGGAGCAGCTCCTGGCGGCGAGCATCGAACTCGCGGTGCAGGCTCGCGACGAAATCGAGCGCCTGCGGTGTGAGGATCTCCGCGAACTCTGGCGTTACCGGCCCGGTAACGCGGATCGCCTCGCTCATGTGAGCCTCCTCCCTCTCCGTGTGACAAGCGATATGCCCATAGTCTACCGCGCATCATACAGGACGACAGGCGAGGCGGCTGCTCCTCGAACAACCGCCTCGCTCCGTGCTCAGCCCCGTGCGCGCGAGCCAGCTAGACGACCGCCTTCTCCGGCAGTGGCTCCTCGAACTCGCTCCCCAGGCGGGGAGCGTCGTACGCCTGGCCCAGGTGGTGATGGTAGGGCACGCCGGAGAAGAGGTGGTGGCTACGCGTGGGGAAGTCGGCCTCCGGTGCCCACTCCTTGCGCTGGAGCGCGATGTACGCCTGCTCGTGCTCGCGGGCCAGCGCCTGGAGCAGCTCGCTGAAGCCGTAGCCCATGGCATGCTGGGCGGCGAGCGTGATGAAGATGAACTTGACGTCCATCTCCCCCAGCTCGCGGAAGGAGATCGGGTTCGGCTCGGTGTACCACTTGAACGAGGACGACCAGTTGAAGGCGAAGCGGGCCTGGGGGAAGCGCTTCTTGATCTCGGCGACGAAGGTCTCGAGCGGCCGGCGATCGGCCGTGGGGAACTCGCACCAGAGCAGATCGGGCACGCCGGTGTCGAGATAGCGCAGCCCGCGCTCGATGGCGAGCGGCAGCCCGCGCGCCGACTCCGGTGCGTCCACGGCGGAGACGGCGTCCGTGCGGGCGATGATCACGAAGTCGCGGTTGCCGAGGTCGTCGGCCACGGCGCGGATCATGCGGAGCTTACCGACCATCTCCTGCGCCGGGATGAGCGCCTTGCCGCCGATATGGCCGCACCGCTTCGGCATCACCTGATCCTCGATGTGGGCGCCAGCGAGGCCGGCGGTGATGTACAGCTCCGCCGTGCGCTGCACGTTGAAGATGTTGCCGTAGCCGGTATCCATGTCGGCGACGACCGGCGGGATGTGCAGGTGCTTGGGCGGGATCCCTTTCTCCGGGTCGCCGACTGCCATCGTGAGCTGGAACTTGCGCAGCGCCATCACGATGCGGCGGGCCGCGCCAGCGATCTCGACGCTGGTGTAGAGATCCATGTCGGTGGTACCGAGGTGGCCGATGGCGAACGAGTAGCCGCTGAAGTAGACCGCCGGGAAGCGGTAGTACATGACCAGCTCGGCCCCGTGTGGGTCGTAGATGCCGGGAGCGAAGACGTAGGGCAAGGAGTCCAGGAGCTGGCGCAGGCGAGTGCTGGGATGGATCCAGCGGGAGGCCGGCACGCCATAGCCTGGCGGCAGGAGCGGCGTCGGCACCAGGGCGTCCGGGTTCTCAGGTAACGAGGTCGGTAGTGTCCACATCGGCGTACTCCTCTCCCTTGTACGTGCCCTGCGGAACGATCGCGGGTTCGAAAGCGGGTATGAGCAGCCCTTCATCGCAGGGCGGCAAGGCGGTGCTCGTGGACGGGGTTGTGGTGAGCTAACGTCGTACTACGGGATAGCAGGCACTGGAGGATTTCCGGCCGAGCCGGGGAGCAATCGGGGTGTGCGGCACGAGCTTCGCATCACCGTATCTCAAGCACCGGGGCATCGCTCCCTCCTTCCGCTCGCTAGCCGAGGGCTGGAACCGCCCCACCCTCTTCACAGGATAGCGGTATGTGCATATAATGGCCAATAGCAATTGTAGATAGACATATAGGAGAACCCTATATGGATGTCAGTCTTCGCCAGCTCCAGGCCTTCCACGCGGTGGCGAAGCACCGCAGCTTCTCACGCGCGGCCCATGCGCTGTGTGTGAGCCAGCCGGCAGTCTCGGCCCAGATCAAGGCGCTCGAGCAGGCGCTGCAACTCAAGCTGTTCGAGCGTACCGGGCGCTCGGTGGAGCTGACCGAGGCCGGTCGTCACCTGTTGCCGTATGCGGAGCAGGTCATGGAGTTGCTCGACGACGCGATGCGGGCCGTCCACGATCTCAACAGCCTGCAGCGCGGGCGCGTGGCGGTCGCGGCCAGCACCACGGCCGGCATCTACGTCGTGCCGCGCGTCCTCGGCGCGTTCCACCGGGCCTATCCCGGCATCGAGCTCTCGCTGGACGTGCTCAACCGCTTCGCGGTGCAACAGCGATTGCTCGCCGGCGAGTTCGACGTCGCCATCATGGGGCTGATCGAAGACCCGCACGAGCTGGAGATCGCGCGGTTCCTGCCCAACGACCTCGTCGTCGTTGCCTCGCCCCGGCATCCGCTGGCACGCCGGCGGAGCATCCCGCTGGCGGAGCTGGGGCGCGAACTCTTCCTGGTGCGCGAGGTCGGCTCGGGCACGCGGGCCGACATGGAGCGCATCTTCGCCGAGGCTGGGGTGCCGCTGCGCATCGCGATGGAGCTGCGGAGCAGCGGGGCCATCAAGCAGGCGGTCGCCGCTGACCTCGGCATCGCGGTGGTGCCACTCGACGCGATCCAGCTCGAGCTGGAGACCGGCCGGCTGGTTGTCCTCGACGTCGAGGGGTTCCCGGTTCGGCGCTCCTGGTCGCTCGTGCGCCGCGCGAGCCGACCGACCTCTCCCGCGGCCGACGCCCTCTGGCACTTCTTCCTGCAGTACGCCCTCCAGCCGCACTGACGGGCTGCCTGCCTACGGTTCCTCGAACATCCGGCGCTGCTCGGCCCCGCCGTCTTCTCCGGGTAGCGGTGGATGAGCGATGCCGAGGAGATCCATGAGCAGCGCGGCGTTGCGTGGCCCCTGGTTGCGGTAGTTGGTGTTGAAGAAAACGTGGACTGCCCGCGCTTCCTCGACCGCCCGCAGGATCTTCGGCCGCCACTCCTCCAGTTCCTCCGGCCGGTACTCCCAGTTGAAGCGCTCGCCGGTCTTGCCGGTGAAGCGGTACCAGGTCTCGGCGTTACGGCCGTGGAAGCGGATGACGGCGAGCTTGGGATTGGTGATCGCGTAGAGGGGTGGCACGCTGCCGACGCCGATCTGCGGCTCGTCGACCATCGTGAAGCTCAGGCCAGCCTCGCGTAGCAGCTCGAGCGTGTCCTCAGCGTGCTCCTCGTCCAGCCAGTCGTGGCGGCGGAACTCGACCGAGAGCGGGAAGCCCGGCAGCAGCTCTGGGAGCAGGCGCAGGTACTCGCGGTGCTCCTCGGTGTTGCGATAGGACGGTGGGAACTGGAAGGTGATGGCCCCCAGCTTGCCTGCCTCGGCCAGCGGCGCGATCGCCTCGGCGAACGCCTTGGCCACGTCGGCATCCGGCGTCGGGGCCTCGCCGCCCGGCTCTTCCGGCGTGCTGGTCAGCTCGCGCGGCGGCTTGACGTCGAAGACGAAGCCGGGCGGCGTGCGCTGTACCCAGCCCTCGACGACGCGGCGCTGCGGGATCCGGTAGTAGGTCGAGTTGACTTCGACGATCGGGAAGTAGCGCGCGTAGAAACTGAGACGCTCGGCCGGCTTGATGCCCGGAGGGTAGAACGGCTCGTGGTCTGTCCATGACGAGGTACCGATCAGGAGCTGGCCCATGTTCGTCTCACCCTTCGCGGCGCCACGCTACTGCTGGAAGCGTAGCACACGCGTTCGAACAGGATTCCGTCCGGCCCGGCTCGCCATCGGGCGGCTGAGGATGTCATACTCACCGCAGCAGGCGAGGCGAGCCGTGCGCTGCGTCATGACGCGAGGAGGTTTCTCATGCCGATCCTATCGAACGCCGACCGCGAGTACCTGAGCCAGGTCTTCGCCGAGCGGCTGGTCGACCCGGTCAAGATACGGCTCTACACCCAGAAGCTGACCCAGCTCAACATCCCGGGCTACGAGTGCATGACCTGCCGGGAGACGAACGAGCTGATGGAGGAGCTGGCCTCGCTCTCGGACAAGATCGAGCTGGAGACGCTCGACTTTCTCCAGGTCAGGCAGCAGGCTGTCCGGGAGGGGATCACCGAGATCCCAGCCATTGTCCTCGAGGGCAAGAACAAGGGCAAGGTGCGCTTCATCGGCGTGCCGGCCGGCTATGAGTTCGCGACGTTGATCGAGGACATGATCGATGTGTCTCGCGGCACGACGAAGCTGCAACCGCTGAGCCGGGAGATCCTCGGCAAGCTCGCTCGCCCGGTGCATATCCAGGTGTTCGTGACACCGACCTGACCACACTGCCCGCGTGCCGCCAGGCTGGCGCACATGATGGCAGTCGAGAGCGACAAGGTGACGGCGGACGTGGTCGAGGTCAGCGAGTTCCCGCACATCGCCCAGCGCTACCGCATCTACGCGGTTCCGAAAGTCGTTATCGACGAAACGCTGGAATTCGAAGGCGCTCGCCCGGAGGAGGCGTTTATCGCCGCGGTCGAATCGGTCGCTGGCGGCCCGGCCGAAGAAGGCGGATCGTCCAGGGGGGATGACGGCCGGTAGATCCGAGTAGGGGGATACCGATGGTGTGGGTGGTCAACTGCGGCCGGCCGCTTGCGCGCGGTCGAGTCTGGCGCGGGCGTGGCCCCTGGTGGGGGCCGCCGAGAGGCCGCTGGCGGTGGCGCTACCGGGGAGGCCCCCGGCTGCGAGGCTGTTGCGGCTGCTGGACGCTGCCGGTGCTCGCGCTCTCGCTCGGTCTGGGCTGGTGGGTGGTTCGGCACCTCGGCCGCAGTTAGAGCGCGCGTTGCCCGGCAACGAGTTCGATGCGGTCATCGTCGGCGCGGGGCCGAACGGCCTGGCGGCGGCGATCGTGCTCGCGCGGGCTGGCTGCTCGGTGCTGGTCATCGAGGCCGCCGAGGCTATCGGGGGCGGGGCGTGCTCGGCAGAGCTGACCCTGCCCGGCTTCGTCCACGACATCTGCTCGGCCATCCACCCGCTGGGCGCTGGCTCGCCGCTCTTCCGGGCCTTCCCGCTCGACCGCTTCGGCCTGGAGTGGATCCAGCCCTCAGCGCCGCTGGCCCACCCGCTCGACGACGGCACGGCGGTGCTGCTCGAGCGCTCGGTGGACGCGACGGCCACCGGTCTCGGCCCAGATGCCGCCGCCTACCGGCGGCTGATGAGCCCGCTGGTGGCCGATGCCGAGCGCATCCTGCGCTTCATCCTGGGCCCGTTCCGGATTCCCCGCCACCCGCTCACCCTGGCGCGCTTCGGGCTGAAAGCGCTCCGCTCGGCGGCCGGGCTGGCTTCCGAGCAGTTCGCGGGCGAGCGGGCGCGCGCGCTGTTCGCCGGCCTGGCGGCCCACTCGATGCTGCCGCTCGAGCGGAGCCCGAGCGCCGCGGTCGGACTGGTGCTGGCCATGCTGGGTCATACTGCCGGCTGGCCGCTGCCGCGCGGCGGCTCGCAGCGGATCGCCGACGCGCTGGTCGGCTACCTGCGCTCGCTCGGCGGCGAGGTCGTGACGGGCCGGCCGGTGCGCGCGCTCGACGAGCTGCCCCCTGCCCGGGCCGTCCTCTTCGACCTGACGCCGCGGCAGGTGCTGGCGATCGCCGGGCAGCGGTTCCCTGCTGGCTACCGGCGCCAGCTCGAGCGCTACCGCTACGGCCCCGGCGTCTTCAAGGTGGACTGGGCGCTGGCCGGGCCGATCCCCTGGCGGGCGCCGGAGTGCCAGCGCGCCGCCACCGTGCACCTGGGGGGTACGCTGGCCGAGATCGCTGCCTCTGAACGCGAGATCGCTCTGGGCCGGCATCCGGAGCGGCCCTTCGTGATCCTGGCACAGCCCAGCCTCTTCGACCCCAGCCGGGCGCCGGAGGGCAAGCACACGGCCTGGGCCTACTGCCACGTCCCGAACGGCTCACGCGTCGACATGACCGAGCGCATCGAGGCGCAGGTGGAGCGCTTCGCTCCGGGCTTCCGTGACGTGATCCTGGCTCGGAGCGTCATGGGCCCGGCCGACCTCGAGCGGTACAACCCCAACTACGTCGGCGGCGACATCAACGGGGGTCTCCAGGATTTGCGCCAGCTCTTCACCCGGCCAGCGCCGCGACTCAATCCGTACACGACACCCGATCCCCACCTCTACATCTGCTCCGCCTCGACCCCACCCGGCGGCGGCGTCCACGGGATGTGCGGCTACTGGGCAGCCCGGGCAGCGCTCAGGCGAGTGCTGCAGGCGCACGGCCGGCGTGCCTGACCTCCAATGCGAAGGAGCCTTCCGCTCGCGGGCAGCGGGAAGCACTAGCCCGGCAGGGGTGCCCACTGCGGAGCCGAGGTGCCGCGGCGTGTTCACTGACCTCGATCCGCAGTGCGACGGTCAAGACTTGGTTCAATTGCCAATTGACTCGCCCCCCGCATACAACCACAATGCCATTCACTGTTCCGAGCCAGGTGAACGGGAGGGCATAGCCTGAACGCGCCTCGCAGCGAGCGAAAGGGGGTAGTCGCATCCAGATTTAATCGACAGGATAGGGGAAATAGTGATGGCCTCGCTCCCTGCGAGCAGGAGAGCGACCTGTCCATTGTGTGAAGGGAACACTGTGCCATGAGGAAACCGTTGGCGCTGATCCTCGCGCTCGCGCTGCTCGCAGGAGCAATCAGCGGTGGTGCGGCCGCGTCAGCACAGACGACCGAGCCGTTCGAGCCGATCGCCGGCTGTACCTACTTTGCCGAGACCGGGCATAACCTCTGCGCCGGGTTCCGCACCTACTGGGAGCGCTACGGTGGCCTCGCCATCTTCGGCTACCCGATCACCGAGGAGTTCTCGGAGAACGGGGTCACCATGCAGTACTTCGAGCGTGCCCGCTTCGAGTGGCACCCGGGCGCCTGGCCCGAGCGATGGGATGTCCTTCTGGGAAGGCTTGGAGCCGAGCTCACGAGGGAGCGGCAGGACGAGGCAGCGTTCCAGGAGGCTGAGCCTCGGCCCGGCGCCATCTATTTCGAGCAGACCAGGCACAACCTCTCGGCCGGCTTCCGCGCGTACTGGGAGCAGTTCGGCGGGCTGGCGATCTTCGGCTACCCGCTCAGCGAGGAGTTCGTCGAAGGCGATCTCGTCGTTCAGTTCTTCGAACGTGCCCGTTTCGAATGGCATCCGGGCGCCTGGCCGGAGCGGTACGACGTCCTCCTCGGCCGGCTCGGCGTCGAGCGCCTAGCGGCGCCAGCGTTCGAGGCAGTGGCCAGTGGACTGGACAACCCGCGCGGCCTCGCCTTCGGCCCTAACGGGTCGCTCTACGTGGCTGAGGCGGGCCGCGGCGGCGAGAGTCCCTGCATCGCAGGCCCGGAGGGGGGCCAGATCTGCTACGGCCCGTCAGGTGCGCTGACCCGGATATCGGGTGGTACCCAGGAGCGGATCGCGACCGGCCTGCCCTCGCTCGCGCAGGCGGATGGTGGTTTCGCGCTGGGGCCGCACGACGTCGCTGTGCGCGATGACGGGAGCCTGGTCGCGGTCATCGGTCTCGGAGCCGACCCAGCCGTGCGGAACCAGCTCGGGGAAGCCGGAGCGAACTTCGGCCTGCTCGTGTCGATCGACGACGGAGGCGGGTGGACGACTATCGCGGATCTTGCGGCGTACGAGGCGGCCAACGACCCGGATGGAGGCGGGCCGGACAGCAACCCGTACGCTGTGCTGGTCGAGCCGGATCGCTTCATCGTCGTCGATGCCGGTGCCAATGCGTTGCTGGCGGTGACTGCGGACGGCAACATCTCCACGCTCGCCGTTTTCCCGCCTCAGGAGGTCGACGCGCCGCCGTTCCTCGATGTGCCGCCGGGTACCAAGATCCCAGCGCAGAGCGTGCCCACCACAGTCGCCAAGGGGCCTGATGGCGCGTACTACGTGGGTGAGCTGACCGGCTTCCCGTTCCCGCCCGGCATGGCGCGCATCTGGCGCGTGGTGCCCGGTGAGGAGCCGGAGGTGTGGACGACCGGCTTCACCAACATCATCGACCTGGCCTTCGGCCTTGATGGGAGCCTCTACGTGCTGGAGATCACGGCCAACGGCCTGCTGGCGGCCGAGCAGGGCGACATCTTCGGCGCCCTGATCCGGATTGCGCCCAACGGTGAGCGTACCACCCTGGTGGGCCAGGGGCTCGTGTTCCCGACTGGGCTCGTCATCGGTTCGGACGGCGCCATCTATATTTCAGCCAACGGCACCTCGGCTGCTGAGGGGCGGGTGGTTCGCATCGAGCCGTAGCCGGGAGGCGAGCCAGCGCACGGGTGTCCCCCTCGTGAACCGCGCGGTGGGGCACCCGTGTGCCGCCGGTGAACGCTGCTCGGCGGCAATCAGTGAAAGAGCGTTGACGATATGCCCCTCAGTCCGGTACACTGGGCAGTGCAAGACCTTCGGGGCAGGGTGAGGCGCAGGGGCGCCAATTCCCGACCGGCGGTATAGCCCGCGAGCGGCTGCGGCCGCAGGATCCGGTGAAACTCCGGGGCCGACGGTATAGTCCGGATGGGAGAAGGTGGTTGCACCTGGCCGGTGGCCGGGCACAGCCTGATCTTGACCGCAGTAACCCGAGGGCTTTGCCTTCGGGTTATTTGTCATTCGCGGAGCGCGGCATGGGAGCGTCAGGCGTCTGGACGGAGGAGGATCGCCGGTGGATGCGCCGGGCGCTGGCGCTGGCCTGGCGTGCCCAGGGGCGGGTGGCACCCAATCCTGCGGTTGGAGCGGTGGTGGTGCGAGATGGCGCACTCGTCGGAGAAGGCGCGACCAGGCCACCTGGCGGGCCGCACGCTGAGATCGTCGCGCTCCAGCAGGCCGGTGAGCGCGCGCACGGCGCCACGCTCTACGTCACGCTCGAGCCGTGTGCCCACTACGGCCGGACACCTCCCTGTGCCGATGCGGTGATTGCCGCCGGGATCCGGCGGGCGGTGGTTGCCCTGCTCGATCCCTTTCCGGAGGTCTGCGGGCGTGGCGCGGCGCAGCTCCGCGCCAGCGGCATCGAGGTCGAAGTGGGCCTAGAGGCCCGGGAGGCCGCCCTGGTCAACGCTGGCTACCTCAAGCGGCTCAGCAGCGGCCTGCCGGAAGTCACGGCCAAGTACGCGATGACGCTCGACGGGCGCATTGCCACGCGTACCGGGCACTCACGCTGGATCACCAGCGAGCTGGCGCGCCGCGAGGCGCACCGGCTGCGCGATCGGCACGACGCGGTCATGGTCGGGGTCGGTACAGTCCTCGCCGATGACCCCCTGCTGACGGTGCGCCTGTCGCCGGAAGAGGCCGGCGAGGGTGGTCCGCACCACCCGCTGCGCGTGGTGGTGGACAGCCGAGCGCGCACGCCACCGACGGCTGCCATGCTCCGCCCGGACACGCCGGGGCGTACCTTGATCGCCTGCACCGCCGACGCGCCGGCCGATCGCGTGCGCGAGCTGGAGGCAGCCGGTGCGGAGGTCGTGGTCCTGCCGCGCGGTGAAGGCGGCGTCGATCTGGTGGCGCTGCTGCACGCGCTCGGCGAGCGCGGGGTCAACCGCGTCCTGGTCGAAGGCGGCGGCCGGCTGCTGGGCCGGCTCTTCGACCTCGGGCTGGTCGATCAGGTCGTCGCCTTCATCGCGCCGGTGATCGTCGGCGGCTGCGAGGCGCCGGGCCCGATCGGCGGCCACGGCGTGGCGGCGATGGAGCAGGCCTGGAGGCTGCAGAGCGTCGAGCTGTGCCGGCTGGGGCCGGACGTGATGCTCGCTGGCCGGCTGACCTTTCCGCCGATCTCGGAGGTGTCGTGATGTTCAGCGGGATCGTCGAAGAGATCGGGACGGTGCACTCGTTGCAGGCACGCGGTGGTGGAGCCGAGCTGACGATCGCCTGCCGCATGGTGCTGGAGGGGACGAAGGTGGGCGACAGCATCAGCGTCGACGGCGTCTGCCTGACGGTGACCCGCCTGAGCGAGGGCGCTTTCGTCGCTGGCTTGCAGCCGGTCACCCTGCGGCTGAGCACCCTGGGCCGGCTGCGGCCGGGTGACCCGGTGAACCTCGAGCGCTCGGTGCCGGCCGGTGGGCGGTTCGGGGGGCACTACGTGCAGGGACACGTCGACGGCATCGGACGAGTCATCGCGCTGCGCGGCGAGGGGGAAGCGCTGGTCGCTCGCATCGCCGCCCCGCTCGAGGTGATGCGCTACGTGGTCGAGCGCGGCTTCATCGCGGTGGATGGGGCGAGCCTGACGGTGATGGCGGTCCATGACGATGGCTTCAGCGTCTCGCTCGTCTACCACACGCAGCAGCACATCACCTTGCCGCGCAAGGGGGTAGGGGCGCTGGTGAACCTGGAGGTCGACGTCATCGCCAAGTACGTGGAGCGGCTGCTCGGCCAGGCCCCGCGGGCCGGGGTGACGATGGAGCTGCTGCGCCAGGCCGGCTATGTGTGAGGATCCGGGCGACCGGAGCGCTTGGTACGGGGAGCTGACCATGACGCGCTGGGAGAGAGTCGAGCGGGCGATCGCGGACTTCCGGGAGGGGAAGTTCGTGATCATCGTGGACGACCGGGATCGGGAGAACGAGGGAGACCTGAGCATTGCGGCGCAGCACGCCACGCCGCAGGCCATCAACTTCATGGCGCGCGAGGCCCGTGGGCTTATCTGCGTGCCGATGGCGCCCGAGTGGGCCGACCGGCTGGGACTGCCGCTCATGGTGCCGCCGCAGGTGAACGGGAGTCGCTTCGGGACTGCCTTCACCGTTTCGGTCGAGGCGCGCGAGGGGGTGACGACCGGCATCTCGGCCTACGACCGGGCCGTCACCATCCGGAAGCTGGCCGACCCTGACGCCACGCCGGCCGACTTCGTGATGCCCGGGCACGTCTTCCCGTTGCGTGCCCGCCCCGGCGGTGTCCTGGAGCGCGACGGCCAGACCGAGGCCTCGGTCGACCTGGCCCGGCTGGCTGGCCTGCACCCGGTGGCTGTCGTCTGCGAGATCATGCACGAGGACGGCACCATGGCCCGGCAGCCGGAGCTGGAGCGCTTCGCCGAGCGACACGGGATCACGCTGATCCACGTCGCCGATCTCATCGCCTACCGGCTGGCCCGCGAGCGCCCCTCGCTGCGCGTCGCCGAGACGACCTTGCCGACCGAGCACGGCGACTTCCGCATTGTGGCGTACCATCGCCTCGGTGGCGAGGAGATCGATCTGGCCCTGGTCCGCGGCGATGTCTCCAGCGAGGAGCCGGTGCTGGTGCGCGTCCACTCCGAGTGCCTGACCGGCGACGTCTTCGGCTCGCAGCGCTGCGACTGCGGCGAGCAGCTCGAGGCGGCGCTACGACTGATCGGCCAGGCAGGCCGGGG
>JADBJL010000088.1:0-4145 GCA_014874455.1 Thermomicrobiaceae bacterium
TGACCTCCCAGAAGATGTAGAAGAGGAACAGGTCGAGGCTGACGAAGACACCGAGCATACCGGTCTCGAGCAGCAGGAGCGAGATGTAGTACTCGCGCACGCGCCGCTGGATCGGATCCCAGGAGGCGATCACCGAGACCAGGCTCAGCAGCGTCGTCAGCACCACTAGCGGCGCGCTGATACCGTCTACGCCCAGCCGGTAGGCGATCCCTAGCCCCGGCAGCCAGTCGATGAACTCCGTAAACTGCATGCCGCTGGCCGAGCGGTCGAAGGCGGCGAGCATGGCCAGTGAGAGGGCGAACGAGACGCCGGTGCCGAGCAGGGCGACCCAGCGCGCTGCGCGCTCCGTCGCGCGAGGCCAGAGGAATAGGATCACCGCGCCGGCCAGCGGCGCATAGGTGATCAGGCTGAGGATCGGGATCTGATCCACCGGTACGCTCCCCCTACCTGAACAGGTTGCTGCCGGCTACCAGGTACGCGCCGACGATGATCACGGTGCCGAGCGCGATGGCCAGCACGTAGTTGGCCACCAGGCCGGTCTGGGCGCGGCGCCAGAGCTGGCTCGTCCACACCACCAGGCGGGCCGCGCCGTTGACGGCCGCGTCGATCACTCCGACGTCGATCTGCCGCCAGAGGAAGGTGGCGAAACCGCGCGCTGGCTCGACGATCAGCCGCTGGTAGACGTCGTCGAAGTACCACTTGTTGTAGGCCAGCCGGTAGAGCGGGCCGAGTCGCTCAGCAACGGCGGCCGGCGAGACGGTGCCGAGCACGTAGGCCGCGGCTGCCAGGTAGAGCCCGGCCAGGGCAATCACTGTCGAGACCGCGCCGAATGCCAGCGTGGTCGCCAGGCTCACCTCATGGTGCGCGCTTCCCTCGAAGACGGGCTCCAGCAGGCGGTGGAACCAGCCCTGCTCCGGCGGCACGCCAGCGAAGCCGGCTACCGCCGCCCCGACCGCCAGGACGACCAGCGGCACCGACATCGTCCAGGGCGGGTCGTGCGGGTGCAGGTGGGCGCGGTCGAACCGCTCCTCGCCGTGGAAGGTCATGAAGACGGCTCGGAACATGTAGAGCGAGGTGAAGAAGGCGGCGGCCAGCGCGATCAGGGCAACCACCGGGTAGCCCGCGACCCAGGCGCCGACGATGATCTCGTCCTTGCTCCAGAAGCCGGCCAGCGGCAGGATGCCAGCGTTGGCCGCCGCGCCGATCAGGAACGTCCAGTAGGTCAACGGCATGGAGCGCTTGAGGCCGCCCATCCGGCGCATGTCCAGCTCGTCGTGCAGGCCGTGCATGACGCTGCCGGAGCCGAGGAAGAGCAGGGCCTTGAAGAAGGCGTGGGTGAACAGATGGAAGATAGCCGCGATCCAGGCGCCGGCCCCCAGCGCGATCGCCATATAGCCGAGCTGGCTTACCGTCGAGTAGGCCACCACCCGCTTGATGTCGTACTGCGTCACCGCGATGGTGGCGGCGATGAAGGCGGTCACCGCGCCCACGATCGCGACCACCAGCATCGCCGTGGGCGAGGCGACGAAGATCGGGTGCGTGCGCGCCACCATGAAGATGCCGGCCGTCACCATGGTCGCCGCATGGATCAAAGCCGAGACGGGCGTGGGGCCTTCCATCGCGTCCGGCAACCAGACGAAGAGCGGCACCTGCGCCGACTTACCGATCGCGCCGGTGAAGAGCAAGAGCGCGATGGCGGTGACCGTGCCAGCGCCGAGCGTTCCGACCCGCTCGAAGACCTCGGCGTAGTCCAGGGTGCCCAGCGTGACGAAGATCAGCAGCACGCCGATGCCGAAGCCGAAGTCGCCGATCCGGTTGACGATGAACGCCTTCTTGGCCGCGTCAGCCGCCGAGCGGCGGCGGAACCAGAAGCCGATCAGCAGGTACGAGCAGAGGCCGACCGCCTCCCAGAAGACGAAGAGGACGAGGAAGTTACTGGCCAGCACCAGCATCACCATCGAGAAGACGAACAGCGGGAGATAGGCGAAGAAGCGGTGGTAGCCGGGGTCACCGTGCATGTAGCCGACGGAATAGAGGTGCACCAGGAAACTGACGCCGGTGACGACGAGCAGCATCACCGCGGTGAGCTGGTCGACGGAGAGCACCACCGGAACCCGGAAGTCGCCGGCCGGGATCCAGGTGTACAGGTGCTGGCTCAGCGGCTCGTGCTGGCGGGCGACAGTGAGGAAGGCCGGGACGCTAGCCAGAAAGGAGACGCCGACCGCGGGCACGGCGATCCAGTGCGCCCGGTCACGGATCCACCACCGCCCGAGCAGGAAGTTGGCGACCGCCGCTACCAGCGGCGCCAGCGGGATGACGAACAGCCAGTCGGCGATCCACTCCATACCCTGCCCCTACCGTTCCCCCGTCTCGGATCCGCGACACTCTGCCGGCTCGACGCGCGCGGGCCGCCCCATTCTGGAGCAGAACATTACTC
The DNA here is from genome assembly GCA_014874455.1 of Thermomicrobiaceae bacterium. GTDB lineage: Bacteria > Chloroflexota > Chloroflexia > Thermomicrobiales > Thermomicrobiaceae > Thermalbibacter. The sequence goes on from JADBJL010000088.1 coordinate 2,438, forward strand.
GCGGAGCTGGCGCACCTCATCGATATCCACCGTGTCCAGTCGCCGGCTCAACGCCATCACGATCCCCAGCCCGATGACCGCCTCGGCGGCGGCGACCGCGATGACGAAGAGCGCGAAGATCTGGCCGGTCAGCGCGTTCTGCTCCCAGGCAAAGCCGATGAAGCTGACGTTCACCGCGTTGAGCATCAATTCGACGCACATGAAGATGATCAGCACGTTGCGCCGGGTGAGCACGCCCACCATCCCGATGATGAAGAGGGCCGCGCTGAGAAAGAGGAAATGCGCCGTCGTCAGCTCGGTCATCGCCGGATCTCCCCCCATGCCGGCTGCTCGGTGAACTCCTCGGCACTGCGCGCCATCACGAGCGCCCGGTCGCCCCCAGCCGGCTTCAGCTCACTGTCGTGCGGGGCTGGCAACTCGGCCACTGGCCGCAGCGGATCGACGCCGCGCGGGTGGGCGAGCGAGATCGTGAACAGCCGTCGAGCCACCGCCAGGCGCTCCTCGATCAGCTCCGGGCGGGCGAGGAAGAGCGCGCCGACGGTCGCGGCCAGCAGGAGCAGCGCCGTCGCCTGGATCGGCAGCATGTAGGCTGAGTAGAGTTCGCGGCCGATCGCCTGGATATTGCCGCCCACCGCGGCGACCGCTTCGGGGGGCCAGGAGCCGGGCGCGCCGCGGAGCGACCGGGTCAGGATGGCAGCGGCGACCTCGGCCAGGAGGGCCAGCCCCAGTAGGAAGCCCACGGCTCGGCGCAGCGGCCGGCCGCCGTGGAACTCCGGCAGGTCTTGCTGCTGCACCAGCATGAGCACGAAGAGCACCAGCACGATGATGGCGCCGGTGTAGACGATGATCTGGGCGACGGCCAGGAACTCGGCCCGCAGCATCACGTAGATGGCCGCCACGTTGACGAAGGACAGCACGAGCGACACCGCGCTGTGTACCGGGTTGCGCGCCAGCACCACCCCGGCCGCCGCAGCGATCGCGACCCCCGCCAGCAGGTAAAAGATCAAGACCTCGATGGCCATCGGTCGGTCTCAACCTCCCAACTCGGCTCCGCTGGCAACGCAAAGACGGTCATCGTCCGGCTCACAGCGCCCCGATCCCCCACAGCCGCACCAGCCCGGTTACGCCGATGTTGATCAGCGCCAGCGGCAACAGCACCTTCCACGCCAGTCCCATGAGCTGGTCGTAGCGGAAGCGAGGCAGCGTGGCGCGGAGCCACACATAGAAGAACAGGAAGATGAACGCCTTCACAGCCAGCCACCAGACACCGTCGACGAAGGGGCCGTCGATCCCGCCGAGGAAGAGCGTGGCGGCGATCAACGAGACCACGATCATGTTGATGTACTCGGCCAGAAAGTAGAACGAGAAGCGGAAGCCGGAGTACTCGGTGAAGTAGCCCGCGATCAGCTCGGTCTCGGCCTCCGGGAGGTCAAACGGCGCCCGGTTCGTCTCAGCGACCGCTGCGATCAAGAACAGTACGAACGCCAGCGGCTGGCTCAAGATGAACCAGTTAGGTAGCTCCAGCCCGCCGAGCACCAGCGTCCGTTGCTGCACGCGTAAGATGTCGACCAGGCTGAGGGAGCCGGTCAGGATGAAGATACCGACGAGCGAGAGCCCGAGCACCAGCTCGTAGCTGATGACCTGGGCGGTGGAGCGGAGTGCCCCCAGGAGCGAGTAGCGGTTGCCCGAGGCATAGCCTCCCAGGATG
>JADBJL010000088.1:4155-18533 GCA_014874455.1 Thermomicrobiaceae bacterium
CCATCGAGCCCACCGCCAGGAAGTAGAGCGCGGCCACGTTGATGTCGGTCACGTAGAGGTTGATCTGGCGGCCGAACAGGGTGATCGACTCTCCGAAGGGGACGACCAGCGCGCCGAGCGGTGCCAGGACGAACGAGAGCAACGGCGCAACCAGGAAGACCAACCGGTCGGCGTTGGCCGGCACGATATCTTCTTTACTGATCAGCTTGACCGCGTCGGCGATCGGCTGGAGCAAGCCGAACGGCCCGGTGCGGTTGGGCCCGATCCGATCCTGGAAGAACGCCACCAACCGGCGCTCGAGCCAGGTCATGTAGGCCATGGCGAGGAGCAGGACGTTGAGCAGGACGAAGCCGAACAGGTAGCTAACGATCAGCGGTTCCCAGTCCATCGCCTGTCGCGATCACTCCCGTCCACGGCGCATCGCCGCCAGTCGCCTTCGCCTCGCGCAACCCGCACCTCAGCACCGGGTGTCACGGAGGCGAGCATTCCGCTCCTACCGGTCAACCGAGCCGAGCACGATGTCGATCGTCCCGATCAGGGCGACCACGTCCGCGAGCATCGCGCCCTGCGCCATGTAGGGCAACGATTGGAGGTTCACGAAATCTGGGGATCGGATCCGCATCCGGTAGGGGATCGGTGACCCATCGCTGACGATGTAGTAGCCGAGTTCCCCTTTGGAATGCTCGACAGCGTGGTAGACCTCACCCTTCGGTGGCGAGAAGCCTTTGATCACCCAGATGAAATGGCGCTGCATGTCCTCGGCCGTCGTCATCACTCGCTCGTGCGGCGGGATGACGTAGTTCGACTCGTAGGCCATCAGCGGCCCGTCGGCCGGCACCTGATCCAGGCACTGCTCGATGATGCGGATCGACTGCCGCATCTCCTCGACGCGCACCAGGTAGCGGTCGTAGACATCGCCGTGGGTGCCGAGCGGCACCTCGAAGTCGATCCGGTCGTAGAGGAGATACGGCATCGCCTTGCGCACGTCGTAGTTCACGCCGGAGCCGCGGAGGCAGGCACCGGTGAGGCTGTAGTTGATCGCGACCTCTGGCTCGACCACGCCCACACCCTTGGTGCGGGCCAGCCAGATCGGGTTCTCCGTGAGCAGGTCTTCGTACTCGCGGATCGCTTTCGGCAAGTAACGGCAGAAGTCGCGCACCATCTCCGGCAGCTCGGGCGGAATCTGGCGGGAAAACCCGCCGATCTCCATCATGTTGGTCGTCAGCCGGGCGCCGCAGAACCGCTCGAAGATGTCGAGGATCAGCTCACGATCCCGGAACGTGTACAGCGAGACGGAGAGCGCGCCGATATCGAGCGCGTGGGTGCCGAGCCAGACGAGATGCGAGGCGATCCGGGCCAGCTCGGCCATGATCATGCGCCAGTACTGCGCCCGCTCCGGCGCTTCGATGCCGCAGAGCTTCTCGACCGCGAGCACGTAGCCCAGGTTGTTCGAGGGCGCGGCGACGTAGTCCGTCCGGTCTGTCCAGGGGACGATCTGGGCGTAGCGGTGCGACTCGCCCAGCTTCTCCACGCCGCGGTGGAGATAGCCGATCACCGGGTCGCAGGCGACGACCATCTCGCCCTCGAGTGTCAAGCGGACTCGTAACACGCCGTGCGTGCTGGGGTGCTGCGGCCCCATGTTGAGGACAAGCTCGCGGCGCGTCTCGGTGATCTGCCGCTCCTCGCTCAGGAGAACCGGTGTCGGTTGCGTGAAGTCGATCATGGCCTCGGCCTCGGTAGGGAGCCGCGCACCCGCGGCGCTGGGCGCTCGAAGCCGGGCTGGACGTAGTCGCGGTAGCCTCGGAGCGGGTAATCCTTGCGCAGCGGGTGCCCTTCGTCCCAGTCATCGGGCAGCAGGATACGCCTGAGATCGGGATGCCCCTCGAAGACGATGCCGAACATGTCGTAGCACTCGCGCTCCAGCCAGTTGGCCCCAGCGAACAACGGCACCAGCGAGGGCACAGTCTCGCCGTCGTTCACGCCGCACTTGACGCGCAGTCGCTGCCGGCGGGGGATGGAATAGAGCTGAACCACGACGTCGAAGCGCGGCTCGTCGCGCAGGTTGAGCATATCCACCGCGGTGAGGTCAGTGAGGTGGTTATAGCGGAGTTCCGGATGGTCGCGCAGGAACGCGACCACCTCGCGCAGCGCCTCGCGCTTGACCCGGATCGTCATCTCGTCGCGGAAGTTGACCGCCTGCTCGAACGCCTCCGGAAAGCGCTGGCGCACGGCGATGACGGCCGGGTGCTCGTCGGGATCCGTCGGCCCCCAGTAGCCGGTCTGCCACGGCTCGCGCTTTCGAACCGCCGGTACTGGTACCTGCTGCTCCTCAGTCATCGCTCTCATGCCCCGCTCTAACGCCGCGGGCCGAGTGCCGCCCGCGCGGCTTCCCGCTGGGCCTGCCGGTCAGCTTCGGCAGCGTCCGCGCCGTGCTTCTTCTTGATCGAGTCGTAGCGGATGACCCGGTTCTGCAGCTCGAGCACGCCGTAGTACAGCGCCTCGGGCAGCGGCGGGCAGCCGGGCACGTAGATATCGACCGGGATCACCTGGTCGACGCCCTGCACCACCGCGTAGGTATCGAACGGCCCGCCGACGTTGGCGCAGCTCCCCATGCTGATGACCCACTTGGGATCGGCCATCTGGTCGTAGAGTTGCCGCACCACCGGCGCCATCTTCTTGGTCACCGTACCGGCGACGATCATCAGATCCGCCTGGCGCGGGGAAGCGCGGTAGAGCATACCGAAGCGCTCGGCGAGGTCGAAGCGGGGCATCGCGGCGCTGATCATTTCGATGGCGCAGCAGGCCAGGCCGAACTGGAGCCACCAGAGGCTGGAGCGACGGGCCCAGTTGAAGACCCAGTCGACGCTGGTGACGAAGATGTTCCGCTGGAGCTGCTCCTCGGCGGTTAGACCCATTCGAGGGCTCCCTTCTTCCATTCGTAGAGGAGCCCGACCAGGAGCAGCCCGACGAAGAGTGCTGCCTGGATGTAACCGTAGAGCGCCAGCGCGTCGAACGCGACCGCCCAGGGGTAGAGGAAGATGGCCTCGACATCGAAGATCACGAACAGCAGGGCGACCAGGTAGAAGCGCGGTGTAAAGCGCGCCCGTGGCGGGTTGACATCCGGCACGCCGCTTTCATAGGGCTGCAGCTTAGCCGGCGTGGGACGGCTCGGCCGCACGAAGTGGCCGATGAACAGCAGTGCCGAGCCCATGATCGCGGCCGTGATCAGGAGCAGGCCGATAACGGCATAGCTGGCGAGCGACACCTGGTCACCTCATCCCAGGCAAGCCCTTACCCGCTTGTGTAGCATAGCACAATCTCGAGCGGCGGACTGCCTGGCCGAGGGCAGCTCGCGTGCTGACGCCCGCGACTACTGACCCGGCAGGCCGGGCGTCGGGGTCGGTTGGAGCCCGCCCTCGTCGCCTGGCGAAGCGCCTCCCGGCGGGTGCGGGACGGGCGTGAGCACGGGGATGGTGAACGAGTCTTCAGTCGGTGTGGGAGTAGGGGTCAGCGGCGTGCCGATCTGCGGCGTGGGCAGCGGCTGCTGCCGCTCGACGTCGATCACGATCGGATTCCGACCGACCATCGCCGCGTAGGCGCTCAGCGCCGAGCGCCCGCGCGCGGTCATCCCTTTGGGAGTGGCGAGCGCCGCCCGTAGCTCGCGCTGCTCCCACTCGTTCACCTGGTCGCAGCGTAGGCGCGGGCCGCCGCCACGCACCAGGATCTCGTTGACCGTGCGAGCGCCGGGGATCGGCCGCTTGCCAGTTGCGGTACACACCGGTGCCTCGATGATCCCCGGCGGACGCGGGAATTCGGGCGCGATCGGCTGCCCGTCCGGCCCCAGCAGCACCTTGGCCAGCGCCGGATCCTGATGGACTCGCACCATGAACTCGTGCCAGATGCGAGCGGCACTGCTGATCCCGTCCAGGCCGCGGGTCGGGCTATTATCGGTGTTGCCCACCCAGACGCCCACCACGAGGTCAGTCGTGTAGCCCACCGTCCAGAGGTCACGCGCGTCCTCGGAGGTGCCGGTCTTGGCTGCGACCGGGCGGTTGTCGAGCTCTGGCAGGATCAACGGGTTGTTGGCGCCGAAGATCATCGAGCGCGCGCGGTTATCGGAGAGGATATGGGTGATCTGGTAGGCGTACTCCGCTCGAACGACCTGCTCCGCCTGACTCAACACCGTGGCACGGTCGAGCCGGTAGATGACCTCGTTGCCGGGCGCGATGATCTCGAGGATCGGGTTGTAGGGTACGTAGCGGCCGTTATTGGCGATGGTGGCGAAGGCATTCGTCAGCTCGATCGGCTTCACCTCGCGTCCACCGATGGTGATCGACAGGTCGCACGGGTTGGGATCCTGCCAGAACGATGTCTTGATCCCCAGCCGCTGGGCCATATCGAGCATGGCCGGGATGCCGACGGCTTCAAGCGTCTGGATCGCTGGGATGTTCAACGAATTGCCCAGCGCCTCGCGCACGGTGATCGCTCCGAAGTGCTGGCCGGTAGCGTTGTGGGGAGCGTAGGGCTTACAGCCGGGCAGGCGCCACGTCTTGGCATAGTCGAAGACGATCGTGCCCGGGTGCCAACCTAGCTTCTCGAAGGCCGCGAGATAGGTGATCGGCTTGATGGCGCTCCCCGGCTGCTGCAGGGTGTCGATGATGTTGACCTGCCCATCGATCGCCTCGTTGTAGAAGTCGGCACTGCCGACCATGGCGATGATCTCGCCGCTCCACGGCAGCATCGCGACCAGTGCCCCGTTGTTGACGCGGGAGCCCGACAGGCGCGTGACCCAGTCGCTGACGATCTGCTGAGCAGTCTCCTGCACCGAGAGGTCGAGCGTCGTGCGCACCAGCAGTCCACCCCGGGTCACGGCGTTCGCGCCGTAGCGCTGCTCCAGGTAGGCGCGCACGAAGTTGACGAAGTGCGGAGCGAGCGTTGTCCGATCCTGGCGAGTCTGGGGGAAGAGCGGCTCCTCGTAGGCCGCCTCAGCCTCCTGGCGCGTGATCATCCCGAGCTCGACCATCCGGTCGAGCACATAGCGCTGGCGGGCTTTCGCCAGCTCGTAGTTCTGCGTGGGGTCGTAGACGCTGGGCGCTTGGGGTAATCCAGCGAGCATGGCGGCCTCGGCCAGGCTGAGCTCCCAGGCGAACTTATTGAAGTACGACTGGCTCGCAGCGTCGATACCGTAGGAGCGGTTGCCGTAATAGACGTTGTTCAGATACATCTCGAGGATCTGCTCTTTGGTATAGCGGCGGGTGAAGCGCAGTGCCATCACCGCCTCGCGCAGTTTGCGCGTGTATGTCCGTTCGGTACCGATCTTCTCGGGGTAGAGCAGGCGCACGACCTGCTGGGTAATGGTCGATGCGCCGGAGATGTTCTCGCCACTGAGGTTCGTGATAAAGCTCCGAATGATCGCTCGTGGCTCGACTCCAGGGTTCACCCAGAAGGTCTCGTCCTCGGCGGCGACGGTCGCGTCGACGATCCAGGCCCGGTGCGGCTTATTCGGGTCGTTCTTTTGCCGCTTGATGTGATCCATCAGCTCATCGTAACTGATCGCCCAGCGCCAGCCGGTATAGGGGTCGGAGACCTCGCTGAGTAGCCGCCAGTTGCGGTCGTAGATCTTGGTAGTCTGGAACTGTGGAGCCTCGATTTGGTCGGGCGAGGGGAGGTCAGCCATCAGGTACGACCAGGCAAACAGGCCGGTGGCTGCAGCCGCTCCCGCCGTCCCCACCACGAGCAGGGTCACCGCCAGCAGCGTACCGGCGAGGACACGAGCCAGTATGTCCTGGCTGGCGCTGCGCTGCCTGCGGGGTCGTGGAGTCAGGAGCCAGGGCGGTACCTGCCGCGCTCGCCTGCCACGCCGGCCGATCGGCGGATAGCCGTTGCCGTGGCCAGAGCGCCGGTTGCGTCCATTGCGCCCGCTGCGCCGACGATCCATCCCAGCTCCATCCCGAGTGACCTGGCCCGAGCAGCACGGCGGCGGTGTGACATAACCGGACTGCTCGCGGTTCACGATCATACCACGGCGATGCGCCCGCGCTGGCCAGGCACCGTAACGCCTCAAGAGGAACCGCAGCCGCTTCCGGCTAGAATGAGTGGCAGCGAAACTGGCGAACAGGCGCAGCTCTCGACAGGAGGATGGCGATGGATCTCGGACTGCGAGGCAAGGTGGCGCTGGTAGCCGCGGCGAGCAAGGGACTCGGCTACGCGGTGGCACACGGGTTTGCCCGCGAGGGCGCCCAGGTGAGTATCTTTTCCCGCGACGCCGGGCGGATCCAGGAGGCCGCCGCGCGCCTGCGCCACGAGACGGGAGCCGAGGTGCTGGCTCAGGTCGCCGATGCGCGGGACACAGCCCAGGTACAGCGCGTCGTCGACGAGACGGTTCGGCACTTTGGCCGACTCGACATCCTCGTGACCAACGCAGGCGGCCCGCCGGGCGGCGGCTTCGAGGACTTCGACGAGCAGGCGTACCTCGATGCGATCCAGCTCAACCTCATGAGCACGATCCGGCTGTGCCGAGCCGCGGTGCCCTATCTCAAGCGTCAGGGCGGCGCCATCGTGACGATCACCTCGATCTCGGTCAAGCAGCCGATCCGCGGGCTGATCCTCTCCAACACGGCGCGGCTGGGGGTCGTCGGCTTCGCCAAGACGCTGGCTGAGGAACTCGCACCGTACAACATCAGGGTCAACAACGTGGGCCCCGGATCGACCCGCACCGATCGGATCATTGAGCTGGCCCGCCAGCGCGCCGAGCGCGAAGGGATCTCCTTGGACGAGGCGCTGAAGAACTCCGCCGATGGGATCCCGCTCGGCCGCCTGGGCGAACCGGAGGAGTTCGCCAACGTGGTCGTCTTCCTCGCCTCGCCCGCCGCCAGCTACGTCACCGGCCAGACGATCCTGGTGGACGGTGGTGCCTACCGCGGCAGCCTGTAAGGTGGCGGCAGAGCGACGCGACCGGCCGGGATCGAGCGGAGGGCGCTGAGTCAACAGTTCGGTTATGATCATGGTCGAGGGTCGATCTGGCAAATCCCGAGAGGAAGCAGGCCGTGGACATCAAGGCTCTGAAGGGTTTGGCAGTCGTCGCGGTTCAAGACGGCCAGCGGCTTGGCGAGGTGTCCGATGTCCTGCTCAGCCCGGCCGAACGGCGCATCGTGCGCTTGCAGGTGAGCAGCGGTGGGCTGTTCGGAGGACGCACGACCCAGGTCGAGATGGGAGCGGTAAGCAGTGTTGGTCCGGACGCGGTGATGATCCCCAGCCGGGACGTGGTACGGGCCGAGGGCGAGGAGACGAGCCGGGAACTGCTGAGCTTGAGCGAGTTCACGAACCTCCGGGCCGTGAGTGACCAGGGGCGCCTGGTGGGAACGATCGCCGGGGCCGAGGTCGAGACACCGTCAGGCCGTCTGCTCACGGTCGAGATCGCACCGGTCGGGCTCTCGGGGCTTTTCGGTCGCCGGCAGTCCGTTCCGATCGACCGCGTCATCAGCATCGGCCGTGATGTGGTCGTCGTGCCGGAGAGCGCCGTCCAAGCGGGCTCAGGCAGCGAGCCAGAAGCCGAGCCGCCAGGCCGCTGAGCAGCAGTGGCGGCCTCAGAGTAGCCGGCCCATGAGAAGAGCGAGCAGCAGGCCAGGGATGAGATCCTGGAGCAGTCGTACGGCGAGCAGTGAGAGTTGCGGTGAGTGTGGCCGGGGTCGCAGCAGCAGCCAGCCGGTGGCGAGCAGCCACCAGATGCCAGCGGTGAAGAGCGCGGCCGACCAGTTCATCGCGCACCTCCTCGGGCTACGGTGGAATCGCGGCACGTGCTGGCACTGGGGGCAGGGCACGTCATGAAGATCCTCCTGGTCTCTCCATTCGACTTCACCTTCCCCGGCGGCGTCAACGAGCATATCTTGCACCTCGATGCCGAGTTCCGAAAGCGCGGGCACGCGACCCGCGTGCTTACGCCGCGGTCGCTGGGAGAAGACGAGCAGGACGACGGCCATTTCATCAAGCTCGGCACTGCTGTGCCGATCCCGGCCAACGGCTCCACGGCGCGGATCACGCTCTCCCCGTTCGTCTCCGGCAAAGTCAAAGACCTCCTCCAGCGCGAGCAGTTCGATGTCGTTCACCTCCACGAGCCACTCGCGCCAGCGCTTCCGCTGCTCGTCTTGCTGCACTCGCGGACGATCAACGTCGGCACCTTCCATGCCGCGCGTTCCCACAACCTCGGCTACCTCTACGGCAAGCCGATCCTGGCGCACTTCTTCAGCAAGCTCCACGGGCGCATCGCTGTCTCGCCGGCTGCGCTGGAGTTCGTCAGCCGCTACTTTCCTGGCCACTACGAACTCATCCCGAACGGGATCGACATCGATCTGTTTCGGCCCGACGTGCCACCGCTCGACCAGTTCGCCGGCCAGCCGACGATCCTGTTCGTCGGTCGCTACAACGAGTCGCGCAAGGGTTTCAAGTACCTGCTCGAAGCCCTGGCGCTAGTGCAGCGCGAGTTTCCGGCAGTCCAGCTCATCGTGGTCGGCCCTGGAGACCCACGCCGCTTCCAAGGGCTGATCGAGCGCCACGGGCTGTATGGGCATCTCCGCTTCGTCGGGCCGGTGGCACCGCAGGATCTCCCCCGCTACTACGCGACCTGTGATGTCTTCTGTTCACCGGCGACCGGCCGGGAGAGTTTCGGCATCGTGCTGCTGGAGGCCATGGCGAGCGGCAAGCCGGTGGTGGCGACCGATATCCGCGGCTACCGCTACGTGGTTCGGCACGGGGTCGAGGGCCTGCTGGTCGAGCGGAAGAACCCGGAGGCACTCGCGCTGGCCCTGGTTCACCTCCTCGCCGACCGCGAGCTCCGGCAGCGCCTGGGCCAGGCCGGCCGGCGGCGGGCCGAGCGCTTCTCCTGGTCGGTCATCGCCGACCAAACACTGGCGTACTATGATCGCCTGCGGGCAGTGGCCGCGCGCAAGCCGGCGGTACCGGTGCCCCGACCGTCGATCACGCGCATCCCGCTACGCGGTTGGTTCGGTGGTGAGAGGACATGATCAGCTCGATCGTCGCTGACCGGGTACGTGGACGTCTCCAGCGCGTGGGTGAGCTGATCGCCCGCACGCGGCTCTCGCCCAACTGGCTGACGGTGCTCGGGTTTCTCTTGAACCTGGGCGTGGCCCTCGTCATCGCCTCAGGCAACTTGCGGTTGGCCGGGGCGCTCACGTTGCTGGCCGGGGCGTTCGATATGGTAGACGGCGCAGTGGCACGCGCGAGCCAGCGCGTGACCCGCTTCGGTGGGTTCCTGGATTCGACACTCGACCGCTACTCTGAAGCAGCGCTCTTCGGTGGACTGCTCGTCCACGTCCTGCGCGCCGGGCTCGGCGAGGTGGCGGTGCTGCTCTGTTACGCCGCCATGGTCGGCTCATTGATGGTCAGCTACGCGCGGGCCCGGGCCGAGGCGGCCGGCGTGTCGCTCACCGCCGGCCTGTTTGCGCGTCCGGAGCGCATCGTCGTCCTGGCGCTGTTCCTGCTCCTCGAGCGGCCTGTCCCCGCGCTCTGGCTCCTTGCGATCGCCACGAACCTGACTGTGCTGCAGCGTACCTACCTCATGTGGCGCAAGAGCCGGCTGCTCGACCAGCAGCCGTCCGATCCTGCGCGAAGGTAGGGCCATGACGCGAGGGGCCCGATCCGGCCACAGGGGGCCGCGCCTGCCGGCCTGGCTCCTCGCGCTGGGGCTGCTCCTCCTGGCGGCGGGCGTGCTCCTGGCCCGTACCGACTGGTTCTCCGCCGACGACGTCGAGTCGAGCGCTGTCGCCGGCCGCGCGACCGTCGCGTTCCTCGACGTCGGCCAGGCGTTAGCTGTCGCCGTCGTGACCGCGGATGGGCATGCGCTGCTCTACGACGCCGGGAACAGCGCGCGCGACGTGCGCGAGGTCATCGCCCCGTTCTTCGAGGAGCGAGGAGTAACCCGGCTCGACTACCTGCTCCTCAGCCACCCCGATCAGGATCACGTCGGTGGCATGCCGGCCGTCCTCGACACCTTCGCAGTCGAAACCTTCCTCGACCCTGCCGTGCCGTCGACCAACCTGGCCTATCTGGAGACGCTCCAGCGCGTCGCTGACCGCGGTATCCAGGCCCAGCGAGCCCGTCGCGGGCAGACACTCGCGCTGGGCGAGCACGTCAGGCTCGAGATCCTCTGGCCACGCGATCCCCTGCTCCGGGACGAGAGCGGCGACGTATCGGACAACGACAACGGCCTGGTCGTCCGGCTCGTGCACGGGGACGTGACCGTCCTCTTGACCGGGGATATCGAGGCGCCGGCCGAGCGAGCGCTCGTCTCGCTGGAGGAGGGTACGCTGCGCGCGCAGGTGCTCCAGGTGCCCCACCATGGCAGCCAGACCTCGACGACGCCCGAGTTGCTGGAAGCGGTCAGGCCGGCAGTCGCGGTCATCTCGGCCGGAGCCGGTAACCCCTATGGCCACCCACACGCCGAGGTCATGAACCGGCTGCGAGCCGCCGGGATCGTGGTGTACCGCACCGACGTGGACGGCACCGTGGTCATCGAGTCTGACGGAACCAGCTACGAAGTACGAACCCAGCGAGGGTGGTCAGGTGAGCGTTGAGCGTGGCCCAGTGGTCACAGTCGATCGCATCGAGCTCGATGAGCGCGGCGAGAGGCTGGCCGTGCTCGTCCTCGACGATGGACAGCAACTGGTGCTGCCGCTGCGCTGGCTACCGGAAGACACGCGCGAAGGCTCGATCTTCCGCCTGCGCTTCGAGCGCGATCCAGCGACCGAACAGGAGCGCCGCGAGGCGATCCGGCGTCTCCAGCAGCGGCTCTTCGGCCCGGAGCCCGAGGAGCAGGACTAGCCGCGTGGCGCTGCTATGCTTAGCGGGGAGACACTGAGCTCCGAACGGGAGGGGATCCTCGATGGGCTGGCAGGACGCAACGCCCGGCGCCGGGAACGGGCTGCGGCGGGCGACCGTGGTCGCGTGCGCATGCGGGCTTCTCATCGCTGGCTGCCTCGGCCTCGGCGAGCGGCAGAGCACGCTGACGCCCGCCGCGACGCCGACCGCCACTCCGCTGATCATGCTCGAGATCGTTACCCCGACGCCCGGCCCGGCGATCGTTCCTGGTGCGACACCGACTGCCGTGCCACAGGACGTCACCGCTCCACAGGCTCCCGAAGGCGGCGAGGCTCGCCCGAGCACCTACGTCGTCCAGCCAGGCGACACACTCTACGGCATCGCGGCGAAGTTCAACGTCGACATCCAGGCGCTCGTCGATGCGAACAACATCAGCGACCCGAACAGCCTGCAAGCTGGCCAGGTGCTCGTCATCCCCACGCCACCGGCGCGATAGCCCAGGTACAGGCCGAACCCGCAGTCCGCCCCGCGCCTCAGACCGCTGCTCGATGCCTTTCCCCTGCTGACAATCCAGCACGTCCCGCGTATAGTGCCTGGTACGACAGCGACGCCGTCGAGGGGAGGGCACGATGAGCGAGGAGCGTGTAGACGGGGAGATCGAGCGGCGACTGGCGGGCCTCCGAGAGCGGTTTCCCGAGCGCTTCACCCAACCACAGTGGCAAGAGATCCGCGAGGATCTGGAGCAGCTAGCCAAGGCTGCGGCGACGCTGCGCCGCCGTCCACTCGGCAACGCCGATGAACCGGACTTCATCTTCGTGCCGTGAGAGGAGGCCAGAGCAGTGGCAACTCGCGAATTCGCGTATCTGAGTATCCGCGAGTTAGGGCAGCTCCTCCGTTCGGGAGAGACGACGCCGACCGAGCTCGTCGAATACTGCATCGACCGGCTCGAGACGGTCGGACGCCGGCTCAATGCCGTGGTGACCGTCACGCGCGAGCGAGCCCTGCGGGAAGCGCGCCTCGCTGAGGCCGAACTCGCGTCCGGGCTCGACCGTGGCCCGCTCCACGGCATCCCTTACGGGGCCAAGGATCTCATCGCCGCCGCCGGATACCCGACCACCTGGGGCGCCGAGCCGCTGCGCGAGCAGCGCTTCGACTTCGACGCCACAGTCGTCGCGAAGCTGCGCGACGCCGGGGCGGTACTCGTCGCCAAGCTCGGCACGGTCGAGCTCGCTGGCGGGATGGGCTACGAGCAGCCGAACGCGTCGCTCACCGGGCCGGGCCTGAACCCCTGGAACCTCGAGGCCTGGAGCGGCGGCTCGTCCAGCGGCCCCGGCTCGGCGGTCGGCGCGGGCGCCGTGCCTTTCGCCCTGGGCTCGGAGACCTGGGGATCGATCCTCACCCCATCGAGCTACTGCGGCGTCAGCGGCCTTCGACCGACCTACGGCCGGGTCAGCCGCTACGGGGCGATGGTCTTGAGCTGGACGCTCGATAAGATCGGGCCGATGTGCCGCAGCGCCGACGACTGCGGCCTCGTGCTCGAAGCGATCGCCGGCCCCGACCGGAACGATCCCTCGACGCTCCCTACGCCCTTCCGGTACCAGCCTGAGCGGGAGCCAGCGCACGGCTTTCGGATCGGGGTACTGGAAGAGTCGCTGGAGACCGCGCAGCCCGAGGTGCGGGCCAACTTCGAGACAGCACTCGAGGTGCTCAGCGAGTTCGCGCGGCTCGAGCCGGTGACGCTGCCGGACTTCCCGTTCAACGAGACGGCGCGGATCATCCTGAGCGCCGAAGCCGCCTCGGCGTTCGAGGACATGCTCGATTCCGGCATCTTCATGGGCCTGACCGCGCCGGAAGACCGAACCGGAGGCTATGCGGGCCTGGCCATCCCAGCAGTGGACTACCTGCGCGCGATGCGGATCCGGCGACAGGCGCGCTCGGCCCTGGGCGCGCTGCTCGAGCGCTACGACGCCATCGTGCACCCGGCGACAGCGGTCGTCGCGAGCCCGCTCAGCATGCGGTTCGACGACTACGCCGGCAAGGGGCGACGGTTACCGCTCGGCAGCGCCGGAAACCTGGCTGGCCTACCGGCGATCAGTGTCCCGAACGGGTTCGGGGAGCGTGGGCTGCCGACCGGTCTCCAGTTCGTCGGCGCGGCCGGATCGGAGAACCGGCTGCTTGCGGTCGCCCGCGCCTACCAGGAGCGCACCGACTGGCACCTGCGCCGACCGCCGCTCTGAGCGGCCGGAGAGCAGAGAGTCGCCGACCGCATGGAGTTCTGCCTGGATCTCTCACACCACCCGTGGGCTCGCGGCACCGATCCCCACCTGGCGGCACGCGCGACCATCAGGGCGATCGAAGTCGCCGATCAGGCTGGACTGCATTCGGCCTGGCTCAGCGAGGATCCCGACGGGTGGGACGTCTTCGGCGTGCTCGGCGCGGCGGCGGTGCGCACCGAGCGCATCCGGCTGGGCCCTGGCGTGACCAATCCGTACCTTCGGCATCCGGTCTTGCTCGCCATGTCCGTGGCGACACTCGATCGCCTGTCGGGAGGGCGAGCCTTTCTCGGGCTAGGCCGGGGCCAGCCGGAGTGGTACCGGCTCGGCCTGGGCATGGAGACGGGGCAGCCGCTCCGCGCGCTGCGCGAGACGATCGCGCTGCTTCGCCAGTGGTGGCAGCCACCTCACCGCGCCTCGATCTCGGGGCACTTTCGCGTGAACGACTGGCGTCTGGCGTTCGGGCCGCTGCAGCCCTCGATTCCGATCTACCTAGCCGCCATCGGCCCACGCGCGCTTCGACTCGCCGCGCAACTGGCCGACGGTGTGCTGGTCGCCGAGTTCGCCAGCGAGCCGTTCTTGCGCCGTCTCGTTCCTGAGGTGCGGCGGGCAATCGCGACGGCCGGGCGGGACGCGGCTACCTTCAGCATTTTCGTGCGCACCGCGATCACCGTGACCGACGATCCCGAGCCGATCCTCGAGCGGCGCAAGAACCTCCTGGCGCTCCTCTGCACCCTGCCCGGGATGGATCGCCAGCTCGACGTGCCCGGCTTCGACGTGCCAGCGCTGATGGCGCGACTGCGCGAGGTCATGCGAACCGAGGAAGTGCTGGCCCGGGGCGGCGGGTTCAGCCTCGCGCGGGAACTCGGTGACCTCGCCACCGCGCGCCGGTTGATTCCGACCGAGCTGGTCGCGGCCGTAAGCTATGTCGGCCCAGCCACCGAGATCCGCGCCCGGCTGCGCCGGCTCGCCGAGATCGGCGTCACGCACGTCTTCCTGGCACCGCCGGGCGATCTGGAGCCAGCGGCATACGCCGAACTCGTCGCCCAGCTACGCCCTTAACCGGACGCCGGACAACCAGCGCCAGCGCCCGCCTCGCCGAGCGCGGCCTCACCCAGGCTCGCCACCTCCAGTGACTGAGCGCGAAGGCTGTCGCCACTCGCCCCGTGGTCGTACCAGTCCAGCGAGTCCTGCGCCTTCTCATCCACCAGACGCTGAGCGCGACCCTCGCGGAGGACGCGCGCTGTCAGGAAGAGGGGCCGGCCGTCTCGC
>JADBJL010000104.1 GCA_014874455.1 Thermomicrobiaceae bacterium
AGAGGACGAGTATACACGTCCCGTCACGCGCCATCTCGATGGCCTGGAGCAATCAGGCACGCCGCAGCGTGCTGCCGCCAGGCCTTGGGCGCGGAAGCCATGGTCACCAGCGCGCCGGGACGGCTGCGCCTGGGGCTTCGAGCCTCGCGCCAGCCCACCGTGACTGTTTCATTCCCGTTGTTCACCACTCAGGATTACCGGGGTACGGAGAGGCGAACGCGTGAAATACGCTGCCCGGCTGCCGAGCGCCGGGCAGAGTCACGTTCGAAGAGATCGACAGGTCGATCAGGTACTGCAGGCCGCGATGCGAGCTGGCCCGCTGGCCGGCGAACGCTCAGGAGGGATCAAGGTCAGCTATAGAGCGGCTGCGTGCCGCTGGCCGGTACGTCTTCCGGGATCATCGGCGCCAGAATCCGCTCGAGCGCCATGATGTGGCTGCAGGTACCCAGGCCGAGCGCGGTGAAGGAGTGGCAGGTGCATGTCCACTGCTTGTCCTGGAAGCGAACGTCGTACGTGTCATGCTCGCCGCGGAAGCGGACGTGGAGCGACTGAAGCTGGGCCCGGTGCGGCTCGGCCGCGTAGCGCCGGGCCTTCTCGATCTTGCCGATCAGCGCCGAGTTCATCGATGCGTCTCCTTTCACCAGCTAACGCCGATTTCCTGCCACGGGATCGCGCTCGTGGCACGCATGCCTTCTAGAACTGACGAGCACCAGGCATTATGTCGCCTGGTGCTCATTCACCCGCTCGCTCTCCTTGTGGACGGCCGTGCATGGTCGGCGTCCTCTCGGCATCTGGTGACCATCATTTGGAGTATACTGTACCGCCTTCATCATCGCCAATGCAGGCACCGGCGCGTGGATGCGAGGCCGCGACCGAGCGAGGTACCGGTACAATGGAGGCGAGAGACCAGCAGCAGGCTGGGGAGCCAGGCGGTGAAGCTGAGCATCGCGGTGCTCGCAGGTGGCCAGAGCCGCCGGATGGGCAAGGACAAGGCGCTTCTCGACTTTCTCGGCGAGCCACTCCTCGGCCGTGTACTCCGCCGTGTGAGCCCGCTGACCGATGACCTCTTCATCGTGGCGGCCGGACGGCCCGAGTACGAGTGCTTCGGTGTTCGGCAGGTTCCCGATCGCGTGCCTGGTACGGGAGCACTCGGAGGAATCTTCACCGCCATCGCCGAGGCACGGCACGAGCGATGCCTCGTGCTCGCCTGCGATCTACCGTTCGTGAACCCGGATCTCCTGCGGTTTATGGCCGAGCAGCCTCTCGACTACGACGTGCTGATCCCAACACTTGCGGCGGAGCGGAGCGACCAAGGCGGGCAGGAAACGCTCGAAACCCTCCACGCGATTTACAGCCGCGCTTGCCTGCCCGCCATCGAGCGGCAACTGCAGGCTGGCCACTACAAGGTCATCGGCTTCTTCCCGGACGTGCGGGTACGCCGGTTACCGGAGGAACTCGTTCGTCGCTTCGATCCGGAGCTGCTCTCGTTCTTCAACGCGAACACGCCTGAGTCGTACGCGTGGGCCCTCGAGCGGGCACGCGACTCGTCGACGCAACTCTAGAAGGGAGGGGGGATGCCAGCGCAGCCAGTGCGCATCTTCGCCGAGCAAGCCGGGCGGCCGGTCGTGATGGGCCGGCGCGGTGCCGTCTCCGCCGGTCATCCGCTGGCCTCGCTCGCCGGGCTGGAGATCCTGCAGCGTGGCGGCAACGCGGTCGACGCCGCCGTCGCGGTGGCCGCCGCGCTCAACGTCGTCGAGCCGCACATGTCCGGGCTCGGCGGCGACCTCTTCGCGCTGGTCTACGAGGGGAAAACAGGGCGCGTCCACGCAGTCAACGGCACCGGCCCCGCCCCGCAAGCGGCGACCATCGAGCGCTTCGCTGGCGGGATCCCCGAGCGAGGCCCGCTCAGCGCGTCAGTGCCTGGCGCGTTCTCCGCCTGGGTCACGCTCGTCGAGCGCTGGGGTCGGCTCGATCTGGACGTCATCCTCGAACCGGCGATCCGGCTGGCATCCGAGGGTTTTCCGGTCAGTCACAACCTGGCCGCATACCTCGAAGCCTATCGCCCCCTGCTCTCGGCGCACCAACCGACCGCATCGATCTTCTTACCTCACGGCCAGGTTCCGAAGCCAGGCCAGGTACTGGTACAACCCGAGCTTGCGCGTACCTTCGAACTCCTGGCCCGTGGTAGACACGAGGCGTTCTACCAGGGCCCCGTGGGACGGGAAATCGTGCGCGCATGCACTGCTGCTGGCGGCCTGCTCGACGAGGCCAGCCTCAGCGGATTCCACGCCGAGGTGGCCGAACCGCTATCGGTCTCGTATCGCGGCTACCGCGTGTTCGCCCCGCCTCCCAACTCCTCCGCGCACGTGCTGCTTCAGGAACTCCTGATGCTCTCCACGTTCGATCTCGCGGGTTACCGCCCGCTCTCGCCCGAACTGATCCACCTGATGGTCGAGATCAAGAAGCTGGCTTTCGAAGACCGCGAGGCGTACAACGGCGACCCGCGCTTCACGGGCTCGCTTCCGGACTTCTTGCTCAGCCTCGAGTACGCCCGGGAGCGCGTCACCCTCGTCGACCCCCTGCAGGCCCGAACCACTCGAGCCACGGCGAGGCAGCAGGAGGGCGACACCACCTATTTCGCCGTGGCTGATCGCGACGGCAACGTCGTCTCGGTCACTGCCAGCATCAACATGGCGTTCGGCTCCTGCTTCGTCGCGGGCTCGACCGGTATCCTCCTCAACAACCGGATGACCTACTGGCATCTCGATCCGAGCCACCCGAACGCCCTGGCGCCCGGCAAGCGCGTGCGCCATACCGTCAGCCCGGTATTGGTACTGCGCGACGATTCAGTCCTGGCCATCGGCACCCCTGGAAGCGATGGCCAGGTACAGACGATCTTCCAGGTACTGGTGCATCTGCTCGACTATGGCTTTCCCCTGCAGCCTGCAGTCGAACTTCCGCGCTGGCGCAGCTTCACTCGCGGCCACGAGTCGAACTGGCCCCACGGCGAACGCGACGAGCTACAGGTAGAAGGCCGGCTGCCCAACCAGACGATCGAGGGCTTACAGGCACGCGGGCACCGGGTTGTACGGCTGGGCAAATGGGGGCCGATCGGCTCCTGCCAGGCTATCCAATTCGAGCGAGCGGAAGGGGTCTTCCAGGCGGCCGCCGATCCCCGTTCGGACGCGTACGCCATCGCCTGGTAGCCAGGCAGTCAGAAGGAGTCATGCCATGGCGAGCGAGGACTCCTGGAAACCCAGCGGCATCGTCACCCTGCTTAGCGATTTCGGACTGAGCGACAACTATGTCGGGCAGGTGAAAGGCGTGATCCTGACCCTGGCGCCCGAAGCGCGCCTGGTTGACCTGACTCACGGAGTTCCGCCGCAAGACGTGTTGGAAGGGAGTTTCCAGCTCGCTACCGCCTGGGAAGCCTTCCCACCCGGAACCGTTCACCTGGCTGTCGTCGACCCCGGGGTCGGCACCGAGCGCCGTGCCGTCGCCTGGCTCGCCGCTGGGCACTGTTTCGTGATGCCGGACAACGGCCTGGGCACGCTGGTCTTCCAGCAGCAGCCACCCGAACTCGCCATCCTGCTCGATCGCGAAGAGTTCTTCCGCAGGCCGGTCTCGCGGACATTCCACGGGCGCGACCTGTTTGCGCCCATCGCTGCCCGGCTGGTATCGGGATACCCTCTCGACGCGCTCGGCACGCGGATCGATCCTCACTCGCTCGTTCGGCTGGACGTGGAACCGGTACGTCGCGTCGGCAACCGGACAACTGGGCCGGTCGTCTCCATCGACCACTTCGGGAACTGCCGGACGCTGATCCGGCCTGAGCACCTTCCGTCTCCACCGGAGCGCGTTGTCGTCAGGTGCGGCGCGGCGCGCATCCGCGGCATTGTACCTGCCTTCGGGGCCGTGCCTCCCGGGCGGACGCTGGCCGTGTTCGGCAGTCATGGCGGTCTAGAGATCGCGGTACGCGAAGGGAACGCCGCGCGTGCCTGGGAGATCAGCCGCGGCACCCCCGTCGAGGTGATCGCCGAGGGATAACCCGAGACGCTCCCGAAAGGAGCGACCTTAGTGCGTACTGGTATACTCCGAGGGAGCGTGGCCGGCGCTCTGCGCCGGACTCGCGCATGTGTCGATCGATGACCGAGCGGACAGGAAGAGCCGAAACGATGGCTCGCCGGCAACAGCGCACGATGCCCCATCGCCGACCACCGAAGCGTCGCGCAACCGCTGCCAGCCCCGGGCGGGTAACTCGGGACACCCGAGCCGCTGAGCACGCGGTGCAACCTTCCGGGACGACAAGTATCCACTCGCCGTGGGGGCGCGTCGACGAGGAGTACGCCATTATCCGGGCCGACCTGAAGCGGCTCCTCGTGATTACCGGGTTGATCTTCATCCTTTTGATCGCGCTGACCGTGGTTCTGCGCTAGCTCGCGGGTCTCCCCCCTGCCACCGGCTGAATGCACGCTCCAAAGACAGCCGGCCCGGGCCTCGCTCCCGGGCCAGGTGACCACAGTTTGAGCTCGTCACGGCAGTGGAGAGGTCAACCCAACTGGGGTTCCTCGTCGATGTCCAGGTCGGCGATCAGCGGTTCCTCGCCGGTGAGGAGCTCCTCGCCCACCTCTTCCTCGACGAGTTCCTCTTCCTCGGCTTCGACCAGTTGCTCCGCCTCGATCTCTTCCTCTTCCTCCAGCAGCTCTTCGACTTCTTCGCGGCCGAGCCACTCCGCCTCGCGCAGGTAAGGACGCGGAGCGGCGATCTTCGCCTGCCGCGGGAAAGACGGCCGCTCAAGTTGATCGGGGCTGCGGAACACCTCGCGCAAGATGACCCGGAGCGTGTCGCCGGTGAGCGAGATGACGTAGACACGGTAGCGGTTGCCGAGGCGAATGAACTCGAGCAGCCGCTGGCTGAGCCAGTGCTCGAGTTGGCCCAAGCGAGTACCGTCGAGGTCGAAGACCTGAACCGTCTCGTCCACGATTCGCAGCTCGAGCTCCTGGCCGGGGAAGAACCGGGCCAAAACAGCAGGAGCTGCGGGCCGCACCAGGTCAGTCACGTAGGTCTTCCCTACCTCCTCCACGAAGACATCTGCGCGCGGCCGCGCGGCTACCGTGCCGCCAACCGCGCCGAGTCCGGATGCCAGCCCGGTGAGCCACTCGAGGCGGTGAACGTTGCGCTGGGCAATCTGGTTACTCGGGTCGAGCTCCAGCACCCGCTCGTATGTCTGCTTCGCCTCAGCGATTTGGCCGAGTTCAGTCAGCGCCCGACCGAGGCGGTTATGCGCGGCCACGTCGCGCGGCGCCAGCTCGAGAATTTTCCGGTTGACCTCCACCGCCTCCGCCCAGCGCCCTTCGAGTGCGAGCTGCTTTGCCGCAGCGGTCAGCCTTCGCACGAGGCGGCGCTCCTGGTTGACCTGACTGGGCATCGATGCCATGCGTGCTATCCCCTCCTAGTTGCCAATCGCTCTTTCGACGTTTCCCGTCCTCGACTTATCACGCCCTCTCCGGCGTCGATGACCGGTTCCCCGAGCAAGTACCACGGGCTGGCCTCGGTGACCCGCACGGTCACGAGCCTCCCCTTCCATTCACCCGGGGCATCGAAGAAGACGAGCGTGTTTCCACGCGTACGACCGCGCCAGCGGCCCTTGGCCATCCCGTCCACCAAGACCTCGACCTCGGTACCGATATACCGCTGGTTGCGCTCTCGGCAGATCCGCTCCTGCAGCACCTCGATCGCGCGGTGGCGCCGCCACTTTTCCGCTCGCGGCACATCGTCGTCCCACCGCGCGGAGAGCGTCCCCGGCCGCGGCGAATACATCGCCACGTGCACCTTATCGAACTGGATTTCCTCCAGCAGCCGGTAGGTCGCCTCGAACTGCTCCTCGGTTTCTCCAGGGAAGCCCACGATGATATCGGTCGAGAGCGTGACGCCCGGGATCGTCTCACGGATCTTCTCGATCCGCTCCCGATAGTACTCGACCGTGTACGTCCGGCGCATCCGGCGCAACACTTCGTTGTCTCCTGCTTGCACCGGCAGGTTGACGTGCTCGCAGACCTTCGGCAGATAGGCGATGGCTTCGACCAGTTTGTCACCGAAGTACTTCGGGTGCGACGTCAGGAAGCGGATGCGCTCGATCCCCTCGACCTCATGGACTGCCGCGAGCAGGTCAGCGAGATCCGGCTGGCCTGGGAGGTCGTGGCCGTAGGCATTCACCGTCTGGCCGAGCAGCGTCACCTCCTTGACACCGCGGGCGGCGAGCCGTTGAACCTCGGCGACCACCTGGGGCATGGGGCGACTGCGCTCGCGTCCTCGCCGGTACGGCACGATACAGTACGAGCAGACGAAGTTGCAGCCGTAGATGACCGGCACGAACGCGGTCACGTCCGGGTCAGCCTGCCCCTCGTCGTAGTAGTGCGGCAGCTCCGCCAGGTCGAAGTCGATCCCCTGCAGTTCAGGCGCGATCTCGACCAGACGCTCGAACTCCGATGGCCCATAGAACAGGTCAACATAGGGGAAGCGCTCGGCCAGCCTCGCCTGCTGGCCGGTGACCAGGCAGCCGGTCACCGCGATGCGCAGTCCAGGCCTGTGACGCTTCAGGCGCGCCAGGGAACCGATATGGCCCACAGCCTTGTCTTCTGCCTGCTGCCGCACGACACACGTGTTGACGATGATGACGTCGGCCTCCTCCTCGGCCGAAGCGGGGAGATACCCGGCCTGCCGGAGCAGGGCTGCGGCCTTCGAGGATTCGGCCTCGTTCATCTGGCAACCGATCGTCCAGATGTAAAAGCGCTTGATACCGAGATCCGGCTCACTGGTCGGTCGAGTGAGCGGTTGCACGAGCACGGACACGAGCATGCCTCCGCGACGAACCCGGCGGACAACGCACAACGAGAAAGTATAGCGGATCGACTGCGGGCAGGCCGCAACCGATCGGGCGCCCAGACGTTGGTAACAACGGGAGTAGGCGCCAGGGGAAGGGGAGGCCCGGGCTTGCACTCTGGGGCAAGCGAAAGGGGCCCGAGCTGACGCGCCAGTTCTCAGCGAACTGGCGCGTCAGCTTCTGATAGATGACCACGGAGCAATCCGTACCACCCGCTGACCGTTCGAGCTGCCTGTGCTACCATAGCTGACCGACGGTGACTCCAGGCTCCGACGACGTGTCCTCGTGGAGTTCCGGATCGAGCACCACTTCGTATCGGGGCCACGCCAGGACAGGAGGGGAAGGCGTGTCGCAGCGCCGGTGTGGTACCTGCCGCTATTTCGAGGAGGGGGGACTCGCCGGCTCCGGATGGTGCCGACACCCCCAGCGACGTGACCTGCAGCACATGGTATTGGTACGCAGGAGCGAGCTCGCCTGCCGGGCCGGCTGGGATCAAGACCTCTGGGAACCGAAAGATAACGAGCAAGATCTCCCGCGGCTCATCCCTATCAGCGGCGAGGATACGCTCGCCGTCGAGCGGCCGGCAGTCCAGCCTCCACCCGTAAGTGAGCCCGCCGGCGCGGGCCGAGGGTCTCTCTCCCCGGTGAGCGCAACGGGGCAGGACGCGGGGAGCAGTCCGCGCGAGCCTACCCGGATGATTCCAGCAGGCCCCTCGGCCGGTGCCCGTGCCGCGCGGCTGCAGTCGATGGCCGGCACCCAGGAAGCCGAACGGCGTCCTTCGGATTTCCCACTGCCCGGTGGACGAGACTCGGCCACCGGAACTCGCATCGCGACCGCCAGGTCGTCGGACACGCCGTTCGACCCCTGGCCCTCGGCCGACTCGAAGCGCGACGCTCTTGATCCGCGGGCCGCCGAGCCCGCAGGCTCGGCGGTAGCGCACGAAACCGAGTCTACCTGGCTTGCGAGGCATGGCTGGCAACAGAGCGGCGAGACCGAGCCGTTCCATCTGCCCGAAGTGTCGGCGCCGGTAGAAGTCGAAGAGGTCGAAGACCGGTACGACGCTGACGAGTCAAGCCCGGGAGCCGCCGTGTCGCCTCGCGCGGACGGGCTCCCCTCGCTCCCGCAGTGCTGCCGCACGTGCCGCGACTTCCGCCCGGTGGGCGACGGCAGCCAGGGCTGGTGCGGTAACCCTTACGCCTTCCCGGAACGTACCAGGGTGTCGGCCGACGATCTAGCTTGCTACAGTTCACTGGGATCGTGGTGGCTGCCCACCGATGACTGGTGGCTCCAGCAAGCAGACATCAGCCACCACGGGATGCCAACGCCGCACGTCGACGAATACCTGCGGCAGTTGCGCGCTGAGCGGGAGCGGGCTCGCCGTCGGCGAGTGGGCTCCTAGCTGGTCAGGCACGTCAGAGTCCCGATCGATCGGGCAGGGGGACATGGGGGAATTCGGCGACTTCCTGCAGAACGCCCGGGCATACAAGGGGGTGACGCTGCGCGACGCGGAGCGCGCGACCCGTATCCACCGCCGCTATCTCGCCGCGCTGGAGAACGAAACCTTCGACGAGTTGCCGCCACTGACCTATGCCCGCGGCATCGTCCGCACCTACGCGCAGTACCTCGGCCTCGACCCGGTGACGGTGCTCGCGATGTTCGAGAACGCCCACGGGCAGCGCAGCGGCGGCTTCCGCGTCGTCCCGGCCGTGAAGCCGATCCAAGCCCCCACGCACTGGGCACCGAACTTTGCCATCATCGCCTTCATGGTCGTGATGTCGGCGGTCGTCTTCGCCTGGCTCTACAGCGCCTACCTGGCCCCGCCAGCCATGCCGGCGACTCCGACTGTCGCACCACCATCGCTCCAGACCCCGGGCACGCTCGCGGAAGGCGGCCAGGCGACGACTGTGGCCCTTGGGGGGGCGCAGGTGACACCAGTGCCGACACCTTCGCCCGCACCTATGGAGCAGGCCCCGGCACCCGCCGATGCAGCCACGTCTACCCCGGGCCCCACCGAGCCGGTGACCACCAACCCGGCGAACCAGTCGCACACGTTCGAGGTCGTCGCCGAGGATCGTGTCTGGGTGCAAGTGACCGTCGACGGTCAGGTCGTCCTCTCGGAGATCCTGGCGGCAGGCACTCGCCGCAGCTTCACTGGATCCGAAATGCACGTCGTCTCTGGCAACGCGCCGTTGGTTCGAGTGGTTGTCGACGGTGTCGATCAGGGGCCGCTCGGCTCCCAGTGGGACGACGAGGCCACCTTCCCCCGACAGAGCAGGCCGTGACCGGCCCAGCCCGCTGGCCAGCTCGCCCTATCAGCCTTCACGTACCCCTCGTACCGAGGCCGGTACGACCACCGTCAGCGCAGCCGGCCGCACCGTGACCGAGAGACCCCCCTCCCCGAGATAGTCGCCATCGATCTCGACCGGCGCCGGTGGTGTCGCCTGGATGTCGATCGTCCGCCCGCGGAGCTGCCGGACATGCCGCGAGCGAGTCACCCGCCCCGCCAGCACCCAGAGACCCAGCGTCACCCAGTCGAAGAAGTACACCGGAGAGTAGATGCAGACGTCGAGCAGGCCATCGTCCGGTCGGATGTCCTGGCCCACCTCGAATCTCGGGTGCACGAGAAAGGGCCCGTTCGCCACCAGCACGGTGCGCGCGGCCGTCTCGACCACCGTCCCGTCGACCGTGACCGTCACTCGCCACGGGCCGTCTTGCAGGTGGCGCAGGCCCGGCGGGAGATAGCCGGCCCAGGCCACGAACCGTTTCACCGTCGCCGGGGCGTCGCGCACGATCAGCGCGTCGACACCGACGCCTCCGAGAAAGAGCAGCGCCCGTTCGCCCGTGCAGCCCACGTCCAGCCGCCGCAGCCGGGTCGGGCCGGCCAGCACGCGCGCAGCCCCGAGGAGGTTCGCGGGCATACCGAGCAGGCGGGCAACATGGTTCGTCGAGCCGCCCGGCAGGACAGCGAGCCGTGCCGTCGTCCCGAGCAGGCCGGTCGCAACGCGGCTCACTGTGCCGTCGCCCCCGACGGCGATCACCGTTTCGGCTGTCCCGGCGGCCGCCCGAGCCAACTGGGGAATCTCGTCGGGTCGATCGCACTCGACCACGCGCAGCGCCCAGCGTTGGGCGAGCACGGCGACGAGTCGGTCGATCTGGCCGGCGCGCAACCGTCCCGCGCGTGGGTTCACGATCATGACGGCTGGCGGACGCGCGCTCATGACTCGGGCGCGGGAGCGACCCGGAACCTGAGGATGGCGCCGATCCCGCCGAGCTCGGCGAGCTGCCCTTGCTGATCGCGCTCGGTCAGGAACACCAGGTTCGCGTTCTGGCGGTAGGCGTTGGCGTACACCTCCGGCACGATATTGGCGACACGCCGAACCGGCCCGCCGCAGTAGAGGCAGAGTTCCGGGCTTTCCACAGCCGGTGGCTGCACCACACCACAGTGCAGGCAGTACGCTCCCGGCGCCTCCAGCCGGTCGTCCACGATGAGGCTCAGCACGTTTCCCATTTGCAGCGCCTCGATCACCTTCGCCAGGCCGGTCACGCCCATGTCGTTCCCGAGCGCCTCGTGACGCAGCAGGTCGAGATAGCGCTGCTTCTCCTGCCGAGTCCACTCGCGGACAATTTTCGCGGCCTCCTCGCGCACCTGTTTCGCGGTGGCCTCCATCAGCACATAGAAGGTGCCGATGTAGCGCTCGCGTACATAGGGGTGCAGGTACTCGAGGAAGTCGCTCACCACCTCGTGCGGCCCGGCGACGATCAGGAACCGGAACGGCTCCTGCTCGAAAAGAGCGAAGAGATCGATCGCCAGCCGCTTGAAGTGCTGGTGGACGTGCTCCTCGATATGCCGCTGGAAGCGAGCCTGCGACCAGCCGCCCTGCTCGTGCTGACCCGGTACCTCCTGGTCGAGCTTGACCGCCCGCTCGCTGAACTCGCCCAGATGCCCGGTGAAGATCCGCGCCCGGTCGCGTGAGACCAGACAGACGCAGAGCGGCTCGTACTGTTCGAGCATCCGCACCAGCGGAGCGATGGCCGGCCGGAAGTCGACCGCGATGGAGTTGCCCACCTCACGGGGCGTCTCGTAGACCTCCCACAGGCCGGCCTGCGAGCTGGCGAAGAGCGCGACGCCCTGTCCGAACTCATCGCCGTGGTCGCGAAAGAAGATGCGGATGCGTTCCAGGTCGGCTTCGACGGCCTCGACTTGCGCCCGGCTCAGTTCGATCCCGGGGCTCTCTGAGGCCTGCCTGAGCAAGTTCTTCAGCCGGGTCGAGTAGTGGTCGTCAGTGATGTGCTCCTGGTCGACGCGCAGGTACAAGCTGATGACCGGCCACTCGGGACTGTGGTAGCTCGCAAGGCGCTCGACTGCCTGTCTGGAGATATGCACGCTGGCCTCCTGCTTCTCTGCACCTGTCCATCGGCTGAACGCGTCTCAGGCCGACTCCTCCGGCCCGAAGATCCGCTCGACGATGTAGTTAGCCAACCAGGTGGCCACCGCAGCAAGCACCAGGCTCAAGATGCCCCTGACCAGGTTTCGCGCCATGCAGCTCGTCCTTTCCCTGTACCCCTTGAACTCGGTGGTCATTCCGTCAGCTTCGTTGTTAGCGCGTCCAGTCTACCACGCCCGCCTGGGCGTGTCGGAGCGCGAGCGTCTCGCGCTGGCGGACGGGTGCCGCAGCCTGCAGGGGTGCCAACACCAGTCCAGGGAAGGACAGAGCGGGGCCGCCGTGCGGCGGCCCCGGGGTACAGGAAGTGAGGAGTGTGGTTGCGACAGAGCTGCACCCCCATCCGGGGGCTCTACCGTCACACCTCTACACCCAATTGCCGTTCTGTCCAGGGCAGCTACCGCTTGCTCCCAAAGGCTCGGCGCTCCGCGCCTCGCCACTCCTTCCACGTCGTACGAAACAGGGGCACGGGCGAGCGAGGCTCGACTCTCCATGCTCCCAAGTGCTTGACAGGGAAGTTCGACCCAACTATCTTAGCTGCAAGAAACGAGAGAGAATCGCTTCAGCGTCATCAGGCTTACCTCGCCTATGAGAGGGCGCGCGCTATTTGCCGCTGCACTCCTGCTCGGAGTGCTCACCGGCTGCCAGGTGAGTATCAACATCGGCTCCGGCGGTGAATCGCCTACTCCGACGCCACTCGCCGCGTCACCCGTTACCAGTGAGGCGAGCCCGCGACCCGGGCCTTCCCCGTCTCCCACCCCGAGCCCCATCTCGACCCCGCACCAGACAGAGGCACCGGTCGCCGCTCGGACGATCGCGCCCACGCCGACTCCGGTTCCAGCGCCCCCGTCCCCGACCCCGCCCCCACCATCTCCCACGGCCACGCCTGGCGTCGCGGGGCGCAGCACCTCTTCTCCCGGCGCAACATCCCGGCTGTCCCCTACGCCCACGCCTGGCTTTGTCACCGGGCGCAGCACTGTCCAGGACCCGCTGGGCGACGCCAGCGACGACGCAGGCGCGGGGCCACCGGTCGACCTCCCTGTCGACCTGAGGACGGTTACCCTGGAGAGCGACGGCGTACGGCTCCAGATGACGTTCGAGGCGGCGGTGCCGATCTCGGAGACGCTGCCGCCGGGTGCCGAACTCCTTTACCACGTCTACTTCGAGGTCGAGCACGGTTGGTCGTTGATCATGCGAGGCACGAGCGCCGGTTGGGAAATCTGGGCCACCGACGGGGTGCAGTCGATCGACGTCCCCAACGCCGAGGGCGACTGGTCGAGCGGCCGGTTCGTGGTTTGGGTACCCTGGGCCTGGATCCCCTTCGTCGCTCCTGAAGAGTTCACATGGTGGGTGTGGGCAGACTGGTATGAAGGGGATTGGCACTGGTTCGACTCGACCGACAAAGTCCGCTTCTCGTCGTGATGTCACGGCGCCGACCGGCCAGGCACCGTGACCGTGCCGACTCCTGAACGCGATCGCGTAGCGAATCCAACCCGTCTGGCAGCCCCCGGGGTGTATCATGGCAGTGTCGTGATCCGCCTGACGTCCGCCCGCGGCTGCCCCGGCCGGCTGACACGAGCGCCAGCACGGCGCCGAGGTGCCATCGTCTGGGAGTACCGGTGAGCGAGCTGAGTGTGCTCGATTCGCGAGACCTGCCGGAACTCTTCGCCGCCCTGCAGCGGCACGGCTTCCGTGTGGTAGGTCCGACTGTCCGCGACGGCGCGATCGTGTACGACGAGCTCGTCTCGGCCGCAGACTTGCCGGTCGGCTGGAGCGACGAGCAGGAGGCCGCTCACTACCGGTTGAAACGCCGCGACGACGACGCGGTCTTCGCCTACGCCGTGGGGCCGCATTCCTGGAAGCGCTTCCTTCACCCGTCGTCGCTGACCCTCTGGCGCGCCCGGCGCACAGCGGCTGGCGTCACGATCGAGACGCCAGCGGAGGAGCTGCCCCGCCTCGCACTCTTCGGCGTGCGCTCCTGCGACCTGCACGCGATCGCCGTCCTGGATCGCGTGCTCCTCGGCGGCCCGTTCGTCGACCCATACTACGCCGAGCGCCGGTCGCGGGCCTTCATCGTCGCTGTCAACTGCGGGCATTTCAGTCCCAGCACCTGTTTCTGCGTCTCGATGGGAACCGGGCCGAAGGCGACCTTCGGGTTCGACCTCGCGCTCACCGAGGTGTTCGAGCCCGGCAGGCACGTGTTCGTCGTGGAGGTCGGAACCGACGAAGGAGCCGAGGTCTTGCGCCAGGTACCCCACCGTGCAGCCGAACCGTGGGAGCGAGCGGCGGCTGACCGCGTGGTCGAGACGACGGCGGCTCGCATGGGGCGAAGACTGGAGACAGCCGGCCTCAAGGAGGCGCTCTATGCTAACCTCGAGCACCCCCGCTGGGACGACGTGGCCCAGCGCTGCCTCACCTGTGGCAACTGCACCATGGTCTGTCCCACCTGCTTCTGCTTCACGGTCGAAGACCGCACGGACTTGACGGGGACGGTCACCGAGCGCGTCCGGCGGCTCGATGTCTGCTTCACCACCGAGTTCACCTACACCGCTGGCAAGCCCCTGCGGCAGAGCGCTCGCTCGCGCTATCGCCAGTGGCTCACCCACAAGCTCGGAAGCTGGCTCGACCAGTTCGGCGTCTCCGGCTGCGTCGGCTGCGGCCGCTGCATCACCTGGTGCCCGGTCGGCATCGACATTACCGAAGAAGCGGCCGCCATCCGCAGCGCAAGCGAGTTGGGAGAGAGGACGAGATGAGCGG
Organism: Thermomicrobiaceae bacterium; assembly: GCA_014874455.1. Taxonomy (GTDB): domain Bacteria; phylum Chloroflexota; class Chloroflexia; order Thermomicrobiales; family Thermomicrobiaceae; genus Thermalbibacter. Next base: position 14,083 of record JADBJL010000104.1, read on the forward strand.
CCACACGCCAGCCGAGATCCTGGCCTCCCACCCGTTCACTGCCGACCTCAGCGAGGAGGATCGAGCGCAGCTCGCCAGGCTGGCCCGCCTGGCCGTCTACGACCCGGACGACTACCTGCTCCGGGAAGGCCAGCCAGCCACCGCGTTCTACCTCATCGTCGAAGGGCTGGTCTCGATCGAGCTGTTCATCCCTGGCCACGGCCCCAGACCGCTGCAGACAGTCGAGGGCGGGAGCGCCGTCGGCTGGTCATGGATGCTCGCGCCCAGCCGCTGGGAGTTCGACGCCCGCGCCCTGGAACGCACCACCGCGGTCGTCCTCGACGGCGAGCGGCTACGTGACCTGTTCATCGAGGACTGCTGCCTCGGGCTACGCGTCGTCCACCGCCTGCTGTTCGTCGTCGCCGAGCGGTTGAAGGCGGCGCGCCTCCAACTGCTCGACCTCTACGGCCCGCCCAGGGAGCTCTGATGCGAGAGCCCACAGGCGCACCGCCACCCGGCGCTAACCCGTACATCCCTGTTCCGTTTCGCGTCTCCGGCCGCCGGCGCGAGACGGCGGATACCGTGACGCTCCGGCTCCGGTCGCCATCCGGCGATGGCCTTCCCTTTGAGCCTGGCCAGTTCATGATGCTCTACGTCTTCGGCGTTGGCGAGGTGCCGGTCTCCGCGAGCGGCGCGCCGAGGCGTGCGGGTATCCTGGAGCACACGGTTCGCGCGGTCGGCCCGGTAACCCGTCGCCTCGTTGCCCTCCGGCGAGGTGACTGGGTCGGTGTCCGCGGCCCGTTCGGGCGGGGATGGCCTCTGGCGCTGGCAGAGGGATTCGACGTCCTCATCGTCGCCGGTGGGCTCGGCCTCGCCCCGCTCCGCTCGGCACTGCTCCAGATCCTGGCGCAGCGTGACCGGTACCGCCAGGTGACGGTGCTGTACGGAGCCCGCAGCCCGGCCGACTTGCTCTACCGGCTCGACCTCAGTCGCTGGCAGCAACGCCCCGACCTCGAGCTGAGGGTCACCGTCGACCGCGCGGACGAGCGCTGGCGTGGGCAGATCGGCGTCGTGCCAGCGCTCATCGCACAGGTCGAGCGACATTTCGAGCCGGCCCGGACTGTCGCCCTGGTCTGCGGGCCGGAAGTGATGATGCGCTTTACTGTCCGGGAGCTACAAAAGCGTGGAGTGCCCGACGACCTGATCTACCTCTCGCTGGAGCGGAACATGAAGTGCGCGCTCGGGCTGTGTGGCCACTGCCAGTTCGGCCCGGCATTCATCTGCAAGGACGGGCCGGTGATGCCGTTCAGCCGTCTCGCCCCCTTCAGCGAGATCCGCGAGCTGTGATGGTAGGAGAGGGAGCCGTGGCCGGGCGACGCCGCAAGCCCAAGCTGGCCGTCTGGAAGTTCGCTAGTTGCGACGGCTGCCAGCTCACACTGTTGGACTGCGAGGACGAGCTGCTGGCCATTGCCGGGGAGTTCGAGATCGCCTACTTCCTGGAGGCCTCGCGCGCCGTGGTCGCGGGCCCGTACGACCTCTCGCTGGTCGAAGGGAGTATCACGACCCCCGAGGAGGTCGAGCGCATCCGCGAGATCCGCCGGCAGAGCCGGGTGCTGGTGGCGATGGGCGCCTGCGCGACCGCTGGCGGGATCCAGGCGCTGAGGAACTTCGCGGATATCGGCGAGTTCAAGCGGGCCGTCTACGCCACGCCCGAGTACGTGAGGACGCTGGAGCACTCGCTCCCCGCGTCGGCGTACGTGCCGGTCGACTTCGAGCTTCCGGGGTGCCCGCCCAGCCGCGTCCAGGTGCTCGATCTGCTCGACGCGTTCCTGCACGGTCGCCGCCCTCGGATCCCCGGACATAGCCTCTGCATCGACTGCAAGCGCCAGGGTATCGTCTGCGTGATGGTGGCTGAGGGGATCCCGTGCCTCGGCCCGGTCACCAGAACCGGCTGCGGGGCGCTTTGCCCGCGCTATCGCCGGGGCTGTTACGGGTGCTTCGGCCCGATGGAGACCCCGAACACGGAGAGCCTCAGTGCCTGGTTCACGCACCGCTCGGGGCTGGCCCCCGAGCGCCTGATGCCCCTCTACCGCTCCTTCAACGCGGCGGCCTCCGCCTTCCAGGAAGCCAGCGCGCGATATGCCACGCCCGACCAGGCACGGCAGGCGACTGAAACGTTCTGGGCCCGGGCGTTCGCGAAGAGGGAGAACCCTGATGGCGGAGAGCAAGCGCCGGCTGACGATCAAGGTTGACGCCCTGGCAAGAGTCGAGGGCGAGGGCGCACTGGTGCTCAGGCTGCGCGACGGCCGGGTTGAAGACGTCCGGCTGACCATCTACGAGCCACCACGCTTCTTCGAGGCCCTCCTGCGCGGCCGTCACTACGCCGAAGCGCCGGACATCACGGCCCGCATCTGCGGGATCTGCCCGGTGGCCTACCAGATGAGCGCGTGCAACGCGCTGGAAAGCCTGTTCCACATAGAGATCCCCCCAGAGCTGCGCCTGCTCCGCCTGTTGCTCTACTATGCCGAGTGGATCCAGAGCCACACGCTCCACGTCACGATGCTGCACGCGCCCGACTTCCTCGGCTTCGAGAGCGTCGTCCAGATGGCCGAAGCGTACCCTGACGTGGTTCAGCGAGCGCTGCAGCTCAAGAAGACGGGTAACCGGCTGCTGGCCCTGATCGGTGGGCGTGAGATTCACCCGATCAATGTGCGGGTGGGCGGCTTCTACGCTGTCCCGCGGCCCAGCGAGCTGCTCGCGCTGCGCGATCCACTCCGGCGCGCGCTGGAGACCGCCCTGGAGCTGGTGCGTTGGGTAGCGGGGTTCGAGTTCCCCGACCTCGAGCTGGACTACGAGTTCGTCGCCCTGCGCCACCCAGAAGAGTACGCGATCCTCGACGGGCGTATCGTCACGAACCGGGGAATCGATATCCCGGTCAGCCGGTTCGACGACACGTTCGTCGAGAGCCAGGTACCGTACTCGACCGCGCTGCGCTACGAGGTCGACGGGCGTGGCAGCTACCTCGCGGGGCCGCTCGCCCGGTTCAACCTCAACTTCTCGCAGCTCTCGCCGCTCGCCAGAGAGACCGCGCGCGAGACAGGGATCGTCCCGCCGGTACGCAACCCCTTCAAGAGCATCGTCGTGCGGAGCGTGGAGATCGTCCACGCGCTCGAGCAGTCGCTGGCGCTGCTCGAGCGCTACGAGCCGCCCGCGCGCCCCTTCGTCGACTGCACCGTACGACCGGGAATCGGGTACGGGGCGAGCGAGGCGCCGCGGGGTATCCTGTATCACCGGTACGAGGTCGGCGCGGACGGTACTGTCCTCGACGCCCGGATCGTGCCGCCCACGGCCCAGAACCAGAAGCGGATCGAGGACGATCTGCGGCACCTAGCGCCTGTAGCGATCCGGCTGCCCAAGGAGCGGGCGACCTGGCTGTGCGAGCAGGCCATCCGGACCTCCGACCCTTGCCTGTCC
>JADBJL010000109.1 GCA_014874455.1 Thermomicrobiaceae bacterium
ATGATGGTCCCACTCTTCGGGCCGCTCTACCTCTCGCTCGGCATGCACTACCTCTTTCTGCCCAACGGCCCGCTCGCTCCGGCGTTGAACTTCCTGGGGATCGAAGGTACCAGCCTGCTGTACTCGCTGCCGTCGGTGCTCTTCGCGATGGCGATCTTCACGCTGCCGTTCATGGTGATGAACATCGGAGCCGCCCTCTCCAACGTCGACCCGACGCTCGAGGAAGCCGCTACCTGTCTGGGAGCTCAGCCCTGGCAGACGTTCTGGCGCGTGCTCTTCCCGCTCAGTCGCAGCGGGATCCTGGCTGGCTTCCTGATGTGCTTCGGCTGGAACCTGGGCGTCTATGTCCAGCCGCTGGTGCTGGGCACGATCCGCGAGCAGCGCGTGCTGGCGATCGCGCTCTACCAGAAGGGCGTGATCCAGTTCGACTACGGGCTGGCTGCCGCGATGGGCGTCGTGCTCATGGCGCTCGCCTTCGGCGTGACCTGGCTCTCGCTGCGGCTGTCCCGCGGGGCACTGGGAGCGTGAGCGATGACGACCAGAGGCAAGGCGAGCGCCAAGCGGAAGGAAGCGGCAGCGCAGCGTCCTGGGCTGTGGGCGCGCGTCGCGCGGCAACGGCGCCGGATCCTCGATCTGGTGCAGCACGGGTACATCTGGCTTTGGATGCTCATCTTCGTCCTGCCGTTCCTGACCACCTTCTTCTATTCGTTGCGTACCGCGGACGGCATCTCGCTCAGGCCGTATCAGCACGTCTTCGGCAGCTTCAAAGACAACCTGGTGCTCTCGTTCGAGGTGACCGTTATCAGCATCGTGCTCAACCTGCTGCTGGCGCTCCCGGCGGCATACGCGATCGTCCGCTTCCCGATCCCTGGCAAGGGGTTCCTGCTCTCGGTGCTCAACCTGGCGCTCTACACGCCGGCAGCCGTGATGGGCATCAGCCTGGTGATCGTCTACAACTTCCTGTTCCACATCGCCCAGACGCTAACCGGTCTGATCGGCGCGTACGTGGTCGGCACCTATCCCCTGATGCTGATCCCCATCATCGTGGCACTGCGCGACCTGCCGCAGGTGTACGAGGAGGCCGCACGCTGCCTCGGCGCGAACCGGTTGCAGACGCTCTTTCGCGTCGAGCTCCCGCTACTCGGCCCGGGGATCAGCGCCGGCATCCTGCTCACCTTCGTGATCGTCTTCAATGAGTTCTTGGTCACGCTGTTCGTCGCCGGGCCGGGGAATACCACCGCCGCGTTGCGCGTCTTCAACTTGACCCGCACCGCCGGGATCCAGCCATCGACGGCCGCGCTGGCCTCCACGATGCAGATCGTCTCCTTCGTGGTCGTCATCGCCTTCTTCCGGTTCTTCGGTTCTCGCTACCTGAAAGGCACCTACCTGATCTAGGAAGGGTCGATAGCGTGGACGCGAGCAGCCGTGGCGCGAGCGGCGGCAAACCGGAGCCTAGGAGAGCGAAGGGCTGATGGCACGAGTCGAGCTCATCGAGGTCACGAAACGGTACGGCCAGACGATCGCGGTGGATCGGGTCAGCCTGGACATCGCCGAGGGCGAGTTCGTCACCCTGCTCGGGCCGTCCGGCTGCGGCAAGACTACGACCCTGCGGATCGTCGCCGGCCTGATCGAGCCGACCGAGGGAGAGATCCGCTTCGATGGCCGGGTCGTCAACCACGTGCCGCCGCACAAGCGCAACATCGGCTTCGTCTTCCAGTCGCACGCGCTGTTCCCTCACCTGACCGTCGCCGAGAACATCGCCTTCGGCCTGAAGATCAAGCGCCGGCCCAAGGCCGAAGTGCAGCGCCGGGTCGAGGAGATGCTGGAGCTGGTGAACCTGCAGGGCTTCGGCTCGCGGATGCCTTCCCAGCTCTCCGGTGGCCAGCAGCAGCGGGTGGCGCTGGCTCGCGTGCTGGCGACCGATCCCCAGGTGCTGCTCTTCGACGAGCCGCTCTCGGCGCTCGACCGCAACCTGCGCGACCAGCTCAAGTACAGCATCCTGGAGCTCCAGCGCCGTACCAAGAAGACCGCCATCTACGTCACACACGACCAGTCCGAGGCCTTCGCCATCTCGGATCGCATCTGCGTGATGAACGCCGGGCGGGTCGAGCAGGTGGGCACGCAGCTCGATATCTACTTGCGGCCGCGGACTGAATTCGTCGCCAACTTCGTCGGCGACAACAACGTGCTCACCGGCGAAGTGGTGCGCGTGCAGCAGCGGGATGGCCAGCGCTCGGTGGTGGTGAAGAGCGGTGCGCTCGAGTTGCACGCGGTCGACACACAAGGGCTCCAGCCGGGGGAGACCGCGCTCGTGTTCGTTCGGCCTGAGAACATCGAGCTCCTGAGCGATGGCCTGGTTCCGGAGGACGAGCCAGTCCTCCAGGGGCTGGTCGAGCAGGTGGTCTTCGAGGGGCCGACCGTGCGCTTCCTGGTCGACGTCGACGGGCGACCATTCCGCGTCATCGCCAGCGGGCCGCAACGACTGACACTGCTCGGCAGCGCTGGCCGCCGTGTGCGGCTGCGCTGCCACGCAGTGGTGGCCATCCGGCATGAGCACGCGGAGGCTGCGCTCGCGCCTGGCCACTGAGCGCTGACGATCCTGGCTGCGTCCGTGTTGTGCAGGGTGGGGCGCTCAGCTCGCGGCGCCTCGCGACCTCCTCCCCGTGCCTGTGCCTGCGGCCGCGAGATCTGGTTGGCCTACTCCTCGGCGAGCTGCCCGCCGTCGATGACTACCGACTCGCCGGTGATGAACGACGCCTCGTCCGAGGCGAGAAAGGCGACCACGTTGGCGACCTCCTCCGGTCGGCCGTAGCGCCCGAGCGGGATCTTCTTGATGTACTCGCGGATGAACGCCTCGTCGGCGCCGGCTTCTCGGGCCAGTTCAGTCAGAATAAAGCCTGGCGAGACGCAGTTGGCCCGGATGCCATAGGGTGCCAGCTCGATCGCCATCGTCTTGGTCAGTAGGATGACGCCTGCCTTGGAGGCGTTGTAGGCGGCCAGCCCGCGCTCGCCGACATGGCCGTTGGTCGAGGCGATATTCACAATGGCCCCACCGATGCCCTGTTCGACCATGAGCCGTCCCGCGAGCTGGCTCAAGGTGAACACCGCGGTCAGGTTGACCTGGAGTGTCCGATCCCACGTCGCGATCGAGTGTTCCAGGAACGGCTCGAATGACCCCACGCCCGCGTTGTTCACCAGCACGTCGAGCCCGCCGAACCGCTCACGTGCCTGGGCGATCAGCGCCTGGCAGAACGACAGGTCAGTAACGTCGCCAGCTAGCCCCACGATCTCCCCGAGCGGGCTGAGGTCGCTCACCGTCTGCATGACCCGCTCGGGGACGATGTCGCAGATCAGGACGCGAGCGCCCTCTTCCAGGAACTTCCGTGCGATCGCTTTCCCGATCCCACGCCCTGCACCGGTGACAACCGCTCGTTTGCCCGGCAAGCGATGCATGGCCCACCTCCTCACTCCGCGATCCCACGCTCTCCACCACAAGGTAGCACCGGGGAAGCCTGCTGTCGCCCGGACGCCCCGCCCGTCCGGTGGCGCGAAAGCCGCTTTATAATGCCGTGGCGCCGCACTGGCGCGCGGGTGGCAGAGCAGAGACAAGGAGGCACGGCCGGTGTCACAGCGGGATATACGGGGTGTCATCGTCGGTAGCGCAAATGCGCGCGTCGGGTTTCCGGCGGCGATCGAGATCCTGCGCGCAGGGGGCAGCGCGCTCGATGCAGCCGTCGCCGCGGTGCGCGCAGTTGAAGACGACCTCCAGGATCAGGGAGTCGGCACTGGTGGCATCCCGAACATCCTGGGCCAGGTGGAGCTGGACGCCAGCATCATGGACGGCCGGACACTGGCCACCGGCGCGGTCGGCGCGGTCAAGCACTACCCGCATCCGATCGAGATCGCCCGCAAGGTGATGGAACTCACTCCCCATGCGCTGCTCGTCGGCGAGGGGGCCGAGCTGTTCGCCCGCTACCACGGCTTCGAGCCAGCGAACCTGCTCACCCCGGAGGCCGAGCAGGCCTGGCGCGCCGTCGTCTACGGTGACGCCGCCACGCGATCGAGCGTCTACGCGGACTCTTACCAGCTCTACATGCGGGTGGTGAAAGACTGGGCCAGGCTGCTCCACAAAGAGATTTTCGGCACCACCAACGTGATCGTGCGTGACTTGAACGGCGATATCGCCTGCGCGGTCTCGACCAGCGGCTGGGGCTTCAAGTGGCCGGGACGCTTGGGCGACTCGCCGATCATCGGCGCAGGCAACTACGCTGACAACCGCTACGGCGCTGCCGCCTGCACCGGGCGAGGCGAGATGGCGATCCGCTGCGCCTCGGCGCACAGCGTGGTCATGTACTTGCGTCACGGCCTTTCGCTGGAGGAGGCGCTGCGCCAGGCCATGCTCGACCTCCGCTACCTCGACGACCCCTTCGCCGAGCGCCAGAACGTGATGAACATCGTGGCGATGGATCGGCACGGCCATGTCCTCGCGGCATCCACCTCCGCCGAAGCGACCTACGTCGTGCAGACCGTCGACATGGAGACGTACGAGGAGCGCCCGCGGCTCCACGTGCCGCTGCGCGAGGTCGAGAGCCTCTGATCGACAGTTGTGGTATCGGCTGCCTGCTCCCAGGCGCGCGACCACCGGTGCTCGGGTGTCCTGCTTCCGGCAGCGATGCTTGCTGGGCCCCTGCCACGCGCAGAGACTCGCTCACACTGGCCCCACGAGTCTTCTCCTCACCGGCTCCGCCCGCGTGTCCGTACATACGTATGCGTATTCGCCCCAACGCCGGGTGAACAGGCGCTCGCTACGGTTACGGCCGAGCAGTGAGGTCTCGAGCGGAAGTTTGGGCGCCGAGGATCGAGCTGGCAGGAAGCGGTCCTTCGCCTCTATAGCGGAGCGCTTTCCACGATGCTTTGACGCTGCCCGCGTCGTCTTCAGTGGGCAGTCAACGAGGCGGCTCGAGCCGGCCTGGCAGGCGGTGAACACCGTTTGGGCAGAGGCTGAGCAGCGATCGGCCAGAGCCTGGGCTGGTGGTCGATCGGGTGGCCGCCTACAGTCGATCTCAGTGCTATGGGCCGTTTGTGGCCCGAGAAGTGGAGGCATTACGTGACGCGACTGATCCAAGGGGTAACGATAACTGGGGAGCGACGGGCGATCCCCGCGGGGGCCGTCGATGACCTGCGCGCTGCGCTGCGGGGCACGCTACTGGTGGCTGGTGATCCGGGTTACGAGGAGGCCCGGCGTGTTTGGAACGGCATGATCGACCGGCGCCCGGCGTTGATCGCGCAGTGCGCCGGCATAGCCGATGTCGCACGCGCTGTCCAGTTCGCCCGGGCCTACGACCTGCTGATCGCGGTCCGAGGCGGCGGGCATAGCTTCCCGGGTCACTCTACCTGTGATGGTGGCTTCGTGATCGACCTCTCTCCCATGAGGACGATCCAGGTCGACCCGCAAGCGCGCCGGGCCCGCGCCGAGGGAGGGGTACTCTGGGGCGAGCTCGATCGCGCGACCCAGCAGCACGGGCTGGCGGTGACCGGCGGGCAGGTCTCGCATACCGGGATCGCCGGGCTGACACTGGGTGGCGGCATAGGCTGGCTGATGCGCGAGCATGGCCTTACGGTGGACAGCCTCCTCTCGGCTGACGTGGTCAGCGCCGACGGCGCTCAACTCAGAGCGAGCGCTGAGGAGAACCCGGAACTCTTCTGGGCGCTGCGCGGCGGCGGCGGAAACTTCGGAATCGTCACCGAGTTCGAGTACCGGCTCCACCCGGTCGGGCCGATGCTCTATGGTGGGTTGATCGGCTACCCATTCGCCGATGCGGTGAAGGTCCTCCGCGATGCCCGCGACTACCTCGCGACCGCGCCGGAGGCGCTCTCGGCTACCCTGGTGCTCCTGCGTAGCCCGGAGGGCCACCCGCTGGCCGGCATCGCTGTCTGTTACACCGGTGACCCGGCTGGCGCCGAGCCGGCCATCGCCCCGCTCCGGCGTCTCGACACGCCGGTCATGGAGCAGCTCGGCCCGATGCCCTATGTGGCGGTACAACAGATGATCGACCAGGTTGCGGTACCCGGTCTCCGCTACTACATGCGCTCGAACCTCCTGAACGCGCTCGATGAGGAGATGATCGGTATCGCTGCCGAGCACTTCGCCCGCTGCCCCTCGCCTCAGAGCATCGTGATCTTCGTGCAGATGGGCGGCGCCGTCGCGCGCGTGTCGCCGGAGGCCACGGCCTTTCCCCACCGCCAGGCGGCGTACTCTTTCACTGCCCTCTCGATCTGGACAGACCCGAACGCGGACGAGGAGAACGTCGCCTGGATCAAGTCGCTGTGGACAGACCTCCGTCCCAAGCTGCCCAACGCGGTGTACGTGAACGAGCTGTCCGGCGACGAGGGCGAAGCGCGGCTGCGAGCTGCCTACGGCCCGGCCTACGAGCGGCTGGCGGCGCTGAAGCGCCGCTACGACCCAGCGAACGTGTTCCGGCTGAACCAGAACATTGCGCCGCCTGCCTAGAGCAGGGCACACCGGCTTCAGCGCTGCAAGAGTGAGAAGCAGGGAAACCGGGCACGGCCGGTAACGCCTGTTGAACAGGCACTGGCCGTGCCCCCTGCCCGGAGAGGGGCACTCTCGCAACGCGCCAGGCCTAGCCAGCCAGTGCGACGCCGACCAGCCGGCCGACGCCGAACGTGATGGCTGCTGCGGCAGCGCCGATGAGCACCTGGCGCAGGCCGGACCGGAGCACGCCCTTCCCGGTAATGACGGTGATGCCGGCACCGATCGCGAACAGCGCGAGCGCGCTCAAGCCGAGGCTAACGCCGGCCGCCAGCAGCCCGCCGGTGAAGAAGTACGGGATCACGGGGACGATCGCGCCGGTCGCGAAGAGCAGGAACGACATCGTGGCTGCTTCCCAGGCCGACCCGCCGAGTTCCTCGGGGTCGATAGCCAGTTCCTCGCGCACGAGGGTCTCGAGCGCCGATCCCGGCTCCTGGATGAGGCGTTCGGCCAGCGCCCGCGCCTGATCGGGAGGGACGCCCTTCGCACGGTAGATCAGCTCCAGTTCTTCTTGCTCTTCTTCCGGGAAGGCGAGCAGTTCCTCGCGCTCGATCAGAATCTGGTGGGCGTAGAGTTCGCGCGCGCTCTGCACCGAGAGCCACTCGCCCAGCGCCATCGAGAGCGACCCCGCCAGCAGGCCGGCGAGGCCGGTCACCAGGATAGTGCGAGGAGCGAGGTCGGCCCCGGCGACGCCCATCACCAGGCTGACGTTGGAGACGAGGCCGTCGTTGGCACCCAGGACGGCCGCCCGCAAGGCGTTGCCGCCGGTCGCCCGGTGCCGGCCTTCGAGACGGGCCAGGGCTCCGCCGCTCAGGCCGGCCGGTCGCTCACGGCTGATCAATTGCAGGACACGGGCATGGCTGTGCTCGACGGGAGGTAACCCCGCCTCGACCGCCTCCGGCTGCTGGTCGTACTTCCCCTCGTCGAGTCGTTCCTGCGTGGCGATGATCGGCAGGACGACACCCGCGCCGAACCGGCGAGCTAGCCAAATCAGGACTCTGGTGCGCCAGCTCGGCCCTGGCGGTGGGATCGGTATGCCACACTCGGCTAACCGCCGCCGCCAGAATTCGGCATGCTGCTCCTCGACGGTGGCGAGCCGGCGGTAGACATCGGCGAGCTCGGTCGTCGGCTCTGCTTCGGCCAGTGCTCGGTACAGCGCAACGCTGTCCACCTCAGCCTGCAGGTTCGCCCGATACCGCTCGATGCTGTCGTCCCTCACCGGCCCCTCCTCCACTCCGGCGACACTATAGTACGCGCTCCTTCGCAGTACGTACAGCATCGCTCGATCGCGTCCGGTGGTCGGCGGTCGGTGCCAATTCCTGTCGGTGATTCCGGCATCGCGCGCGCTCGGGTATGCTGCCGAGGCTGTGGCGTGACCCACTCTGCCGGGCTGGGTTCGTCGTGGGGGGAGAAGATGGAACTCTTGCCGACCATCACCGGAGGGCTGGTGGCCGCTGGCGCTGCTGTACTGGCTGGTATGACCGGCTTCGGCTATGCGCTGCTCAGCACGCCGCTGCTGCTCGCCCTCGGTTATCCGCCAGCCGTAGTGGTGACAACAAACCTCTCGATCGCGCTGGTCACCCGGACGACCGTCGCCTGGCGGCTGCGCTCGTGGGTAACCTGGCGACGTGTCGGGCTGCTGGTGGCGGGAAGCTTGCCTGGCCTGGCGCTGGGAGCCAGGCTACAGGCGGTGCTCGACCCGGACACGATGCGCCCGGCGATCGGGATCGCCGTTGTGATCGCGGCGCTTCTGATGCTGCGCGCGCGGCCACAGCCAGCCGGCCATGGCCAGCGCGAGGGCACCGTGCTGCAATTGTCCACCGGCCTGTTGAGCGGCATTCTGGGCACGACGACCTCGCTGAGCGGCGTCCCGTTGATCTTCTACCTGAGCCGCCTGGGGCTGAAACCGGTTCGGTTCATCGGCGATCTGGCCGTCTACTTCGTACTCACCAACGCCGCTGGCTTGCTTCTGCTGGTGCTCAACCGTGCGCTGGCACCGGCCGCGCTCTTGACGACGACCGTGATCTGGCTTCCGGGGGCACTGGTGGGTACATGGGCTGGCGTGCGGCTGGGCGCTCGGCTGCCGGCCCTGCACTTCCGCCGCCTGGTGCTGGCCGCGGCCCTGGGCGCTGGGAGCCTCACGGTCGTCGCGGCGCTCCTGCGCTGAGCGGTGCCGCCGCGGCCGCAACGGATGCCAGGCTCAAGTCGATCGTGGTTCCTGCCGATATCCATATCGATGACGTGAAGAATACCCCGGCTCCCCCTTCCCACCCGGCGCCGCTGCGTGGCTCTGGCTATGGAGCGGCGCCGGGCCGCTTTGCCTGAACGTGCCGACCGCAGCCCTGGCTGCCTTGCGTATCATGGGGCGCTGTGTGGCGGAAAGGTCGGATCGGGAGGTCGAGGTGGATCCGGTCGAGTTGTGGAGTCGTACCAGTGGTACCTGGATCAACGCGGCGACGGTGCTGGCTGGAACCGTCGCGGGGCTGGCGCTGCGCGGGCGACTGCCCGAGCGGATGCAGCGGATCATGGTGCAGGGCGTGGGGCTGATGACCCTGTTCATCGGGATGACCATGGCATCCAGCCTCGGGCGGGCCTCCAGCGGGCGGCTCGACGGCGTCGTGCTCGGGCTGCTGGCGCTGGTGCTCGGTGGGCTGCTGGGCGAGTGGTGGCGAATCGAGGAAGGCCTCGAGGGGATCGGCGACTGGCTGAAGCGCCGGTTCCGCGGTGGGGGCAGCTTCACCGAGGGGTTCGTCGCCGCGAGCCTGCTCTTCTGTGTCGGCCCCTTGACGCTGATCGGATCGCTCAACAACGGGCTCACCGGCGATGCGACCCTGCTGGTGATCAAGGCGACGCTCGACGGGCTCTCGTCGATCGCTCTGGCCAGCGTGTTCGGCATCGGCGTGGGGTTCTCGATCCTGGTGATTCTCGTGTATCAGGGCGGCGTCTCGCTGGCGGCTGGGCTGCTGGCGCAGGCGCTGCCGGATCCGGCCAACGACGCGCGTATCCTGCTCGTCACCGGCGTTGGTGGTGTGATGATCCTCGGCCTCGGCATCAACCTGCTCGGCTTGGCCCGTATCCGTGTGGCGTCGTTCCTGCCCGGTCTGGCGCTGGCGCCGCTCGTCTCGCTGCTCGCCGCCTGGATCGGCTGAGACCCTGGCGCTTGCACTCCGGGCCGAAGGCTGGTAGACTTATGTCGGGTTCTCAAAGAACCTGCCTCCTCCTCACGGCAGTTGCCACATCACCTCCTTCCCTGACCGCCGCCCCAGCCTCGCTGGGGCGGTCTTTTTATTCGTAGTACACCGTCACGGTCGTGATGGCGACCCAGGGTTCTTGCTGCGGCTCGCCCGGTGACGCGTTGCTCACCATCACTCGGATCGAGGAGCCGATCAGGAGCGAGGGATCGTCGACCACCCAGGCCACGCTGCCCCAGTCGCCGCGCGGGAACGGGCTGATCCCCTCCCACAGCGTCAGCCCGTTGACGCTGAACCGGAGCATCGGTGTCACCGGGCCGGGGTTGGAGAAACCCTCGACGACGATGACAGCCCGCCGGATCTGGTCGCCGGCTGAGACGGCCAGCGACGCGTGCTCATAGCCGCTGCCCTGCCCGAAGAGCACCGCCGCGTGATAGGGCAACCCCTCGTAGGGCCCATCGATCGACACGCGATACGGCCCCCGTATCTCCGCTCCGTTCAGCATCACCTGCCGCATGCCAGCGATGAGGGCTGACACGCTGCTCGGCGAGACGGGCTGGCCGGCACGGGCAACCGGCGGCACGGAGTCCCAGGGATCAGGCGTCGGGCTCGGCGCGGGAGTGGGGGTAGGAACCGGCGTCGGAGTGGGCGTCGGGGCCGGCTCAGGCGTGGCGGTGGGCACGGGCATCGGTGTGGGAACCGGAGTCGTGCCAGGGCTCGGGGCCGGCTGCGAACCGCTCTCCGTGCTGGGTGAAGGCCAGGGAACCGGTGCTGGAGTGGGTTGGCCGGTTACCGGCCAGTCGGGCGGCGCCGGTGGAGAAGCGGGCTCCGGCGTCGCGCTCGCCGGAGTGGACGGGGCTGGTGTCGGCACCGCGTCTGGGTTCGGGGTCGGGGACTGCGGGCGCGTGGCGCTGCCGAGCGAGAGGCTGGTTCCCGGTGGCAAATTGACTCTTGGGGGCGGCGGTGGCGTCGGTGTCGGGGTCGGCCGCTCGGTGGTCAGGGTGTACGCCTGAATCGGTTGGGAGTTCGTGACGCGCTCGGTGGCCCCGGAGCCAGGTCGGACGATACTCCCTGGCCCGCCGCTGGCCAGCGCGATGCCGGCCCAGAAGCCGCCGACCGCGACGACGGTCGCGACAACGGCCATCACCGGTCGCTTGACCCAAAACGGTGTCGTGGACTCGGTTCGGATGCTCGGTGTGGGTAGTGGCGACTGGACGGCGTGGCGGGGCGGAGGGGGAGCGGTGCGGGGCGATTCGTGCCCAGCCTGAAGGAGATGGAGGAGTTGCGCCGCGGCCTGCTCCTGCCGGGCCTGGCGCGTAGCACGGAACAGCGGGCATTCGTGGAAGGAGCCGAGGCAGTAGCTCGCCTGCCAGTCGATGACGATGGGCTGATTCTGGTCGGCGCGGCAGACCCGATCCCGGCCGAGTGAGAGCGCCCGTGCCTCCGGATCGCTGCTCAAGCGGAAGAACGGGCAGACCGGTGTGGAGCCGGGTCTATCCTGCTCGAAACCTCGACCGTACATCCCTGGTCTCCCCCTGCCCACCCGCGCAACCCCTGCAAACTGGAGCAGTGGAACTCGGGCGGCTGAGAGACATGTACAGGCTAATCGGCAGGGACGGTACAGTACCGCAGTCCTGATTCGTTGAGGACACAAGGATGCTGGGCGTCCTGTCGCTCGAGCAGGGGGCACTCAAGCTTCGGGCACGGGCGGAAACCGCACCTGGCGTTACCGGTCGCTCTCGGGAGGCGCGCCCCAGCCACCTCCTCCGGGGGTATGGATAGCCAAGCGGTCACCGGGTTGGGCGGTGAAGCGGTGTTTGCCGCGCAGTCGCACCGTCTCGCCGCTGGCACGCAGCAGCAGGTTCTCGCCGCGGGCGCCCGGCTCGCCGCCGTGCAGGCCCCAGGGAGCGAGGCGCCGCCGTTCGGTCAGCAGCGTCACGTCGCTCTCAGTAAGGAAGAGGATCTCGCGGATCAAGCCGTCGCCGCCCCGCGTGGTTCCCGCGCCTCCGGAGTCGTCGCGAAGCTGATAGCGGGTGATCCGCATCGGGTAGGCATACTCGAAGGCTTCGACCGGTGTGTTCATCGTGTTGCTCATATGCACGTGGACGCCGGAGATACCGTCCAGCCCGGGCCGCGCTCCCATCCCCCCGCCCATCGTCTCGTAGTAGGCGAACGGGCGTCCAGTTCGCGGATCGATCCCGCCAGCGGTCAGGTTGTTCATCGTCCCCTGGCTGGCGGCCGGGATGACGTCGGGCAGCGCCTGTGCCAGCGCCCCGAAGACCACGTCGACGATCCGCTGCGAGGTCTCGACGTTGCCGCCAGCGACCGGCCGCGGCGGACGGGCGTTGACGACTGTACCCGCTGGCGCGACCACTCGCACCGGGACGAAGGCGCCGTGGTTCATCGGCGCGTCCTCCGGCATCAGGCAGCGCACCACGTAGTAGACCGCCGACTTGGTCACCGTTTCGACCGCGTTGATGCTGCCCGGCTGCTCCGGCGCGCTGCCGGTGAAGTCGACCACCATCTCGCTGCCCTGCACGGTGACCGTGACCGTGATCGGCACCGGCTCCTCGCCCACGCCGTCATCGTCCAGGTAGTCGGTGAAGCGGTAGACCCCGTCCGGGATGGCGGCGATGGTGGCGCGGGTGATGCGCTCGGCATAGGCGATCAGGGCGTCCGAGAGCGCCTGGAACTGCGCGAGACCGTAGCGGCCCACCAGTTCCTGTACCCGCCGGATGCCGGTGCGGTTGGCGGCGAGCTGCGCCGCGAGGTCGCCCCGGCGCTCATCGGGGGTACGGACGTTGCGCAGGATCAGCGCCATGGCGGCCCGGTTCAGCTCGCCGGCTTCCCAGAGCTTGATCGGCGGAATGATGATGCCCTCCTGGTAGATCTCGGTCGCGATCGGCATCGAGCCGGGGGACATGCCGCCGACGTCAGCGTGGTGAGCCCGGTTGGCGGCGAAACCGACTAACCGCTCTTCGCCGTCGAGCCTGACGAAGATCGGCGAGACCATCGTGATGTCCGGCAGGTGATTGCCGCCGAGGAATGGGTCGTTGAGCACGACAGTATCGCCAGGCGCGAAGTCCTGGAATTGCTGGATGGCGGTGGCGACCGAGTCCGGCATCGAGCCCAGATGGGCCGGGATGTGGGCTGCCTGGGCGACCATGCGACCGGTGTGGTCGAACAGCGCGCAGGAGAAATCCAGCCGCTCCTTGATATTGGGCGAGTAGCTGCTGCGGGCCAGCGAGGCGCCCATCTCCTCAGCTACAGCGGTCATGGCGCTGCGAAAGATCTCGAGAGCTACCGGATCGGCCACCAGCTCCTCGGTGCCCATCGCCGCTCTCCCATCAACTCGACGTCCGTTCCGCGATCAGGTTGCCGATAGCGTCGACCCGTGCGATCCAGCCCGGCGGTAGCACGGTCGTGGTATCGTACTGGGTCACGATCGCTGGCCCGGCGATCACCGCTCCGGGCCCGAGCCGGGCGCGCTCGTACAGTGCCGCCGCGCAGGCGATCGGCTCGCCGGCCTGCCCGAAGATCACTGGTCGCTCGTCGCTCGGCGTGGGCTGCCAAGGGGCCGGTTCCGGCTGCCGCTGCAGAGCCGGCTTTGGGATGAAGCCGGTCGCCCGCAGGCGCACGTTGACGACTTCGACCGGCTCCTCCGGGTCAGCGTAGCCGTAGCGGCGCTCGTGCGCCTGGTGGAAGGCAGCGACCGTGCTGGCCACATCGCCACGGTACGGCACGGTGAGTTCGTACGACTGCCCGACGTAGCGCAGGTCGAGAAAGCGCTCGAGCCGCATCGCGCCCGGGACGATCCCCTCGGCGCGAAGTTCGGCTCCAGCGCGCTCCTCGAGCTCGCTGAAGGCCGGCTCGATCTGGTAGAGCGGGCCGCCCGGCTGGATCATGACCGTGCGCGCGTAATCTTTGACGATGTCCGTGGCCAGCATCCCGAGCGCAGAGAGCACGCCCGGTGTGGTGGGAACCAGCACCCGCGGGATACGCAGCCGTTCGGCCAGCTCGCAGGCGTGGAGCGGGCCGGCCCCGCCGAAGGCGACCAGCGTGAAGTCGCGGGGGTCGTAGCCTCGCTCCACCGAGATCACCCGGATCGCCGCCTCCATGTTGGCGTTGGCGATCTGCACGATACCCAGCGCCGCTGTTTCCGGTGAGCTGCCCAGCCGCTCGGCGATCCGCCTCACCGCCAACCGGGCACGCTCGGCGTCCAGGCGCATGGTGCCGCCGAGGAAGGAGTCCGGCACCAGCCGGCCCAGCACCACGTTGGCGTCGCTGACCGTCGGCTCGGTACCACCTCGGCCGTAGGCCGCTGGCCCGGGATCCGCCCCGGCTGAGATGGGCCCGACCCGGAGTGCGCCGCCAGCGTCGAACCAGGCGATCGAGCCACCGCCAGCGCCGACGGTGTGGATGTCCAGCATCGGTAGTCGCATGGGATAGGGGCCGATCTTGCCCTCGGTCGTCTGGGTCGGCGTACCGTCGATCAGCGACACGTCGGTCGAGGTGCCGCCCATGTCGAAGCTGATGACCTGGCGGAGGCCGGCGGCCTCGGCGACGAAGGCGGCACCGACCACCCCGGCCGCCGGCCCGGAGAGCAGCGTGCGAGCGGCTTCCCGTCCCGCTGTCGAGGCCGAGATCGTGCCGCCGTTCGACTGCATGACCCGTAGGGTGGTGTGGCCCGGCAGCGACCGCTCCAACTGGGAGAGGTAGCGAGCCATCAGCGGCCCGACATAGGCGTTGAGCACGACGGTACTGGTGCGCTCGTACTCCCGGAACTCGGGCAACACGACATGCGATGCCGAGACGAAGAAGCCGGCTCGCTCGGCCGCCTCGGCCACGATGCGCTCGTGCTCCGGGTTCGCGAAGCTGAAGAGCAGGCAGACCGCGACCGACTCCACTCCAGCCCGCTGGAGCTGCTCGATCGCTTCGTGCACGGACTCGTCGTCGAGCGGGACGAGGACGTCGCCGCGCTCGTCGAGCCGCTCGGTCACCTCGAGGCGCAGCTCGCGGGGCACGAGCGGCGGCGGCTTTAGCTGGCGCAGGTCGTAGAGCTTGGGCCGGTTCTGCCGGCCGATCTCGAGGACATCGCGGAAGCCGGCGGTGGTGATCAGCCCGGTGCGGGCGCCCTTGTGCTCCAGTACCGCGTTGGTTGCCACGGTCGAGCCGTGCACCACGACGTCGATCGTGCTGTCGACGCCGAGATCGGCCAGCCCTTGGAGGATAGCACGAGCCGGGCGCGCGGGTGTGGAGAGCACCTTGTGGACGCGTATCCGGCCGTCCTCGAACAGAACGAAGTCGGTGAACGTCCCTCCGGTATCGACCCCGACGATGCGCATGGCACTCCTGCTCTGCACCTGGTACCGTGCCGCTCCCCGAGACACCGCGCGGTCATTCGCGAAGCCCGCGCTGCCGTCCCTTTATCCTGCCACCGCTGATAGCCACGTTGGAATGTCGCTCGGGTCAGGCAACGCGGTCGCCAAGCTCCGCTCAGCCGCCCGGTATTGCGACGCGGGCCCTGGCGACGCGTCGGACAGTGGCCTCGATTGCCAGTCGAACCGCAGCTACCATGAGGTCGAGGCTCATCGAGGCGGTACTCCCCGGCCGTAACCCTTCTCCGTCGCGCGCGGCCCTGAGTGCTGCAGCTACCTGTTCGGGCAGGCACGGGAGATGGATGAAGCCGCACGGCGTCTGCGGCCCTGTCCGGGTGAGGAAGAGGTACATCGCCGCGTTGCACAGGTAGGTGCCGGCCGAGTTGGACAGCCGAACCGGGATACCGGCGTCCAGGAGCTCGCTCTCGATGGCGCGCAGGGGGAGGCGCGAGGCGATTGCTGTCGGCCCGTCGTCCTCGAGCGCGGCGTCGGTGACGCTCGCGCCGTCGTTGTCCGGGGCCGAGAAGTCCGCCAGGTTCACCGCGAACCGCTCGAGCACGATTGTCGACGCGCTGCCGGACTGGCCCAGGCTGATGACGACCTCGGGATCGGTCTCCTGCAGGATACGGTCGATGGCTGCGCCGATCTGCTTCAGCGAGACCGGCAACGTGTGCCCGACGATCCTCTTCCCGCTGATCTCTGTACCGTGCAGGAGACGGACGACCTCCTGGGAGGGATTAACCGTGCTTCCCCCGAACGGCTCGAATCCGGTCAGCAACACGACTCCGCTCGCCACGCGCTCTGCTCCTTCACGCTGCTGCCTCGCCGCGCCGCCGGGAAGCGTAGTGGCGCGATTGCGACCACGTCAAGCCCACCCGCTCGCGTCACGGCGGTTCAGATCGGCCGTGAATGCTGCATCACCGGTGAAGGTCGCGCGGATGGCCGGCCAGTCGGTGATGAACATGTGGCCGGGGGCGTGGGTGATCATCAGCGGCGGGCGTGCTGCCAGCGCGACCGCCTGTGGGGTCACCCCGCAGGCCCAGAAGACCGGGAGTTCGCCCTCTTCGATCGGCACTGGCTCGCCCCAGTCCGGGCGATCGAGGTCTGCGATGCCGAGCCCGGCCGGGTCGCCGATCCAGACCGGTGCGCCGTGGGCCAGGGGATAGCGCGCCGAGATCTCGACTGCCCTTGCCACCTGCCCGGCCGGGATCGGCCGCATCGAGACGACCAGTGGCCCGTGCAGCCGGCCGGCCGGCGCGCACTCGAGCGCCGTCCGGTACATCGGCACGTTGCAGCCGCACTCCCAGTGGCGCAGCCGGATCCCGGCCTCGGCCAGCGCGTCCTCGAAGGTGAAGCTGCAGCCGAGCAGGAAGGCGACCAGATCGTCCCGCCACCAGCCGGTGATCTCGGCCGGCTCGTCGACGAGTTCGCCGTGCTGGTAGACGCGGTAGCGGGGCAGGTCGGTGCGCAGGTCGGCACCGGGCGCGGTCTGGGCTGGGATCGGAGAGCCGATCTCGGTGACCTCGAGCAGCGGGCAGGGCTTGGGGTTGCGGACGCAGAAGAGGAGGAAGTCGTAGGCCCAGTCGGCCGGCAAGATCACGAGGTTGGCCTGGACGTAGCCGCGCGCCAGCCCGGCCGTCGGCCCGGCCCAGCCGCCCTCGCGGATGAGCCGCCGGAGTTCTGTGGGGGGTTGTCGTGCCAGCGACCTCTGTTCCATGCCGTGCCCTCTCTCGGCGAAAGCGGTAAGACATGGTACCAGTATA
>JADBJL010000005.1 GCA_014874455.1 Thermomicrobiaceae bacterium
CTCCAGGCAGTGGACCGGGCCCGCCTGGTCGAAGCCGACCTCGCTGGAGCCGACATTGGTGTAGTCGCTGGCCTCCGCGCCCCGCAGGGCGGCTTCGCAGACGGCCGCGCGCCGCTCCGCGTCGAGGAAGGGCGAGGGCGTCTCCTCGATCACCTTCTGGTGGCGCCGCTGGATCGAGCACTCGCGCTCGAAGAGGTGAATTCCCGTTCCCTGGCGATCGCGCGCGACCTGCACCTCGATGTGCCGGGCTCCAAACACCAGCCGCTCGAAGTAGAGCGTGCCCTCCCCGAAGTACCGCTGGGCGCGCTCTCGGGCCGAGTCGAAGACGCGCTCGAGCTCCTCCGGCGAGTTCACGAGGTGCATGCCGATGCCACCGCCCCCAGCGCTCGCCTTGAGTAGGAGCGGGTAGCCGAGCGCGCCCGCCACTCGTTGCGCCTCGGCCAGCGTCGGGAGCGGCTCGTCCCACCCGGGGATCACCGGCACCCCGGCCCGCCGCATGAGCTGCCGGGACGCGAGCTTGCTGCCCATCGCCTCGATCACCTCGGGCCGCGGGCCGATGAAGACCAGCCCGCGCTCGGCGCAGCGCCGGGCGAAGGCCGGGTTCTCGGCCAGGAAGCCGTAGCCGGGGTGGATCGCCTCGGCGCCGGTCGCCTCGGCAGCGTCGAGGATCTTCTCGATCGCCATGTAGCTCTGGGGGGCCGGCGGCGGGCCGATCAGGACGGCTTCGTCGGCCTCGCGCGCGAAGGGCAGCGCGCGGTCGGCCTCGGAGTAGACGGCGACGGTGCGGATGCCCAGCCGCCGGCAGGTGCGGATCACCCGCCGCGCGATCTCGCCCCGGTTCGCGATGAGCACCGTATGAAAGTACGGCATGACCCCACCCTAGGACTCCGGGCGGTGGGCATCCAGCACAATCAGCGGCGCGCCCTCCTCGATGAAGTCGCCCTCGCGGGCACGGATCTCCTTCACCACGCCGCCCTGCTCGGCGACGACGGCGATCTCCATCTTCATCGACTCCAGGACGACGACGGTATCGCCCGGCTGCACCGGCGTGCCCGGCTCTACCAGGACGCGCGCCACGATCCCGCTCATGCTGGACGTGATCTCCATGGTGGCTACCGCTCCTCCTCGATCGTCCTCGGCCTCAGCGGCCGCGTATGTCGTCAGCAGTTGCACCGTTATGTTAATTTAGCATCGCTCTCGCTACTCTCCTCGATCTCGGTGAGACCGCCAGTGCCGGCACTCTCCTTGGCGCCGAACGCCTGGCGGAGCATCTCCGGCACCGGGATGGGACGCATCGCCACGGGGTCGACGAAGACAGTGACCAGATGTCCGGTCACGGCCGGCTCGCTCTCGCCGTCCTTGGTCAGCGTGAAGTCCAGGCGTACCGATGAGTTCCCGATCCGGCCGACCCAGACCCGGCAGGTGCCCGTATCGTGCACCCAGAGCGGCTTGCGGAAGTCGGCCTCGGCGTGGGCGCGCGGGTTGGCGAAGCCCTCGGCGATCATGGAGCGGGCGGTATAGCCGAGCTGGTGGAAGAGCGCCGACTCCGCCTGCGTCACGTAGCGGAAGACGTTCGGGTAGTAGATCAGGCCTGAGGGGTCGGCGTCGCCCCAGAGCACCTCGAACGGTACTGCTGCCTCGCGCACGCGCGCTCTCCCTTCTCGTCTCCCGTCGTCCGGCTCTCGCCCTGCCGCCACCGCGCGGCCCCGTACGGTAACCGCGTGCCGTTGCCCAGCGTACCAAACGATGCGTCGCCCGGGCACCGTATGCCTTTGGGCGTGATGCCGCATTCGGAACGATTCGCGCTCCCCAGCGAAGAGGACAGTGTTCGCACGGCGTCGTCGGGTCTCCCTCGTTTCGTAGATGGGGCCAAGCCGATCGCCTGCCGCGATTCGGGTCGACCACCGGCGAGTGCTGGTGACGCGTGCTCTCGAGTACGGAATCCGGACGGGATCGGGAGATGTAACTGGATCGACTGCTGCAGGAGAAACAGGAAGAGATCTTGCGGGTCGCCGCCGAACACGGCGCGCACAACGTCCGCGTATTCGGGTCGCCGCTCGCGGAGAGGCAAGGGAAGAGGGCGACATCGACCTTCTGGTCGAGTTCGAGCCGGGACGAACGCTGCTCGATCACGCGGCATTGGTCGCTGACCTCGAGGAGTTGCTCGGATGGACGGTGGACGTCGTCACGGAGAGTGGCCTGTACTGGCTCCTGCGCAGGCGCATTCTCGAAGAGGCCCGCGCGCTATGATCAAGGATCCACGGAGCAATCTCGTCTGTCGTTGCGGGTCAGGAAAGCGGTCACGTGTTCGAGGAACTGCGCTGGCTGCTCCAGGTGCACGGCGTGGCCGGCCCCGGACACGACAGCCACTCGCGCCTGGGGCAGGTGCTCTCCTATCGCGCGGGCGATCGCCACGTATTTCCCGTCCAACTCGCCGGCCAGCACCAGCGCCGGCAGGCGTAGCTCGCCCAGCCGGTTCCAGACCGGCTCCATCGCCTCGGCACCCATGCCGCGCAGGCTGTTGGCCAGGCCACGCGGACGCTGCTCCAGCCGCTCGGCCAGCAGCCGCGCCCGCACCTCGGCCGGGAGCGACCGCTGGCTGGCGAAGAGCGGCTGGCTCTCCCAGCGCTCCACGAAGGCGGCGATCCCCTCGCGCTCGATGAACTCTGCCAGCGCCTCGTCGCTGCGGAGACGGGCAAGCCGCTCCCCGGGGTCGAGGATACCGGGCGAGGCACTCTCGAGCACCAGCCCGCGAGCGCGCTCCCCAGCGGCCAGCGCCAGGTGGAGCGCTACCCGGCCGCCCATCGAGTAGCCGAGGACGGCGAAGTCTTCAACTCCGAGCCGATCGAGCAGCGCCAATAGATCGGCCACGCACTCGTCCATCCGGTAGCGCGCGGCGTCGTCCGGGGCGGCAGTACGGCCGTGACCGATGAGGTCAGGGACGATGACCCGATGCCGCCGGGCCAGCGCCGGGAGGAACGGCCGCCAGGTCTCGGCGCTGCCGGTGAAGCCGTGGAGGAGTAGCAGCGCTGGCCCTGAGCCTTCCACCAGCACGTGCATCGCCAGCCTGCGCACGGAGATGATCATCGCCCGCTCCTCTCGTACGCCGCACTATCCTCGATCGGAGCCGGCGTCCGCACGAGGAACCTGCTCTGGTACACGATGCTCCACAGCAGCTCCACTCCTCACCGGGGCCTGCAATCCAGGGATGACGAGCTGGTACCCGAGCGGGTAGCATGAGCACGCCCGTTCGGCACCCGGAACCGGCCTCGCCGGTTCTGAACGAGATCGCGGGGGTATTATGCTCACAGCATATATCGGCGCGGCGATGAATCGTGCCCGGAGCGAATTCCTCCTCGATGACGGGATCTGGTACGCCGAGATCCCCGAGCTTCCCGGCGTCTGGGCCGATGGCCTCTCCGAGGAAGACTGTCTGCAGCGCCTTCGCGAGGTGCTGGAGGAGTGGATCACGCTTCGTCTCTCCTGGCGTCTCCCGCTGCCGGAGATCGACGGGCATGTTCCGCCGGCTCCGGCGGACTGAACCCGCTCCGTGATCCCGAGCGTACGACGCGAGTCGATCGATAACCCAAGCCCGATCTCGCCAGCCGGCCAGGCTTCACGGCAGGCAAGGCACGGCGCCGACCCGGCACTCAGCGGCTCAGCGCCGGCAGCACGACGCCGCGTGCCGCTTGCGCCACGGCCGGCCAGATCCGCCGGTGTAGCTCCACGTTGCGCACCCGCTCGGTCGGCACCTCGACCACCGAGACGCCGTCGCTGGCGAGGCTCGCCTGCACGGCCTCGCGGAAGGCCGGCCAGCTCTCGACGCGAGTGAACGCGAGGCCGTAGAGCGCCGCCGCGTGGCGGAAGTCGAGCCCGTGCGGCGTGCCGAAGAGCCGCTCGAACTGCTCGCCGTGCTCGGCCTGGGGCAGGAACGAGAAGATTCCGCCGCCGTCGTTGTTCAGGAGCACGATCGTCGCCCGCAGCCCGTGCCGCCGGGCGGCCAGCAGCCCGTTCATGTCGTGGTAGAACGAGAGGTCGCCGATGACCAGCGCCAGCGGGCCGGCGAGCGCCGCCGCCGTGCCGAGGGCTGTCGAGACCACGCCGTCGATCCCGTTCGCGCCCCGGTTGGCCAGGAAGCAGAGGCGACGCCCGCTGCCGGGGAAGAACGTGTCGAGGTCGCGCACCGGCATGCTGTTGCCAGCGAAGAGCGTCGCGCCGTCCGGCAGGAGCGCGGCCAGCTCGGCGAAGACCCGGCCCTCGAACGGCTCCTCGATCCGCGCAAGCTCGTCGGCGATCGCCGCCCGCGCCCGCGCGTCGACCGCTCGCCAGGTCTCGCCCCAGGCCGGGTCGGGCCGGCGGCCCACGGCTGCGAGCTGGATCGCCAGCGCCCCGGCCAGCGCCGCCGGGTCGGCGTGCACGACGTGGCTGGCCAGGTGGAGGGGATCGGGCCAGCCGGCCGGATCGACGACGACCTGCCGTGCCCCGGCGTGCCGCTCCAGGTAGAGCAGGAGCGGCTTCGAGGTCGGTACGGCGCCGAAACGCAGCACGACTTGCGGCGCCAGTGCCCCGGCGACCTCCGGATCGCGCAGGAAGGCGTCGTAGGCATCGACGACCAGGGCGCGGTCATGCGGCCCGCAGCGGGCCTGCGAGAGCGGGTCGGCGAGGATCGGGTAGCCCAGCGTCGACGCCAGCCGGGCCAGCGCCGGGGGTAACGCCTCGTCGGACTGCGGCCCGGCGACGATTACCCCGCGCGGCAACTCGGCGAGCAGCCTGGCCAGCTCGCGCACGAGCGACGTGTCCGGCTGCTTGGATCCGGCCAGGACACGCGCGAACGGCTGGCCCTCGGGCCGCCCGAGCCAGGCCAGCGCTTCCGGCCCGGAG
Source organism: Thermomicrobiaceae bacterium (assembly GCA_014874455.1). GTDB lineage: Bacteria > Chloroflexota > Chloroflexia > Thermomicrobiales > Thermomicrobiaceae > Thermalbibacter. Next base: position 4,882 of record JADBJL010000005.1, read on the forward strand.
ACGTCCGGCGACTCGGCTGCCAGCGGGATCAGCGGCTCGCGGAGCGGGAAGTTGAGGTGCACCGGCCCGGCGGGCTCCGCGCGCGCCGTCGCCGCGGCGCGGGCCGCCAGCGTGCGCGCGTAACGCAGGAGGGTCGGCGTTGCCTCCGGCAGGGCGACCTCCACGAACCACTTAGCATACGGGCCGTACAGCCGGAGCTGGTCGATCGCCTGCGGCGCGCCCACGTCGCGCAGCTCCGGCGGGCGGTCGGCGGTCAGGACGAGCAGCGGCACGCGGCTGTAGTGCGCCTCGATCACCGCTGGCAGGAAGTTGGCCGCCGCCGTGCCCGACGTGCAGACCAGGGCCACCGGCTCGCGCAGCGCCTTCGCCAGGCCCAGCGCGAAGAAGGCGGCCGAGCGCTCGTCGAGGTGGTCCCAGAGCCGGATGCGTGGCTCGCGAGCCAGCGCCAGCACCAGCGGCGTGGAGCGCGAGCCGGGCGCGAAGCACGCGTGGCGCACCCCGGCGCGCGCCAGCTCATCGACGAAGGCGCCCACGTAGGCTGCCAGTGCCGCCTGGTAGTTCACCCTCACACCCCCTCGAGCGCCCGCAGCAGTGGCTGCAGCTTCAGCTCCGACTCGGCGTACTCCGCCTCCGGGTCGGAATCGGTCAGGATGCCACAGCCGGCGTAGAGGCGGGCCGTCCGGCCGTGGATCAGCCCGGAGCGGAGCGCGACCGCGAACTCGCCCTCCCCGCCGCGGTCGACCCAGCCCACCGGCCCGGCATACCAGCCGCGGCCGGTAGGCTCATGCGCCCGGATGAACGCCAACGCGGCCGCGCGCGGTGCGCCGCCGACCGCCGGGGTCGGGTGCAGCCGCTCGACCAGGTCGAGCACCGTCCAGTCGCCGGCTAGCTCGCCGGTCACCGGCGTGGCCAGGTGATGGACGTTCCGCACGCTCAGGAGCGAGGGCTCTTCGGGGATCACGAGCGCACGGCAGAGCGGAGCCAGCGCCGCCCGGATCTCGTCGACCACCACGGCGTGCTCCTGGCGGTCCTTTCCGCTCGCCAGCAGCGCGCGAGCCAGCGCCGCGTCCTCTTCCGCCGTCGCCCCGCGCCGGATCGAGCCGGCCAGCGCCATCGTCTCGACCCGGCCGCCACGGAGACGGATCAGCCGCTCGGGCGTCGCCCCGAGAAAGACCGCGTCCTCGTGGCCGAAGGCGAACAGCGTGCAGCCGGGATAACTGGCAGCGAGCCGGCGCAGCACGCGCTCGGCGCTCACCGGCTGCTGGCGGATGACCTCCACCGCGCGTGCCAGCACAACCTTGGCCAGCTCCCCGCGCCGGATCGTCTCGATAGCCCTTTCGACCATTGCCCGCCAGCATTCCGGGCCACACAGCTCGCGGCGAGCTGCTTCAGCCAGCGCGTGGTGGCCGTTGGTCGCCGGTGTGAAGTTGAGACCGCTGCAGCCAGGCGTTGAGACGAGCGCGCGCAGCCGCCGCAGCTCTTCGAGCTCACCCGCCGGATCGCGTCCCGGCCAGGCGACGAGCGTGCTGATCAGCCACCAGCCGTTACCCTCGCCGAGGAGCAGGAGCCGCGGCAGGGAGAGCCGGGCAGGCGGGAAGCGCTGCCAGGCCGGTTCGATCGGCCGGAGCGGGTCGAAGGCGAAGCCGCCGAGCAGCAGCGGCCCGGCAAGCATGGGGCTGCCGGCGGGAGCATCGACCAGCGCCTCACCGGCCAGCCGGCTCCACGCCTGCGCGATCTCTGTGGGCGAGGCATCCCTGCGGTGCTCCTGGTTGACGCCTTCCGCGCAGGGAGCTGGGCCGAAGGCCAGCGCCTCGCCCAGGCCGAGCAGCGCCAGGCCGTCCGAACCGCGCCAGAGGGCACGGGCCAGGCCTGCCGGCGCTCGGGAGAACAGCGCGATAGGGTCGAGCGGCGGGGCCGGCTCGACGAGGCTGGCCGCGACCGGGCAACCGTCGGCGCTCGCCCGGCGCTGCGCCTCGCGGGCCAGCGCATGCAGCCGAGCATCCAGCCTGAGATCGAGCGTGCGCGCCTGGATCGTCATGCGTCCTCCGATGGTTCAGGCAGGCCGACGCTCCGCCGCAGGAACGCCCGGAGCTGGGGATAGGCATCCTCCAGCCGCTCTGGCTCACCGGCCAGCACCCAGTTGGTCACGACCTCGTTGATCGCCCCGAACCAGGCCATGCCGGCGAGCCGGGTATCGAGCGGCGGGATCGCCCCGGCCGCGATCGCCTCCTCCAGGTGGCGGGCGATCAGGTCGGCGAAGCGCCGGTGGATCTCCATCAGCTTCAGGTGTGCCTCCGGCCCGGCACCGAGCGCGTCGACCAGGAAGAGCCGGGCCAGCGCGCGGTGCGACGCGAACGTGCGCAGCACGACCGCGAGCGCGGCATCGATCTGGCGGGCCGGGTCGTGCTCGGCGACGATCGCCTGCTCGGCCCGGCTCATCAGGAGATCGGCCATCCGGTCGAGCAGGGTGAAGAAGAGCGCCTGCTTGTTGGGGAAGTGGAAGTAAAGCCCGCCCTTGGAGGTCTCGGCCTCGGCGGCGATCTCGTCCATGGCGGCGTCGCGGTAGCCGCGCCGGGTGAAGACGGCGAGCGCCGCCTCCAAGATGCGCTCGCGGCGGGCGATCGCGCGGAGCTGCTCGCGGACCATCGGGCCGGGCCTCCCTCGATCAAAATCCGACCGACGCGTCGGTCGGATTACGAGGATAGCACGCCCTGGCCCGCCGAGCCAGCGGCGGGTCGACTTAGCCTGGCTGGCTCGCACTACTCCAGGACATCCGCTCGTCGAGCGACCTGGCTCGGCGGTGCGCCCCGTCCTGCGCGAGCGCCTTGATGGCGCGGTCGGGGTAGTCGGTGATGATCCCGTCCACGCCCAGCGTCGCCAGCTCGGCAATCCGCTCCGGGCTGTTCACCGTCCAGACGTTGACCGCGATCCCCAGCCGATGGGCTTGCTCGATGAGGCTCGCCGCATCGGTGCCGAGCGCGGCGTCCGCAGGGTGCAGCGCCGTCAAGCCGGCCTCTCGCATGCGCTCGGGCTGGCGAAGCAGGGGGTCGAACGGCAGCGTGCACAGCCCGGCTCGCAGCTCCGGTACCATCTGGCGCAGCTCGCGTAGCACCGCCATGTCGAACGATGAGACGAGCAGCCGCTCGACGAGCGCCGGCTCCCGGCGACAGCGCGCGGCGAGGCACGCTGCTATCCGATGCCCCTCTGCCGTTCGTCCATCGCCGGGAGGCGACTTGACCTCGAGGTTGAGCTCGAGGTGGGGCGGCAGGCTCGCCAGCACCTCGTCCAGTGTGGGGATGCGTAACCCGAGACCACGAAAGAGGTAATGCTGGCCATCGAGCGAGTACCGGTACCCGGCATCGAGGCGACGCAACTCGTCGAGATCGAGCTCGTGCACCTGGCCGTGACCGTTGGTCGTGCGAGCGACATCGGGATCGTGACACACGACGAGGTGGCCGTCCCGAGAGCAGCGCACATCCAGCTCGATCATGTCGGCGCCCATTTCCACCGCGAGGTGGAAGGCGAGCAGTGTGTTCTCCGGTGCAACGCCCGAGGCCCCACGGTGAGCGATGACCAGTGGACGCCTTCTTGCGCCCGATCCCCGTGCTGACACGCCGTTCATGCTCCACCGCTCTTCCTTGATCAGAGATCTCGCTGCTTCCGGGTCGAGTCTCGCACTCTTGCCCCACTGCTCGTGAACATCTGATGAAGTCCTCTTCAGTGGGTACTGAGCTTCATATCTTCGCAAGAGATCGACCCCCCTTCCCCGTTAGAGTTCGCGCCGGGAGGTGATCGGATGGTGCAGAGCCAGCGCGAAACGGCGAGCGGGTGGGCACTGGCCACGTCCACCGGGCGATGGCGAGCCCTGCGCTGGCCAGTGCTGGGCGATTGGGGCCTCTTCCTCCTGCTCGCCGGGCCGAACCTGATCCTCTTCGCGGCCTTCACTTACTGGCCCCTGATCTACAACGTCTACCTCAGCCTGACGAGCTGGGACATGATCGCTCCGGTGAAAGCCTTTGTCGGGCTGGCAAACTACCGCTACCTCGCGAGCGACCCTGAGTTCCGTCGCGTCGCGCTCAACACCGTCGTCTTCACGCTCGGCACGGTCGGTGGGACGACGATCCTCGGCCTGCTCCTGGCCCTGCTGCTGAACTGGCCACTCCGTGGGCGAACGTGGGCTCGTGGGGTGATCTTCGCTCCCGTGCTTCTGAGCGGTGCGGCCATCAGCGTCTTCTGGATCAACATGCTCAACTCTCGGTTCGGGCTGCTGGCGGAACTCCTGGGCTGGTTTTCGCTCTCCTCGCCCAACTGGCTCAACCATCCGATCTGGGCGATGGTCGCCGTCATCATGGTCTATATCTGGAAGAACGTCGGCTTCAGCATGGTGATCTATCTGGCCGGGTTGCAGGCCATCCCGGCCGAGCTCTACGAGGCCGCCAGGGTCGACGGCGCCGGTCACCTGGAGACCTTCCGGTGGGTGACGCTGCCGCAGCTCGGGCCGGTCACGCTCTTCCTCCTGGTCGTCTCGATGATCAGCTCATTCCAGGCGTTCGACATCATCAAGGTTATGACCGATGGCGGCCCGGTGAACGCGACCACGACGCTCCTCTTCTACATCTACGAGCAGGGGTTCGTCGCGTTCAACGCCGGCCGGGCCGCTGCCGCCTCGGTCGTCCTCTTCCTCGCGATGCTGGTGGTTACGGTAATCCAGCTCCGGCTAGGAGAGCGGAGGGTGCACTATGGCTGAGCGGCTGCGCCAGCGACTGGCCCAGGCGCCGCTGTACCTGCTGCTTGCGCTCGCCGTCGTCGTGATGGGCATTCCTTTCTATTGGGTCGTCACCGGCGCGCTCAAGACGAACCAGGAGATCTACACGTTCCCACCGGTCTGGATTCCACGGGAGCCGCACTGGGAGAACTTCGTCGAGGCCTGGGATGCCGCACCGTTTGGGCGCTTCTATCTCAACAGCATCGTGACCACGCTCGCTGGCTCCGGCCTGGAACTGCTGCTCGCTCTCACCTCCGCCTATGCGCTCGTCTTCCTGCGCGTGCGCGTCGCCGGCGCCGCGTTCCTTCTCATCCTGGCGGCGCTGCTGGTACCTTCTCAGGTGACCCTGCTGCCGAACTACCTGACGGTCGCTCGCCTCGGCTGGATCAACACCTATCAGGGGATCATCGTTCCGGGGGCATCGGTGGCCTTCGGCACGTTCCTCTTCCGCCAGCACTTCCGCACGCTCAGCCGCGAGATCCTCGATGCGGCGGTCATCGATGGGTGTGGGCACCTACGCTTGCTCTGGCAGGTCGTCGTTCCACTCTCGCAACCCGTCATCGTCACCTTCATCCTGATCTCGATGGTCAGCAAGTGGAACGAGTTCCTCTGGCCGCTCGTGGTCACCAACAGCCTCGACATGCGCACGCTCCCGATCGGCATCGCCTACCTCTACAGCGTAGAGGGCGTCATGAACTGGGGGCCGATCCTGGCCGGCACGCTCTTCGTGATCCTGCCGATGCTGGTGATTTACCTCCTCGCCCAACGCTGGATCGTGAGCGGGATCGCGAGCGGCGCTGTGAAGGGGTGAACGAGAGCAGTGGCACGAGCACAGGAGAGCGGTCACGGAGGAAAGGAGAAAGAGAGCGATGGCACGGAGTCTCTCACGGCGGGCATTTCTTAGCGGGCTGGTCGCATGGGCAGGCACGGCGGCGCTGCTCAGCTCCTGTAGCTCGGGGAAGAGCGAGATACCTCGCAACCAAGGGCCAGCGAGCGGTACACGTTCTTCGCCAACTCTCCCGGCAACCACCGGCACGCCAGCAGTCGTCTCCTCGACCGGCTCCCGGGTCAGGGTGGTCTACTGGGGCTCGTTCAGCGGCGACCTCGGCAAGGCCGAGCAGGCCGTGGTGCAGCGGTTCAACGAATCGCAGGATGACGTCGAGCTCGTGTACCAGTACCAGGGCAGCTACGAGGAAACGGCTCAAAAGCTGGCGCAAGCCGTCGCTGCTCGCCAGACGCCTGACGTCGTGCTGCTCTCCGATGTCTGGTGGTTCAAGTTCTACCTCAATGGCGTCATCGCCCCGCTCGACGACTTCTTCCAGGCCAGGCAGATCGACCTTGCAGACTATGTCGATCCGCTGATCAACGAGGGGATCCGTAAGGGGTCTGTCTACTGGGTACCGTTCGCTCGCTCGACGCCGCTGTTCTACTACAACAAGGAAGCCTGGAGCGAGGCCGGCCTCCCCGACCGCGGCCCGCGGACGTGGGACGAGTTCCGGCAGTGGGTGCCTGAACTCGTCAGGAGTGACGGCGGTACCACGAGCCGTTACGCCTTTGCGCATCCGAATGCCGCCTCCTATGTCGCCTGGCTGTTCCAGGGCGTCATCTGGCAGTTCGGAGGCCGCTACTCCGATCCCGACTTCACGATTCGGCTCGCCGAGCCGGCCGGTGTGCAAGCGGGCCAGTTCTACCGGAGCACGGTCGCCGACGGCTGGGCTGTCGCCTCTCAGGATCTCAACGCCGACTTCGTGAACGGGCTCACGGCCGCGATGATGGCCTCCACCGCCTCGCTCGGCGGCTTGAGCAGATCCGCACCGTTCGAGGTCGGGACGGCTTTCCTGCCCGAAGGCCCGGCAGGATTCGGCTGCTGTACCGGCGGTTCCGGACTGGCAATCCTCGCCGACAAGCCGCGCGAGATCCAGGAAGCAGCGTTCGACTACCTCGCCTTCGCGACCTCGACCGAGACGACCATCTTCTGGTCGCAGAGCACCGGATACATGCCGGTTCGGAAGTCGGCCGTGGAGAGCGAGGAGATGAAGCGGTTCTACGAGAAGAACCCCAACTTCCGCACCGCAGTCGAGCAATTGCCCAAGACCCGGCCACAGGATGCGGCTCGGGTGTTTATCCCGAACGGTGACCAGATCATCGGCAAGGGTTTGGAGCGCGTCACGATCAACCAGGAAGAGCCGCAGGTCGTCTTCGCGGAGGTCGCTCAGACGCTGGAAGATGAAGCCCAGCCGGTACTGACCCAGCTCGCACAGCGCGAGCGGTAACCGGGCCGAGAAGGCACCGGCTGCCGCGTCGCAGTGCCGCAGCCCAGCAGCCGGTTCAGGCCCAGACGATCGCCTCGATCGTGCCCTCGGGAGAGTAGCGGAGGGCGCCGAGCTTGACCGGCTCGCGCCCCTCCGGATCCCGCCGCGCGTCCTCGAGCAGCAGCGGCAGCACGAGCCGGGCATTGTCCACCAGATCGAGCCGCTCCAGCTCATCCGGGCGAACCCAGGAGAGTTCCCCCTCCGGCGACGCCAGCGGAGGCTGCGCGAGCACGTCCTCGCCGTCCAGCACGCCGGTGAAGTAGAGCAGAATCGTGAGCGGCCCGCCCGGCCGGGCATGGAGCAGTACCCGGCGCAGCACCAGGTGACGCACCTGTTCCGGGCGGAGAGCCGCCTCCTCCTCGAGCTCGCGCAGCGCCGCCGCCCGCAGGTGCTCCAGCTCGTCCGGCTCGACGCGCCCGCCTAGCCCCGTCCACCGTCCGGGGAAGCGGGCCCGGTTCTCGGCCCGGCGCAGCAGCAGGCAGCGTTCTCCCCGCAAGAGGAGCACGAGCGTGTAGGCGACCAGGCTATCCGGGCGCTCGGCCTCGCTCATCCTGCTCGAGACTCAAGCATGAGGAGAAAGCGCGATATCAGGATCCCCGAAGGGATCCCAGCTCAGCGCCTCATCGATACTGTCGAACCAGTTGATCGCCGAGCGGTTCAGTACCGCGATCACCATCGGAGGCCGGAAGAAGTAGCGCAGGTAACCCGGCTCTACCGAGCAGACACCGGGCACCTCGCGCAGCAGTTCGATCAGGTTCGACTGCTCCGGCGTGGCGACCAGCGTCTCGTCGAAGGGCGAATCGGCGAAGCGGTTGGTGGCGAGGTAGCTGAGCCCGCGGATCGCTGGCAGCGAGGCCCCCTGGTGGCGGACGATCCAGTAGAGCGGCGGCTCGACCATCCAGCGTAACTCGTCGCCGGACAGCTCTTCCGGCTCCCCGGCACTCTCCCAGAGCGGCTTCTCGTCTCCGACCGCCACACCCACCCTCTCACTCTGCGACCCCACTGCCGGATCTCGTGCACCCGGCAGGGCCAGAGCATAGCATGACGGCAAGCCGAGCGGCAACGTGCCAGTCTCCTGAGGGTTGACTGACCGGCCGTCCCTGCTGCTCCCTCAGGAACCAGCCTCGCCCCTCGCTCCACTTCAGCCCTCGCTGGGGTACACTGCCGGGCACGTCCCGGCCTCGCCAGGCCGCAGCGTTCGTGGTCAGAGGATCGAGCACGCGGAAATGAGCACGGCACGGATCCAGCGCATCTGCGTCTTCACTGGTTCCCAGGTCGGGAGCCGCCCGGTCTATGCTGAGCAGGCCCGGCGGTTAGGCCGGCTGCTAGGCGAGCACGGCATCGGGCTCGTCTACGGCGGTGGCAGCGTCGGCCTGATGGGGGTCATCGCCGATGCCGCCTTGGAAGCTGGAGCGGAAGTGATCGGTGTCATCCCCGAGGTGCTGATGATTCGAGAGGTCACCCATCCCGGGCTGACCGAGTTGCGGGTCGTTGGCACGATGCACGAGCGCAAGGCGTTGATGAACGAGCTCTCCGACGCCTTCATCGCCATGCCGGGTGGTTTCGGCACGCTCGATGAACTGTTCGAAGCGATCACCTGGGCCCAGCTCGGCCTCCACCGCAAGCCGATCGGGCTGCTCAACGTCGCAGGCTACTACGACGCGCTGCTGGCCTTCATCGCGCACGCGATCCCAGAGGAGTTCATCCTCCCCGAGTATGCCCAGCTCTTGACCGTTGCCTCCGACCCCGAACGCCTTCTCCAGCAGGTGCTCGAGTACCAGCCCCCGCTGATCGTCCCTCGCTGGATCACGAAAGAGCAGATCTGAGGCGAGACCGGCACGCCTCACCGGGCGGCCGGTACCAGTACGAAGTAAGCACCGTCGATCTCCAGGTGTCGCGGCTCGGCCAGGCCCTCAGCCAGCAAGGTCACCTGGAACGGGCCCTCGCCGCGCAGGCGGATCCGGCGCGCCGCCGGGCTATCAGGGTCGGCAGGCTGCGCGAGGACGATCCGGTGCGGCCCGAGCGTGAAGGTCGCCGTCGTCGCCTGGAGTTCCAGATCATCGCCGCGCTCCGGTTCCCGGGCGCCGAGGAGCGCCCGGTACTCAGCCACCGCCGTCTCCAGAGCACTGACGGCGACCGTGACTGCCGCGAGCCCGACTACACCGAGCGGGTGCCGGGCCTCGGTTCCGCCGGGCACGCGCAGCTCCCGCGGCGTCACGTCCTGGACCAGGAAGGGAAGCGCGCCTGTCCGCTCGTCGACTGGCATCGCGCTGCGCCACTCGACGAGCTGCCCGTCCGGCCGCCAGCGGCTGCCTTGGATCGGGCCTTGATACGGCAGGCCACCGCGCTGCAGTCGCTCGACCTCGCCAGCCAGGTCATCGCTGGCTAGGCAGAAGTCGATAATGCCAGGCCCGGCGGCCAGGAAACGGTACCAGCGGTGGGCATGCGGGCGCTCCGGCTCGCGAAACGCCAGCAGCTCCAGATACGCGCCGTCGGAAAAGCCGACCAGCGCGTTGTGCGTCCCGCCGGGATGCTCACCACCGACCACCACCTGGAACCCCTGCGCCCGGTAGGACTCGATCGCCTCATCGAGACGCGATACCAGCACGACGACGTGGTCGACCTGCGTCAGCATCGCCCGCTGCCCTTCCGGCTCCACCACCGAGAGCGCCGACCCAATCATGCGGCCGACCGGCTCGCCCGGCAAGGCCGGTCGGTCGCCAGCACGGTCGCGTGTCTTGGACAGGGGGCACAGGAGTCACCGGCTCGTGGTAGACTGCCGCAACCGGCTCTCCAGTGCGCGACCCGAGCAGAGCGCCAGATGCGGCGGAACCAGTGGCCGACAAGCCGTGATCGATGAGGGGAAAACGAGATGAGCGTGACCCCGCTGCACAAGGGTATCCACCCTGTCCTGGAGCAGGATCACCCGTACATCTTCGTCGACGCCTGCATGCAGGCCTGGCCGGACGCCGACTACGCCCGCGCCCACCGGCATGGGGTGACCGCCTACGCGGTCACCGCCTTCCACCCCTGGGCAGGGCTGGACGCGGCGCTGGAAGGGTTGATGTTCTGGCACCTGGTTGCTCGACGGTATCCCAACCTCGGCATTGCCTGGACGGCTGACGACATCGTGCAGGCCAAGCGAGAGGGTCGGGCCGTCTTCGTCCTGGCCTCGCAGGGTGGCGACTTCATCGGCAACGCGCTGCACCGCATCGAGGCGTTCTACCGGCTCGGCCTGCGCATGCTGATCCCAGCCTATAGCCGGACGAACGCCATTTGCGGCGGCTGCCTCGACCGGGCCGACGGCGGGCTGACCAGCTTCGGAGAGCTCGTCGTCGAAGAGTGCAACCGCGTCGGGCTCCTGCTCGACTGCTCACACGTCGGCAAGCGCTCGAGCCTGGAGATCATCGCGCGGAGCGCGGTGCCGGTCGTCTTCAGCCACTCGAACCCCAAGCGGCTCGTCGACAACCCGCGCAACATCGACGACGAGCAGATCCTCGCCTGCACGGCCCGCGGTGGCGTGATCGGCCTCGCTCCCTGGGGGCCGCTGGTGATGAAGCCGGGCAGCCGAACGCGACCGACGCTCGACGACTTCGTCCAGCACATCGACTACGTGGCCCAGCTCACCGGCTCGGTCGACCACATCGGCATCGGCACCGACATGAGTCTCGGCACCTACCCCGACCACGAGCACGACCCGTGGGGCGAGCCAGCCTACGCCGCTGTGACGCGAGAATACGACCAGTACGTCACCGCCGACGTGCGCTCGCCGCTGCGGGCCGTCGACGGCTTCAGCAGCTATCCCGAGGTGCTGAACCTGGTCGAGCGCCTCCGC
>JADBJL010000068.1 GCA_014874455.1 Thermomicrobiaceae bacterium
CGGCGTTCGGCCAGAGGCCGCTCCGCTCATTCCATCGACTCCGCGATCAGCAGCGCAGTCTCTTTCGAGATGTCTCCCTCCAGGCGCAGGGTCAGGTCGCGGTTGACCCAGAGGAGGGTATTGCCGGCCAGCCGCTGCTCGTCCCGCCACTCGCCGCCCGGCGTCCGCAGGATCAGGACGTGCGGCCCGCCGGAGATCCAGTAGCCAGGGCCGTTGCGCACGGTGACCGGCTCGATGACTGCGTCCGGCCCGACCCCCTTGCCGAAGACCGGCTCGTCCGGCGAGCCCTGGAACTCCACGACCAGCAGCCCGACTCCGGTTACCTGGCTGGCCGGGATCTCGGGCGGGCGCGGCCGGTAGACCAGCGTCACCACCGGAACCGGACGGGTCTCGTCGAGGTAGACGGCGTCCGGCGGGCCAAGCGCGGCCGGCAGTAGGATGCGGAAGGGGACACGCCGCTGCACTTCCTCGAGCGACATCTCGGTGCCGAGGAAGAGTGGCGGCACCGGCGTGGCTGTCGGCGTGGGGGCCGGAACCGTATCCGGCGCGGTAGGGGCCGTCGGTGTGGCGTGGGCCTCAGCCGTGCTCGTCGCGGGCACGGGTGTCGGTGAGGCGACGACGCGGATCTCGACGCCGGGCAGGCCGAACCGCTCGGCGATCGCCGAGCGCGCCGCCGGCCAGAGGCCGATCGCCAGCGCGGCGAGCAGCGCGCAGGCCAGTAGTGCGGCAGCCAGCCGGCCGCGTGGGGTACCGAGGGCGACCCACCAGGGTCGGGCCGGGCGCTGGCCCTCGAGCAGCCGCTGGCGGACTGTTTCGCTCAAGTCGGGTGTGGGCGGGTATTCCAGCTCGTCCCGCAACCGGTACAGCGCCGCGTCCAGTTCTTCCTCGCGCGCTGGCCTTCGCCGCTCAGTCATCGTTCGTGCTCCTCGGCTTGCCTGGGTTCGAACTGCCCCTCCCGCGCGAGCTGATGTCGCAACCGGTCGAGCGCGCGGGAGAGGCGCGACTTCACCGTGCCGCGGGCACAGCCGAGCGCGTCTGCCATCTCGGCCTCGGACAGCTCCAGGAAGTACCGGTAGATGAGGACGAGACGATCCCCGTCGCGCAGGCTCTCGATCGCGTCGAGGAGTGTCTGCCGCTGCTCATGCGCCAGAGTGACCTCCTCAGGCGAGGGGAGAGACGCGGGGGAACTCGGGTGAGCGGCAGCCCGAAGCTGCAGCGAGGCCTGGCGGCTCGATCGCGTGCGACGGTTACGCGCCTCGTTGGCGACGATCCGGAGCAGCCAGGGCCGGAACGCTGCCTCGGGCCGAAAACGATCGAGCGCGTAGTACGCCTTCACGAAGGACTCCTGGGCCGCGTCTTCCGCGTCGGCCGCATCGCGTGATCAGGTACGCAGTCCGAAAGGCGATCTCCGAGTATCGCCGCACAAGCTCAGCATACGCATCGACGTCACCCTGCCGCGCCCTGAGGACGAGGTCACGATCCTCCACGAGCCAGCCCTCTGACAGAGACGAACGGTGATTCGCCACTGCCCTCGGTACTACAACGCTCAGAGCCGTGCGGTTCCCACGCCTCGCTATGCAACGCGATGAGCGGCTTGCCTCGCTGATTGTTCACCACTCGCATGGGACGATCCAAGCGCCGACGGCACGTCGCGGCGTGCGGCTCTCGAGGGGGAATGCAACCCAGCGGCCCGAGGTGATCAGCGGATAGGAAAGCTGGAGCCCAGGGGAAGGGGGTGAGTAGAGATCACCGGACGCCCCTGCCCGGCTGTGCCTCCGGTTCGGGAGCGGTATCGCCGCTACGGCGCAGGCTGGGCCTGTCCCCGCCAGCCGTGCCGGGCGAGCAGCGTCACGCCGAGCCGGCCGAGCATCACCCGGTACCGGTCACTGTCGTCCGGGTGCCACTCGAAGCGCGCCCGCTCGAAGTATTGGACGGTCAACCCGGAAGCTGGATCGGTGAAGACCTCGCTGATCGGGTAACCGAAGAGGGCGAGCGACTCGCGGTTCGAGACGCCGGGATCGCCGAGATCGAGGCCGCGCGCCTGCCAGTAGACCAGGAAGGCGCCGCAGACACGGTGGCCGGTCTCCGGGAAGAAGACGCACGAGGGGTCATCCTGCGAGTCGGCCAGGAAAGACCGGAACGCCCGGCTCTCGAGGAAGCCCCAGGTGGCCGCCTCCTCGACGCCGATGCGCCCGAGCTGGATCTCGAGCGGGGTGCCGGCATGCTCCGGGTAGTAGGCCAGCCGGGCCCGCTCGAAGTACTGCACAGTCCGAAGCCGCCCGCTGTCGGGATCCCACTGGCTGAACTCCTCGGTCAGCGGGTAGCCGAAGGTCTCCAACCCGCCGTGCCGCTTCCAGAACGCGAGGAACCCGTGCGCCAGGTAGTGGCCGGTCTCGGGGAAATAGACCCACTCGTCGCTGCTGGTGCCAGGGTCGGGGCGCGGAGCCGAAGGTAGGACATCGTTGACCCTGGCGACGTGGATCTCGACGGCATCTCCGACGTTACGCTGCCAGGCGAGGGCGCCGTCCTTGGCCTGCGGCGCCCCGTTCCGCCCGCTATTGACCGTAACATTGAACATGCTGGTCGTGGCGAGGTCGAACCCCAGGATGTCGATCTGGTCAGGCTGCTCGGGTGAGACCCGCCCCCAGAAGACGTACTGGCCGTCGGTGGTCGGCGGGGAGCTGCCCACAACCGGGCTGGCCAGCGTCCGGGCCTGGCCGGTCTCGAGATCGACGGCGATCAGCGCCTCGCTGGCAGTGTAGACGACCATCTCGCCGCCGACCGCATACTCAGGGAGATACGGCGTGTCATCGCCCTCGGCGACCACCATCGGCTCCTCGTCGGCCGCGACGTGGCGGGCAAGCAACCGCCAGTCCCAGATGCGCTGCCCCTCCACTGACCGCGCGGTCGACTCCAGCCAGACCACCAGCCCGCTCTGGACGCGCGGCGGGCCGATCGCCTCGTTACCGGCAGCTTCGGCTTGAGCCAGTGTCTCCGGTGCTCCATCGGTGTTCAGGTCGCGCAGCATCAGCCGCTGCCGCCGCCCATCGTTGCTCAGCCAGGCGACCCAGCGTCGCCAGATCGACGGTGCTGTCTCGTCGGCCTCAGTCGCCGCGACGACGAGGCGCTCACCGGTCTCGATCCGGACGCCGACGATGTCCGCGGGACACCTCTCGCACAGCTCGCTCTCGCTCCAGACGGCGATACCCCGGCTGAGGTCGAGGCCCGCTCGCTTGGCCGGCCCGGTCGAAAGGGGCACGGGCCGACGGTCGGCGAGGTTGGCGGCGTAGACGTCGCGGTGGAGCGGGTCGTCACCCGGGGCGAGCCAGGCGACGAACCGCCCGTCGGTCACCGGCGCGGCGTCCTGGCCAGGAATGGCCAGCAACAGCGTCGGTTCCTGGCTCGCGACGGTGTGGCCGGTCACGACCGCCGCGAGGGTCGCTGCCAGCAGGAGGAGCAGCGCACCCGAGCCCAGCCCACGTCGCGGGGTCAGCCAGCCGCTCTCTCTCAAGGACGGTCGTCGCGCGGCCTGCTTGCTCCGGCCGGCGCGCCTGCTTGTCGCCGCTTGCGGGGCGGACGAGCGCCGCGCTGGCGCTTTCGGCAGGTGAGGGCGGTAGCGCTGGCGAGGGTCGTGCGGATCATCCCGGTGCCATCCCCCTGGCGCCGGGGGGCGCAACCGCTTGAGTGGCGAATTGGAACCCATCCCGCTCCGCTTCCCCATTCGTCTCTCCAATACTAGACCATCGTCTGGATGTGTGGTAGGGATAAAAGTCCTAAGGTGCGGCACCGAGCAGGATCGCCAGCGGCTAGCCACCCTGGCGCATGTCGAGAGCCCACCAGGCGCTGTCGCTCGATCTCGCAGCCAGGACAGGGCTTGAAATCGTATGTGATTTCCTATATGCTGCCGATGAAGACCACTCCCACGCCCAGCGAGGACGGGCCGATGAGCAAGCAGGAACTGGCCTACCGGACCATCCGCCAGCGCATCCTCGAGGGGGTGTACGGCCCCGGCTACCGCGTGGTCATCGACGAGCTGGCACGGGAGCTCGGCTGCAGCGCCATCCCCGTCCGCGAGGCCATCCGGCGGCTGGAGGCCGAAGGCCTGCTCGAGTACACCAGGAACGCGGGCGCGCGGGTAGTCACGATCGACCAGCGGCAGTACGTCGATGTCCTCTCCACGCTGGCCGTCCTCGAAGGCTATGCCACCGCGCTCGCCGCACCGCGCATGAGCCCGCGCGACCTCGTTCCCCTGCGAGCGTTCGAGGAAGAGATGCAGCGCGCAGTCGAGGCCGGCGACATGCTGCGCTACAGCGCTCTGAACCGGGCCTACCACGAGGCGATCTACACCCACTGTCCCAATCGCTACCTGGTGGCCCAGATCGAGAACGCCTGGGCCCGGCTCGACTCGATGCGCCACTCGATCTTCGTGCTCCTCCCCGATCGCGCCCGGACATCGCTCGACGACCACCGGCGGATCACCGATCTGATCGAGCGGCGCGCCCCGGCCGAGGAGATCGAGCAGGTCGTCCGCCAGCACAAGCTGGCGACGGCGCGGGCGTTCCAGGCCTGGATCAGAAGCAGGGCAGAAACGGGGGAGCGGGTGCGCGGCATGGCGGAGGCTCTCCACACATCTTGAGGGAGCCAAGCGCTCGGGAGAACGATCGTGACCGAGAACGCGGCACGCGCAGTGCGGATCGATGTGCACACCCACGTGCAGCCGCCGGAGTTCCTGGAGGCGCTGCTCGCCTCCGGCCGGTACGAGTGCCGGCAGGATGACGCTAGGCATATCGTCGTCCGTGAGAAGGGCGCTCGCTTCCTGACGACCACGCCGCAGATGCACAATCCGGCCCAGCGCGTCGAGGAGATGGACGCCTCGGGGATCGATGTGCAGATCGTCTCGGTGACGACGCCGCAGGTCTACTTCCTCCAGGGGCAGGCCTGCATCGACCTGGCGCGGCGCTGCAACGACTACCTAGCGGGGGTGGTGCAGCAGTACCCGAACCGCTTCCGAGCGCTGGCAAGCGTTCCCTTGACCGCCGGGGCGGACGCAGCCGCTCGGGAGCTCGAGCGCTGCCTGGACGAGCTGGGCATGGTCGGCGTGCTGGTGGGCGCGAACATCGACGGCCAGCCGATCGACGCGCCGGAGTTCGCCCCTTTCTACGAGGAGCTGAATCGCCGGGGCACCGTCATGTTCATCCATCCGATGGTGCCGGCCGGCGTCGAGGTGATGGCTGACTACGCGCTGGCGCCGCTCGTCGGCTTCATGATGGACACGACGCTGGCGGTGGCGCGCCTGATCTTCTCCGGGTTCTTCGAGCGCTACCCCAGGGTTCGGGTACTGGTGGGACACCTGGGAGCGACGATCCCCTACCTCGCCGGGCGGCTCGACATCGGCTACCGGAGCTACCCGGACTGCCAGGGCATTTCTCGTCCGCCGAGCGAGTACATCCGGCGGCTCTACCTCGACACGGTCTCGTTCCACGAGCCGGCCCTCCGCTGCGCGCTGGAGACGGTGGGGCCGGATCGCATCGTCTTCGGCTCGGACTACCCGCACGTCATCGGCGACGTGGGGAGCGTCGTCCGGAGCATCGAGGCGACTGTGCCGGCCGAGTCGCGCGAGCGAATCCTCGGCGGGACGGCTGCCCGGCTGTTCGGTCTGACTGCGTAGAGTAAGGAGGGACGGAATGGCGAGGAAAGCGCTCCGTGGCTCACTGGTGCCGCTGGTGACGCCGTTCAAAGACGGCCAGTTCGACGAGCCGGCTTTCCGCGACCTGATCGAGTGGCAGATCGAGAGCGGCAGCCACGGCATCTCGGTGACCGGCTCCACCGGCGAGCCCTCGGCCCTCTCGCTGGAGGAGCGCGAGTATGTCATCGAGACGGCAGTCAGGGCCGCGCGCGGGCGTGTGCCGGTGATCGCCGGCACCGGCACTAATAACTTCGACGAGACGCTGCGCCTCACCCGCTTCGCCGAGCGTGCCGGCGCCGACGCCGCGCTGGTGATCGTGCCCTACTACAACCGGCCCACGCAGGAGGGACTCTACCAGTACTTCACCGCGCTGGCCGAGCAGGTCTCGATCCCGATCATCATCTACAACATCCCCGGCCGCACCGCCGTCAACATGGAGCCGGAGACGGTGGCGCGGGTGGCCCGCGAGCGACGCAACGTGATCGGCGTCAAAGAGGCGAACAAGGACTTCGAGCAGGTCAGCCGGCTGTTCGACCGCTGCGGGCGCGACTTCCTGGTCTACTCGGGCATCGAGGCGCTCTGCTTCCCGCTGCTGGCGCTCGGCGGCGCCGGCTACATCAGCGCTACCGGCAACGTGCTGCCGCGCCAGTGCGCCGAGCTCTACAACCTGGTCATGGCCGGCAAGTGGCTGGAGGCACGCGAGCTCCACTACGAGATGCTGGCGATGAACGAGGCGCTCTTCCTGGAGACGAACCCCGGCCCGGTCAAGTACGTGCTGAGCCTGATGGGGAAGATCCAGCCCGAGCTGCGCCTGCCGCTGGTGCTGCCCTCGGAGGAGAACCAGCGCACGCTGCGGGCCGTCGCCGAGCGCTACGGCCTGATCCCGGCCGCGGCGCCGGCCGCCGGAAACGGAGCCGGCTGATGCGCACGGCACGCTTCATCGCCGATGGGCGGCTGCACACCGGCCAGGTCGTCGAGGACCGGCTCATCGACGAGAGCGGCCGGGCCCACCGCTGCGACGCGGTGGTCTGGCTCCCGCCGGTCGAGCCGACCAAGGTCATCGGCCTGGTGCTGAACTACGCCGACCATGCCCGCGAGCTGGGGCTGGAGGTGCCACAAGACCCGGTGCTCTTCTTCAAGCCGTTGACCTCGCTGATCGGCCACCGCGCCCCGATCGTCTACCCGGCCGGGGTCGAGCGGTTGCACTACGAGGTCGAGCTGGCCGTGGTGATCGGCCGGCGTTGCCGCAAGGTGCGGGCGGCTGACGCCTTCGGCGTGATCCGCGGCTACACGGTCGCCAACGACGTGACCGCGCGCGACTTCATTACCAACTACTTCCGCCCGCCGGTCAAGGCCAAGGGCTTCGACACCTTCGGCCCGCTCGGCCCCTGGCTGGTCGAGGGGGAAGACCTCGATCCGGACAACCTGGAGCTGCGTGCCTACGTCAACGGCGAGCTGCGCCAGCGGGGCCATACCTCGCACCTCATCCACAAGGTAGCAGCTATCATATAGTATGTCAGCTCGTTCATGACGCTGGAGCCGGACGACGTGATCATGACCGGCACCCCGGAGGGGATCTCCTTCGTCCGGCCCGGCGACGTGCTGCGGGTGGAGGTCGAGGGCGTCGGCGCGCTCGAGAACCCCATCGTGGCCGAGAACGAGCTGGAAGGAGGCGGATCCTGATGACGACGGCCAGCTCTGTCCAGTACGCCGCACTGCGCGAGCAGGCCCTGGCCGCGGTCCGCACGGTCAGGAACTTCATCGACGGCGCGTTCACCGAGGGGCCGAGCGGCCAGACCTTCGAGTCGCTCGACCCGGCGACCAACGAGCCGATCGCGACGGTCTCCAGCGCCGGGCCGGACGGCGTGGAGCTGGCGGTCGCGGCAGCCCGGCGCGCCTTCGACGAGGGGCCTTGGCCGCGCCTGCCGGCGGCCGAGCGGGCTCGGGCGCTGCGCCGCATCGCCGACCTGATCCGCGCGCGGGCCGACGAGATCGCGGTGCTGGAGAGCACCGACACCGGTATCCCGATCAAGCAGATACGGGAGGCCCAGGTCCTGCGCGCCGCCGACAACTTCGACTTCTTCGCCGAGATGGCGACCCGGATCACCGGTGAGACCTACCCGGTGGACGACCTCTTCCTCAACTACACCGTGCGCCGGCCGGTCGGCGTGGCCGCATTGATCACGCCCTGGAACACGCCCTTCATGCTGGAGACCTGGAAGGTGGCACCCTGCCTCGCCGCCGGCAACACCTGCGTGCTCAAGCCGGCGAGCTGGTCGCCGCTCTCGGCCTATAAGCTCGCCGAGATCATCCAGGAGGCGGACCTGCCGCCCGGCGTCTTCAACCTGGTCTACGGCCCCGGTGAGACGGTCGGCGAGGCGCTGGCGGCGCACCCGGGTGTCAACCTGGTCTCCTTTACGGGCGAGACGACGACCGGCAAGCGGCTGATGCGCGTCGGCGCCGATAGCCTCAAACGCTTCTCGATGGAGCTGGGCGGGAAATCACCGGTGATCGTCTTCGCCGACGCCGACCTCGAGCGGGCGCTCGATGCCACCGTCTTCGGGGTCTTCTCGCTCAACGGCGAGCGCTGCACCGCCGGCTCGCGGCTGATCCTGGAGCGCTCGATTTACGACGACTTCGTCGCCCGGCTGGTCGAGCGCGTGCGCGCGATCCGGGTCGGCGACCCGCTCGACCCGGCGACCGAGGTCGGCCCGCTGATCCACTCGCGGCACCTGGAGCGGGTCATGGGCTATCTGGATGTCGGCCAACGCGAGGGTGCCCGGCTGGTGGCCGGCGGGCGACGGCCCGACGACCCGGCGCTGGCCCGCGGCAACTACCTGCTGCCGGCGCTCTTCGTCGATGCCCGGTCTGACATGCGCATTGCCCAGGAGGAGATCTTCGGCCCTGTCCTCACCGTCATCCCGTTCGCCGACGAGGAGGAGGCGCTGCGCATCGCGAACGGCGTGCGCTACGGGCTGGCCGCCTACCTCTGGACGTCCAACGTCACCCGGGCCACTCGCCTGGCGCCGGCCATCGAGTCCGGCATGGTCTGGATCAACTCCCAGAACGTGCGCGACCTGCGCACCCCCTTCGGCGGGATGAAGGAGAGCGGCATCGGGCGCGAGGGCGGGCACTACTCGTTCGAGTTCTACACGGAGGTGAAGACGATTCACGTCGCGCTCGGCCGCCATCCCATCCCTCGGATGGGCGCCAGCGCGTAGCCGGAGGGATTGGCCGGGCCGCAGATGGTTGAGCGGTGCCCTCCCGCGCTTGCCGATCGAGCCGGGCGAGGGGCAGGGCAGCCGGGAATCACTCGCGAACCGACCGTGACTCCGCTCACTCGAGCGGCGCCGGGTAAGCGACCGGAGGG
The DNA here is from genome assembly GCA_014874455.1 of Thermomicrobiaceae bacterium. GTDB lineage: Bacteria > Chloroflexota > Chloroflexia > Thermomicrobiales > Thermomicrobiaceae > Thermalbibacter. The sequence continues at coordinate 9,057 of JADBJL010000068.1, forward strand.
TGCTGGCCACTGGGCAGGACATCGTCGGAACCGAGCCGCGTTCGTCTGTCTCATCATGATTGGAGGGGGCTATGGGCGCTCGCACCGGCGCGGAATACCTCCAGGGGCTGAGAGAACGCCCGCGAGAGGTCTGGATCCACGGCGAGCGGGTGCTCGGCGACATCACCGAGCATCCGGCCTTCAAGAACATCACGCGCAGCCTCGCCGCGCTCTACGACATGCAGCACGACCCGCCGCTGCGCGACCAGATGACCTACGTCTCGCCGTCGAGCGGGGAGCGAGTCGGACTCTCGTTCATCCAGCCGCGCTCGCAGGACGACCTCCGGCGGCGTAGCGCCATGATGAAACGCTGGGCCGACTACTCCGGCGGCTTCATCGGCCGCTCGCCGGACTACCTCAACGCCGGCCTGGCGGCCATGGGCGCGGCCAGCGACTACTTCGCCCGCAACGACCCGCGCTTCGGCGAGAACATCAAGCGGTACTACGAGCACGTGCGCGAGCACGACCTCTGCCTGACGCACACGCTGATCACGCCGCAGGTCAACCGCTCGGCCGGCCCGGCGAAGCAGGCCGATCCGTTCATCGTGGCGCGGGTGGTCAAGGAGACCGATGCTGGCATCGTCATTCGCGGCGCGCGGATGCTCGCGACGCTCGGGCCGATCGCCGACGAGATCGAGGTGTTCCCGTCGACCGTGCTCAAGGGCACCGAGGAGGACGCGCCCTACTCCTTCGCATTCGCCATCCCCTGCGACACGCCGGGGCTGAAGTTCCTCTGCCGCGAGTCCTTCGACTACGGCCGCTCCCACTTCGATCACCCGCTCGGCTCGCGCTTCGAGGAGATGGACGCGGTCGTCGTCTTCGACGACGTGCTGGTTCCCTGGGAGCGGGTCTTCCTCTACCAGGATGTCCAGCTCTGCAACGGCGTCTTCGCCGAGACGAACGCCGTAGTCCACATGGCGCACCAGGTCGTGGTCAAGAACGTAGCCAAGGCGGAGTTCATCTTCGGCATCGCCGCCTCGATCGCCGACCGGATCGGCATCGATGGCTTCCAGCACGTGCAGGAGAAGCTGGCCGAACTGATCATGACCCTGGAGACGATGCGCGCCTTTCTGCGGGCTGCCGAGGCCGATGCGGCCGTCGACCGCTGGGGGGTGATGACGCCGGCCTGGGCCCCGCTCAACGCGGCGCGTAACCTCTTCCCGCGGCTCTACCCGCGAATGATCGAGATCATCCAGCAACTGGGCGCCAGCGGGCTGATGGCGCTGCCGACCGAGGCCGACATCCATGGGCCGATCGGCCCACTGATCGACCGTTATCTGCAGGGGCGCAACGTGGATGCGTACAATCGCGTCAAGCTCTTCCGGCTGGCCTGGGACGCCTCGCTGAGCGCCTTCGGCGCGCGCCAGGTGCTCTACGAGCGCTTCTTCTTCGGAGACCCGGTCAGGATGGCCGGCGCGCTCTACACCAGCTACCCGAAGGAGCAGTACAAGGAGCGGATCCAGGCGTTCCTCGACCGGGTGGAGCAGCAGGAGACGGCGACCTCGCCGGCCGAGAGTGGCGAGTGAGGACGGAGCGTGGCGTGGGCTTCGCTGAGCTGAGCCTGGACGCAGCGAGCTTCCGGCGGGTCATGGGTCTCTTCGCGACCGGCGTCGGGCTGGTCACGGCCCAGGCCGGTACCCGCATGCACGGGATGACGGCGAACGCCATCACCTCGGTCTCGCTCGATCCGCTGCTGGTGCTCGTCTGCGTGGGCAAGCAGGCCCGCCTGGTGCCGCTCCTGCGCGAGGCCGGGAGTTTTGCGCTCAACTTCCTGACACGCGAGCAGGAACTGGTGGCTCGCCACTTCGCCGGGCAGGCATACGACGGCCCGCCACCGGAGATCCACTTCGAGCCGTGGCAGGGCGGCCCGCGACTGCGCGGATGCCTGGCGACGGTCGGGTGCCGGGTGGAGCAGATGGTCGATGCCGGCGACCACTGGGTGGTGATCGGACGGGTGGTGGCGCTGGCCGAGGGCGCGAGCGAGGCCGAGCCGCTGCTCTACTACCGCGGGCGCTACCGCCGGCTGGCCGCGCTCGAGGAAGCCCTGCCGCGGGAGGCGCCCGATCTGCTCACCAGTGTCGGCGCCGCGCTCTACTACGACGAGATCGGCGAGCCCGAGCCGCCCTTCGACTGGAGTTGACCCTGTCGAGGACTGTTCCCAGCCGCTCGCGGCGCTGGCCACCGGGGTCACGGCTGGCCGAGTCGCCCGGCGGCGGTCGAAAGGGGGAGACGAGCCGTGCCGCGACAGCAGCTTCCCTTCACCGTGCTGAAGACCGGCCACGTCGAGCTGCGCGTGACCGACCTGGAGCGGGCGCGCGCCTTCTACGTCGACCTGCTCGGCTTCGTCGAGACCGAGCGCGATGGGAGCCGCCTCTACCTGCGCGGGCTGGAGGAGTGGGAGCACCACAGCCTCATCCTGCGCCAGGCGCCCTCGCCGGGCCTGGGGCACCTCGCCTACCGGGTGGCTGAGGACGACGACCTCGTGGAGATCGAGCGGCTGGCGCGCGACCGTGTCTTGCCGACACGCTGGGTGGGGCCGGGTGAGGAGCGGGGCCAGGGGCGAGCGCTGCGTATCCAGGATCCGCTGGGCTTTCCGGTCGAGTTCTATCACCAGGTGGAGCGGGTCGAGCGGTGGCTCCAGCGCTTCCATCTGCACCGCGGCGCCCAGGTGATGCGGATCGACCACGTCAACCTGCACACGCCGGACGTCCAGGCCGGCCAGGACTGGTATACGGTCGCGCTCGGCTTCATGGTCTCGGAGTACACCGAGACGGAGGAGGAGCCGCCGCGGCTGTGGGCCACCTGGCTGCACCGGAAGCAGAACGTCCACGACGTGGCGCTGATGACCGGCTCCGGGCCGCGGCTGCACCACACCGGCTTCTGGCTCCCGGAGCCGGCGAGCGTCCTGCGCGCTGCCGATATCCTGGCCGCGGCCGGCTTCGAGAGCGCGATCGAGCGCGGGCCGGGCCGTCACGGCATCTCCAACGCGATGTTCCTGTACCTGCGCGACCCCGACGGCAACCGGATCGAGCTCTACACCAGCGACTACCTGATCCCCGATCCCGACTTCGAGCCGATCCGGTGGTCGCTGAACGACCCCAAGCGCCAGACCTACTGGGGGCACCCGGCGCCGAAGAGCTGGTTCGACGAGGCGTCGCTCGTCGAGACGTTCGACGGCGTGGGCTTCATGCAGATCCGGCAGCCCGAGCTGGCCGACCGCCCGGCGCACGTCGGCCACTGAGCGGAGCCGGGCAGCCAGCGCACCAGCGTGTCAGAGCAGTTCGACGATGCGCTCGGCCACCTGCTCGGTAGTCGCACTGCCGCCGAGATCGGGAGTCAGCACCTTGCCCTCGGCCGTCAGCGCCTCGATGGCCTGCATGACCCGGTTGGCGGCCTCGGTCTCGCCCAGGTGATCGAGCATCATGGCGCCGGCCCAGACGGTGGCGATCGGGTTGGCGACCCCGCGCCCGGCGATATCCGGCGCCGAGCCGTGCACTGGCTCGAACAGCGAGGGGAACTGCGGGTCATAGGCCAGGTTGGCGCTGGGCGGCAGGCCCAGGCTGCCCATGAGCGCGCCGCCGAGGTCGGTGAGGATGTCGGCGAACAGGTTGCTGCCGACGGCGACGTCGAACCGCTCGGGCGCCCGCACCATCAGCGCGGCCGCGGCGTCCACCAGCAGCGAGGTGACTTCCACGTCCGGGTAGTCCTGAGCCACCTCGGCCACGACCGTGTCCCAGAAGACCATCGAGTGGCGCTGGGCATTCGACTTCGTGATGCTGGTCAGGTGTTTGCGCCGGGTGCGGGCCAGCTCGAAGGCGTAGCGCACCACCCGCTCGACGTTGAAGCGAGAGAAGACCGCCGTCTCCAGCGCCACCTCGTGCGGCGTGCCGACGTGCACGCGCCCGCCAGCGCCAGCATACTCGCCCTCGGTGTTCTCGCGCACGAACACCATGTCGATCTGCTCCGGCCCCTTGTCGCGCAGCGGGCCGGTGATGCCGGGCAGCAGCTTGATCGGCCGCACGTTGACGTAGAGGTCGAAGGTTTTGCGGATCGGCAGGAGCAATCCCCAGAGCGTCACATGGTCGGGCACGCGCGGCGGATCGCCGACGGCACCGAGATAGATGGCGTCGAAAGCTCGGAGGGTCTCCAGCCCATCCGGCGGCATCATGGCCCCGGTCTGCCGGTAGTAGTCGGAGCCCCAGGGAAATACCACCCAGGCCAGCTCGGCCCTCCCGGCGACGGCGGCCTCGAGCACCCGCTGGCCTGCCGGGATGACCTCCTTACCTACCCCATCGCCGGGAATCACGGCGATCCGGTACTGCTTCATGACATTCTTTCCTTCTCGCTCCTGCGCCGGATCTCGCGCGCTAGCCCAGCCAGCTCGCCGGCTCGTAGAGCGCGGCGCGGATGGCCGCCCAGAGCACCCGGTACTGCTGCCAGGGGTCGTCGCCGGGGATCGAGATCGTCACCGGCCCGGTGCGCTCGACGCCGGCCACCCGAGCGGCGCGGTCGCATTGCTGCATGGTCAGGAAGTCGACCTCCAGCCGCCAAGGCCGCTGTGGCCGGTAGGGTGGGATCTCGGCCAACTTGCGCAGCGCCCTGGCCGCGGCTTCGGTGATCTCCGCCCGGGTGGCCGCGGGCGGGCGGCAGATGGCGGCGTTGCGCCCGCACGCCTCTTTGACCGCCACGGTCTCGACCTGGTCGCCCAGGAAGGCGCGGGCCTCGGCGCAGGTCGTGCTGTCACCGGTGACCAGCACCACCGGGATCCCGAGCGACCCGAGCACTGCGGCGTTGAGGCCGGTCTCGCCGTGAGGCCGGCCGTTGAGACGCAGCTCGGCGACCGCCGCGCCAGCGATGGTGTGCGGGTGGATCGCGCCCGGCGTCCGCGCCATGGCGTGGTACCCAATGAAGACCGCGGCATCGAACTTCCGGCTGTCGGCGCCTTCGAGCTGGCAGTAGTCCTTGGCGTCACCGCTGCCAGAGATCAGGTGGGCGGCCGGGTGGAGATCCTCGATCAGCAGGTTGCGCATCGGGCCGTGCGAATCGTTGACCAGGACGAAGCTGGCGCCGGCCTGCACTAGTCCCTCGACCGCCGCGTTGGCGTCAGCGGTCATCAGCCGTCGCCCGCGGTCGTACTCCCGCTCGCCCGGCATCATCATCTCGCCGTGGACGATGCCGCTGATCCCCTCCATATCGACCGAGACATAGACGTTCACGCTCGACCTCCCTTCGCCCCTGTCCATCGGCCCCATTGTCTGCCGCAGTCGGCAGCCAGCCAAGGGGGGTACCCTTACGCCAACCATCAGCCCCCTCTCCTGCACGTGGGCTGGCTGGAGAAGACCGCGTCCTGTAGGCTGGCTCGGGCTCGAAGTCCTGGGCTCAGGGCTCGAGCCCTGAGCCCTTTGCGCAGAGGCAGGAAGAGAGGGCGGCTCGACGGGCGCGAGCGGAGTACGCCTCGAGGGCCGGCGAGGTCGGGGTGGGTCGGAAACAGCAGGTCGGGCAGGCCCAAGAGCGACTGGTAGAGCGACGGCTGCTGCCGCGGCTGTTCGTCGTGACGGCCGCCGTACTCTGGGGAACGACCGGCACCGCTCAGGCCCTCGCGCCTGACGGCGCTGAGCCAGCGTCGGTCGGCGGGGTGCGTATCTTGATCGGCGGCGCTGCGCTCCTGGCACTCGCGCTCGCTCGGGGTGGGCTGGGTCGGCCAGGGCGCTGGGTTCGCCTCGCGACCGCCCTGGCCGCAGCCGGCGTGGCTGCCTATCAGGTCTGCTTCTTCTCCGGCGTTGCGCGCAGCGGCGTGGCCCTGGGCACGATCGTGACCATCGGGAGCGCGCCAGCCTTCACCGGGCTGCTCGGCCTGCTCGCGCGCCGCGAGCGTCCCGAACCGGGCTGGGGCATGGCGACGGCGCTCGCGGTGGTCGGCGCGGCCCTGCTCGTCCTGCCTGGCCACGAGGTCGGAGTCGACCCGCTGGGGGTTCTGCTCAACCTGGGTGCCGGCGCGGCCTACGCGACCTTCGCCGTCGCCAGCAAGGCGCTCATGGATGCTGGGCGGCCGCCAGCGGCGGTCATGGGGCTGGCGTTCGGCGGCGGCGCGCTCCTGCTCCTGCCGGTCGTGGCGACGTCGAACCTGTCCTGGCTGGCTCAGCCGCGCGGGCTGGCCGCGGCGTTGCACCTGGGGCTGGTGGCGACTGCGCTCGCCTATGTGCTGTTCGGCCGCGGGCTCCAGGGGACGCCGGTGACGACCGCGGCGACGCTATCGCTGGCCGAGCCGCTGACGGCTGCCAGCCTGGGCCTGCTCCTGCTCGGCGAGCGGCTCACGGTGCTGGGGATGCTTGGAGCCGGCCTGCTCTTCGCCGGCCTTGTCCTGCTGGCGCGCCTGCCCTCCAGGGGCGAGCGAGCAGTCGATCTTCCCGGTGGGCCAGGAGCGGGCACGAGCCGCTGAAAGCACACCACGGCATCCGGTGACGTCGCTGGATCGACTTGCCCATCGCAGCGT
>JADBJL010000085.1 GCA_014874455.1 Thermomicrobiaceae bacterium
GTGGCAACACGCGACGTCGCCGTATCGCGCTGTTGTCCTCACCGACGAGCTACCGCACGCCAGCGTTCCTCGCTGCGGCCGAACGGTTGGGGCTCGAGGTACTGCATATCGTGGACACGCCAGCAGCCCTGGCACGAGAGTGGCGCCGGCCCGAGGCCGTCGACTTCAGCCAGCCACAAGCGGCCACGGCGCGCATCGTCGAATTGGTGCGGCAGCGACCGGTCGATGCCGTGGTGCCGGTCGATGACAGCGCCACGCTGCTGGCAGCGCTCGTCGCGTCGCGGCTTGGACTGCCACACAACGACCCGGATGCGGCGCTGGCCGCCCGCGACAAGCTGTGCATGCGCGAACGACTCCATGCCTGTGGTGTGCCGGCGCCGTCGTTCACGCCCTATCCGGCTGCGACTGATCCCCGCTCTATCGCCCATGAGATCGAGTACCCGTGCGTGGTGAAGCCGACGTTGCTCTCCGGCAGCCGAGGAGTGATCCGCGCCGACGACCCGGAGCAGTTCGTCGCGGCCTTCGAGCGCGTGCAGCGGATCATCGCGAGTGACGGCGCCCACCTGGAGAGGGCCGTCATCCTGGTCGAGTCCTTCGTGCCAGGCTTCGAAGTGGCACTCGAAGGACTGCTGACCGAGGGAGAACTCCAGGTGCTAGCGCTTTTCGACAAGCCCGATCCGCTCGATGGCCCCTTCTTCGAGGAGACGATCTACGTTACCCCTTCCCGCCTGCCCGAGCAGGCACAGCACGCGATCGCCGAGTGCACGGCTCGCGCCGCTGAGGCGCTCGGCCTGCGCACCGGCCCTGTCCATGCGGAGCTGCGGATCAACCAGGCGGGGCCCTGGCTGATCGAGGTCGCCGGCCGTTCGATCGGTGGGCTGTGCTCGACGATCCTCGAGTTCGGCACCGGCATGTCGCTCGAAGAACTGATTTTGGCACATGCCATCGGCGAACCGATCGAATCCTTCGAGCGGCGAGGCGAAGCGGTCGGTGTGATGATGATTCCGATCCCTGGCGCGGGTATCCTTCGCCGCGTCGACGGGATCGAGGACGCACGCAGGGTGCCGGGCGTGACGGGGATCGAGATCACGGCGAAGCTGAACCACCCGCTGGTGCCGCTGCCGGAAGGGGCGAGCTACCTCGGCTTCATCTTCGCCCGTGGCCAGACGCCTGCCGAGGTCGAAACGGCGCTACGCACCGCGCACCGCTGCCTGTCGTTCCGGATCACGCCGGAAATCCGGCTCCATCCGGTCACGGCAGCGAGACGCTAGGGCGGGTTCGAAGCTTACTTTTTGCGAGCAGGAGCTCCTTTGGCCGGCGCGCCGCCGCGGGTGCCTTCCGGCGCCCAGCCCTCCGGCATCGCGGCGCCTTCACCGAAGAAGAACTCCTCCATCTCGGCGCGGAGCAGCTTTCGGTCGTCGGGATCGGCGGGATTCAATCCGTAGTGGTTGATGATGATGGTCTGGTACTCACGCCACATCTCCCAGGCTTGCTGGGAGATCTCATTGTAGATCCGCTCACCCAGCGGCCCGGGAAACGGCGGCTTCTCCAGGCCGGGCAACAACCGACCGAGCTTGGCACACTGAACCATGCGGGGCATCGACGTCACCTCGCAAGCTCACATTCCGGCAACCACCGCAAGCCTAAAGGAGAGGTGATCAGGTGTCAAACAGGAACGCCCTGGCACAGCCACAGCCGCTGCCGAGAGTCCTGTTCTTCGGGCGGCGCTGTCGCCTGAGCGCCCTGCCGCTCCGGGCTGTGCTCGCAGCGGGCTTCCCGGTCGCCGGGATCGTCACGCCCGCTCCACGACACCGCCGCGACCGGTCGTTGCCGATCCGTGCGCTGGCGCTGCCTCCCATCGTGGCCCGGGTAGGCGAACCGACGCTTGAGCAACTCGCGAGCGCGTACCGGCTACCCGTTCTCGAGGCCAGCACCTTGCGGCATCCCCAGGTGCTCGAGGCCCTGGCCGACCTCGAACCTGACATCCTCGTCGTCTCCTGTTTTCCCTGGCGCATCCCGGAGGAACTCGTCGCCCTGGCTTCCCTGGGCGGGCTCAACGTGCACCCTTCGGCACTGCCGGCGTACCGCGGCCCCGACCCGCTCTTCTGGGTATACCGCCATGGACACCTGCGCACAGGGGTCACAGTTCATCAGATCACGCCCGAACTAGACGCGGGCCCGATTCTGGGGCAGGCCCGTTTCGACGTACCGCTCGGGCTTCCGGGCGACCACCTGGAATGGCAAGCCGCTGCCATCGGAGCACGGCTGCTGGTGCGAGCGCTCGAGTGCGTCGCGAGTGGACGAGCGGATACGTGGCCTCAGGAATCGGAGCGTGCGAGCTATTTCTCCTGGCCTCGCACACGCGACCTCGAGATCACGCCCGATTGGGTTGCCTGGCGCGCGGTGCATTTCCTCAGCGGTGTGATCCCCCTCGGCTACCGGCCGGTCTATGCTTCACCTGGCGAGCCTCGGGTCACCGTTCGCCGACTGCTCCGCTGGTGTCGCGATGCTGCAGAAGCGCTTGCCCGTTCGCAGCCGTGCACTGTCGGGCTTCCGGTGCGTGACGGCGTCTTGCTGGTTGAGGTCGAACCGTAGTCGGGCGTGCCGGTGGCGGTCTGGGACGGTGAGGCACTACGGGCGCTCGCTGCCGCTACGGCAGCGGCGTATCGTCTTCCTCCAGTAGTCGAGCGTGTCGGCCAGCGTTTGCTCCAGCGGTATCTCCGGCGTCCAGCCAGTCGCCTCTCGCAGCGCAGTCGCGTCGCCGCGCAGCACCGCGATATCAGCCGGGCGCAACCGCGCTGGATCCTGGCGGACTTCGATCTGTACCGCGGCCAACTCGCGCAGGCGCTCGACGATCTCCCTCAGGCGAAAGGATCGGCCACTGGCGATGTTGAAGACGCGCCCCGCCAGGTCGGGCCGTGCGACCATCTCGTAGGCTCGCACCACATCGCGTACGTCGAGCAGGTCACGCTCGACGTCCAGGTTTCCGACCAGCAATACTGGCGGAGCCAAGCCCGCCTCGGCCTCAGCGATCTGGCGAGCGAAGCTCGCGATGGCGAAGCGGTCGCTCTGCTCCGGCCCGATGTGGCTGAACGGCCGCACGCGCACGATCGGCATGCCGTAGCTCAGGTAGTACTGGAGCCCGAGCATGTCCTGCGCCACCTTGCTGACCCCGTACGGGCTGATCGGGCGGAACGGTTGCGCTTCGGTCACCGGCAGCTCTTCCGGATGAACTAGCCCGTAGACGTCGGACGAGCTGACGACGAGTACTGTCGGCATCGGGTCGAGCAGCCTGGCGCCTTCCAGCAGGTTGATCTGCCCGACGGCGTTGTTCACCAGCGTGCCCGCGGGATCGGCGAACGAGCGCGGCACGTAGCTGGCGGCAGCGAGGTGGAAGATCACGTCAGGACGCCAGTGTGCGAGTGTCCGGCGGGTGAGGTCACCGTTGAGCAAGTCACAGGCGAGGTGATGGTGGAGCTCCGGGCCGGGCGTGTGCGGGCGGGCCGAAAGTCCGATCACCTCCCAGGCACCGGACGACGCCAGTCGACGGGCGAGGTGCCTCCCGGCAAATCCCGAGGCGCCGGTGATCAGCGCGCGGCGCATCGCCCAGCCCTCCGCTCAGCGTCCGGAGTCACCACCTACACCCGGGTCTGTGCGAGGCCTGCCTCGTACCGCAACACCTCGACCTTGTCCAGTCGTTCCCACGGGAGATCCAAATCCGACCGGCCAAAATGGCCGTAGGCGGCCACCTGGCGATAGATCGGGCGCAGGAGATCCAGGTTGTGAATGATCGCTGCCGGCCTGAAGTCGAAATGTCGCCGCACCAGCTCGTCGATCCGCTCCTCCTCGATGTGAGCCGTGCCGAAGGTCTCGATGTGGATAGCCAGCGGGTGAGCGACACCGATCGCGTAGGAGACCTGGATCTCGAAGCGGTCAGCTAGACCAGCAGCCACCACGTTCTTGGCCACGTACCGCGCGGCATACGCGCCGGAACGGTCGACCTTCGTCGGATCCTTCCCCGAGAAAGCCCCGCCACCGTGACGGGCCATCCCGCCGTAGGTATCGACCATAATCTTCCGCCCCGTCATCCCAGCGTCGGCCATCGGCCCACCGACGACGAAGCTTCCACTGGGGTTGATCAGAATGCGGGTCTCACGGTCGAGCAGGTGAACCGGGATCACCTCGCGGATGACGACCTCCATGAGGTCGTCCTGGAGCTGCTTGGGCGAGATATCCGGATCGTGCTGGGCGGAGAGGACGACGGTATGGACACGGGCGGGCACACCATGCCGATACTCGACGGTGACCTGGCTTTTCCCGTCCGGTCGCAAGTAGGGCAGTATCCCGAGCTTGCGAACCTGGGCCAGACGCCGCGTCAGCCCGTGCGCGAGAGCGATCGGCATCGGCATCAAATCCGGCGTTTCGGTGCACGCAAAGCCGATCATCATCCCCTGGTCGCCAGCTCCGATGCGATCGAACGGGTCAGTAGCGAGGCCAGCTCGCGTCTCGAGGGCCTGCGCGACTCCCCTCGCGATCTCGTGCGCCTGCTCTTTGATGGACGTGATCACCCCCATAGTTCGGCCGTCGAGGCCGTACTCCGAATCGGTATAGCCTGCCTCCAGGACGACGCTGCGAGCGATCTGGGGGATATCGAGCGCTGCTGTGGTGGTAATCTCGCCGATCACGATCATCAGCCCAGTCGTCGTCGCCGTCTCGCAGGCCACGCGCCCATCGGGATCGACGGCCAGAACCGCATCGAGGACGGCGTCCGAGACCTGATCGCAGAGTTTGTCCGGATGTCCCTCGGTCACTGACTCTGACGTAAAGAAGGTTCTCGCAGCCCGCATCATGCTCGTCGTCACGGCCGTCCCCTCACTCTGGCACGCACGCTCACTGCTCATCCCTCGCGAGCGGCGGCTGCGCCGCTTGTCACACCGCTCACGTGCCCTGTTGCCACGAACGCAAGTAGGCGATCTGCTCGTCGGTCAACTCATCGATCGTGATGCCCATGCTCGCCAGCTTCAGTCGCGCGACCTCCCGGTCGATCTCCTCGGGCACCGGATAGACGGTCGCCTCGAGCTGGTGATGGCGCTTGGCCAGATAGGCACAGGCCAGCGCCTGGTTCGCGAAGCTCATGTCCATGACGCTGGCAGGGTGCCCCTCCGCCGCCGCCAGGTTCACCAGCCGTCCCTCGGCGAGTACCACGATGCCCCGTCCACCATCGAGCCGGTACTCCTCGACCAGCGGCCGGAGCTGGTGCCGGCCACCTATCGCCAGCTCCTCCAGTGCCTGCAAGTTGATCTCCACGTTGAAGTGACCCGCGTTGCAGACGATCGCCCCGTCCTTCATGAGCCGGAAATGCTCGCGGTCGATCACGTGGCGGTTACCGGTGGCAGTAATGAACAGGTCGCCGAGCGGCGCAGCCTGGCGCATGCTCATCACCTGGTACCCGTCCATCAGCGCCTCTAACGCGCGGATCGGGTTCACCTCGGTCACGATCACGCGCGCGCCCATCCCTCGCGCCCGCATCGCGATCCCGCGGCCGCACCAGCCGTAGCCGGCCACGACGACCGTCTTGCCCGCCAGCAAGATGTTGGTCGCTCGCAGGATGGCGTCGATGGTGCTCTGGCCGGTGCCGTAGCGGTTGTCGAACAGGTGCTTGGTGTCGGCATCGTTGACCGCGATGACCGGGAAGGCGAGCACGTCGTCCCGGGCCATCGCTCTGAGCCTGATTACCCCGGTGGTCGTCTCCTCGGTCGAGCCGAACACGTCCTGGAGCAACTCGCGCCTGTCGCGGTGGAGCGTGCTGACCACGTCGGCACCGTCGTCGATCACGATATGGGGGCGGTGATCGAGCGCCTGGTGGATGTGCCGGTAGTAGGTCTGGTGATCCTCACCCTTGATGGCGTACACCGAGAAGCCGTCCGCGACCAGCGCCGCAGCCACGTCGTCCTGCGTCGAAAGCGGGTTGCTGGCGCAGATGACGACCTCCGCTCCGCCGGCACGCAAGGTGTAGCCCAGGTTCGCCGTCTCGGTGGTCACATGGACGCAGGCGACGATACGGAGCCCGTCGAGTGGTCGCTCTCGCTGGAACCGTTCACGGATCTGCCGCAACACCGGCATCTCACGAGCGGCCCAGGCGATCCGCTGGCGCCCAAGCTCGGCCAGCCCGATGTCTCGGATGTCGTAGCGCGCCTCTGCCGTCCCCGTCATCGCCTTCCCTCCATCGGCACCCTGGCAGTCCCGTTCCAGGGATGTGGGAGCCATCACACGCCCGACCACGGCCACACTAGGAGTGCCGTCTCGGCACGAGTTCTCCGGCCAGCGCGTGCAGCCGCTCACCCACCGGAGACGACACGACGCCAGCCTCCGTGACGATTGCAGTGACCAGCGCCGCCGGAGTGACGTCGAACGCCGGGTTGAAGACCGCGCTTCCCTCAGGGGCCACGCGCTCCTTGCCGACGTAGAGCACTTCCTCGGCGTCGCGCTCTTCGATCTCGATCGACGCCCCGCTCGGCGTCGCGGGGTCGAACGTGCTCAGCGGCGCCGCCACGAAGAACGGTATGCCATAGCGCGATGCAGCCAGCGCCAGCGCGAGCGTACCGATCTTGTTGGCGACATCGCCGTTAGCCGCGATCCGGTCGGCCCCGACGACGACCGCGTCGACCATCCCGCGAGCGATCAGGCTCGACGCAGCCGCGTCGACGATCAAGCGGAACGGTACACCGGCCCGCAGTAGCTCCCACGCTGTCAGGCGGGCGCCCTGAAGTCGGGGCCGGCTCTCGTCGACGTAGACGATGGCGAGCTTCCCCAGCTCGTGCGCCCGCCGGACGATCCCGAGCGCGGTACCGTAGCCCCCGGTCGCGAGAGCACCGGTATTGCAGTGCGTCAGCACCCGAGCTCCCGGTGGTAGGAGCGCCGCTCCGTGCTCGGCGATCGCCAGGTCGCTCTCCCGCTGCCGGTCGAGCAGCTCAGCGACCAGCCGGCGCAAGCGCTCTGCGGCATCTCGGGGATCGTGAGCCGTCCTGGCCACTTCCCAGGCACGGTCGAGGGCCCAGTACAGGTTAACCGCCGTCGGTCGCGTCGCCCCGAGCGTTGACCCTGCCTGCTGGAGCGCCTCAGCGAGATCGCGGCCCTCTCGCGCCGCCTCGGCCGCCGCCAGCGCCATGCCAGCCGCCGCTGCCAGCCCGATCGCTGGTGCTCCTCGAACCCGCATCTCGCGGATGGCGGCCGCGACCTCTTCAACGGTCACGCAACGCAGCCACCGCTCCTCATGCGGCAGCCGTGTCTGATCGAGCAAGAGGAGCGCCTCGCCGTCCCATCGAAGCGGTTGGATCGCACCTGCCACGGCTTGACTCGCTACACAAAAATGGCTTCCCCCGAGAGAAGCCGTACTCAAGCGGCTCCTACTCATCTCCCGACGGCGCCAGCGCGGCTCCTCGGCTCTATCCCGCGCCGTACACGTCCTCCAGACGACAGCCGTCGGCGGACTTGGCACCGTGCAGCACCGCTGCCGGTTGCCGGGCTTCCTCGGGCCGTTCCCTCCACCACTCTGGATAAGAGGAGCCCTATTCGCTTTTCCGCGACTATACCATACCGCCTGCCCATGGACAATCTACGCCGCCCCGCTGGCTCGCACGAGTTCGGCGAGCGCGCCGAGCACTTCCTCGCGCGGCACATCGCGCGTCACGATCACCTCGCCCGGACGAACCGGCAGGATCCAGGTCAACTCTCCCCGCACCGCCTTCTTGTCGTAGGCCAGGCGCTCGAGCACCTCGTCCACGCTGCCCTCGAACGCTCGCGGCAGACCCAGTCGATCTAACAGCCGATCCTGGCGCTCCACCAACTGCGGATCGGTATAGCCGAGCGCGGCAGCCATCCTGGCAGCCGCCCGCATCCCGAGCGCGACCGCTTCCCCGTGCCGGTAGCGGTATCCGGCAGCTTCGATCGCGTGACCTAACGTGTGTCCGTAGTTGAGGATACGGCGCAGCCCCGCCTCCCGCTCGTCCACCTTGACGACCGCTGCCTTGATCTCGATGTTCCGCCCGATCACACGCGCAAACCAGCTCGGCTCGAACTCGACCTGCTCCAGGCACGCCTCTTCCAGCAACGGCAGTAAGAGGCCCGGGCGTTGTCCGGTCGCGGTGACTTCGATCATCGCATGTTTGACGATTTCAGCCCACCCGGCGCGGAACTCGGCGTCGGGCAGCGTGCGCAGCACCAGCGGATCGGCGACGACGAGGTGCGGCTGGTAGAAGGTGCCGATCAGGTTCTTCCCTCGCGGGTGGTTCACCGCGGTCTTTCCTCCCACGCTGGCATCGACCATAGCCAGCACGCTCGTCGGTACCTGCACCAGGCCGACCCCGCGCAGAACCAGCGATGCCACCAGCCCGCCGAGGTCACCGACGACCCCGCCGCCGACCGCAACGACGATATCTCCCCGGTCGATTCGGTGTTCGAGGAGCCAGTCCAGTAACCGCTCCGCCTCCGCCAGCGATTTGCTTGCCTCGCCAGGCGGTACCGTCGTCGAGCGAACCTCGAACTCGTGTGCCTCCAGCGCCTGGCAGACCGCCGCTCCCCAGTGCTCCCAGACCGCCGCGTCGCCGACCACGAAGGCAGCCCGCGCAGCCGGCCAGCGCGATCGCGCCAGCCGACCCAGTTCGGCCAGCAGGCCCGGCGCGACGTAGATATCAGATCGGCCAGTGGTGCCCCCGATCGAGGCAACTGGTACCATCCCCATCCTTGCGCGCGACCGCACGGCCGCTTCGATCTCGTGCACGATGGCTTCGAGCGACATCCCGTCCGTCTGTACCGCGAGGTCGGCTCGAGCGTAGAAGGCAGCGCGCTCCCGCCAGAGCGTCGCGATCCGCCGCGCCGGATCGTCGCCGCGAAGCAAGGGGCGCACCACGCGAGGGTCACTCTCCATTTGGCGGCGCAACCGCTCGGCGATCGTCTGTGGGCTGGCATGCAGGTGGACGATCACGCTCCCGGGCCGCATGGCGACCCAGTTCGCCTCGTCCAAAACGACGCCGCCTCCGGTTGCGACGACGACGTGGTCGTGCGCGCACGCAGCCAGCAGCGCCTGCCGCTCGGCAGCCCGAAACACCGGCTCGCCGAAGCGCTCGAAGATCTCCGGGATCGAGCACCCGAAGCGCGCCTCGACCATCGCGTCGGTATCGATCGACTCGAAGCCGAGCCGCTCCGCGAGCAGGGGCGCGAGGCTCGACTTTCCCGTCCCGCTGAGGCCGATCAAGATGACACGGCGTGGGAGAGCGTCGATGGCTCGGCTCCTTTCCTGGCGGCGACACGCAGCACCACCTGCTGCTCACAGGATTCTACTGGCGAGATCGGGTGGTGTGAGAGCCCGTTCACTCCGGCACGGGGTATGCTATGATGCCTTGGGGTGCAGTGAGGAAGCCCGGAGACGAGCGGAAGGGGTGGGCTGATGAGGCCCAAAGTGACCATTATCGGTGCTGGGATGGTCGGCTCGACGACGGCTCAGTACCTGGCTCAGCGCAACCTCGCTGACATCGTCCTGGTGGACATCGTCGAGAACCTGCCCCAGGGTAAAGCGCTCGACCTGCTGGAGGCGGGGCCGGTACTCGGGTACGACTGCACCGTGATCGGCGCGAACGACTATGACGCCACGGCTAACTCCGACGTGATCGTCATCACGTCCGGTTCACCGCGCAAGCCGGGGATGAGCCGTGACGACCTCCTCCGCGTCAACATGAACATCGTCAAGAGCGTGACCGAGCAGGCAGCCCCTCGCTCGCCCAGTGCGGTCATCGTGGTGGTCACGAACCCACTCGACGCAATGTGCCATGTTGCGCTGGAGGCTTCAGGCTTCCCCTCGCGGCGGGTCGTTGGGCAAGCGGGCGTGCTCGATTCGGCGCGGTTCCGCACCTTCATCGCGATGGAGCTCGGCGTCTCGCCGCGCGACGTGACCGCATTCGTGCTCGGTGGCCACGGAGACACGATGGTGCCGCTCCCGCGCTACTCGACGGTCGCTGGTATCCCGATTACCCACCTCCTGGCCAAGGAGCGCATCGACGCCATCGTCGAGCGCACGCGTGACGGCGGCGGTGAGATCGTTCGCCTGCTCGGCACCAGCGCGTACTACGCGCCAGCAGCCTCGGTCGCCGAGATGGTCGAGGCGATCTTGCTGGACGAGAACCGTATCTTGCCGTGCAGCACCTATCTCCAGGGGCAGTACGGCATCGATGGCCTCTATGTCGGTGTCCCGATCAAGCTGGGTGCTGGCGGTGTCAAGGAGGTCATCGAGATCGAGCTCACGGAGGAGGAACGGGCCGCACTCCACCGCTCGGCCGCTGCGGTGCGCGAGCTCGTCGAGGCAATGAAGCATCTCTAGCTCGGAGATCGAGATGACCAGCTCCCGAGGCCCATCGTCGCCGCATGCCCGAGCCGATCGCCTCTGGGAAAGCGTGGAATCGCTCCTCTCCGTCGACGAGGCGCGGGAGCGCATCCTTGCCGCGGTCTCGCCGCTGCCTGCGGTGCGCGTCCCGCTCCTTGAGGCTCTGGGCCTCGTGCTCGCCCGGCCAGTCGTCGCCGGCCACGACGTACCCCCCTTCACGAACTCCGCGATGGACGGCTACGCCGTGCGGGCCGAGGACACCGCCGGTGCGAGCTATGAGCGGCCAGTAACCCTCAGCGTGGTTGCCGAGGTAGCGGCCGGTTCCCGACCGGCGGTGGCCGTCGGCCCAGGGCAGGCTGCCCGGATCATGACCGGCGCGGTTCTGCCCGAAGGCGCGGATGCCGTGGTTCGCTTCGAGGAGACCGATGAGTGGGATGCCGGGCCGCGCCTGGCGAGCGCCGGGCAACCGGCCGAAATTCGCATCTTTCGTCGTGTCAAAACGGGCGAGAACGTGCGCCTCGCGGGCGAGGACATCAGGGCCGGGCAGGAAGTATTGCCTTCTGGTACCGTGCTGCGACCCGCCTGTATCGGTTTACTGGCCTCGCTCAACCTGAGATGGGTAACCGTGCATCGGCGGCCGCGGGTCGCCATTCTCGCCACCGGGAACGAAGTCGTCGACCTCGGCCCCGAGCTGCTCCCCGGCCAGATCCGCAACAGCAACAACTACACCCTGGCAGCGCTGGTCAGGCAGAGCGGCGGCGAGCCGATCTTGCTCGGTGTCGTCCGCGATGATCCAGACGAGATCCGGCTCCGCCTTCGGAAGGTACGCGGTGTCGACTTGATACTGACTTCGGGCGGGGTCTCGATCGGCGACTACGACCTGGTCAAGCACGTGCTGCAAGCCGAAGGCCGCATCGACCTCTGGCAGGTTCGCATCAAGCCCGGCAAACCGATGGCGTTTGGCTGGATCGGCGAGGTGCCGCTGCTCGGCCTACCGGGGAACCCCGTCGCCGCCTTCGTCGCATTCCTCCAGTTCGGCCGGCCAGCGATCCTCAAGATGCTCGGTTACCGCGACTGGGCGCCGCCGATCGTGCGTGCCCGCTTGCTCGCCCCGTGCGAGAACCGCGGGCAGCGGCGTCACTTCGTCCGCGTGCTGCTCGAACGTGCGGGCGAGGAGTATGTCGCTCGCCCGGTCGGCGAGCAGGGGTCAGGCATTCTCAGCTCGGTCGCTCTGGCGAACGGCCTGGCGGTCATCCCGGAGCAGTGGAACGAGGCGCCCGCTGGCGCGGTCGTCGACGTCCAGCTCCTCGATGCCTCCTGGGTGCCGTGACACGCTGATGACTCAGCGGAGCAGGACGACCAGGATGCCGGCCAGCATCACCGCGGCACCGATGAGCGCATTCGTCGACGGCACCTCACCGAGAATCAACCAGGCGAGCAGGATAGCGCCGGTCACTTCTTGAGTGAAGAGCACGTTGGCGACTGCCGCATTCAACCGGCGCACGCTCGCGTTGTACAGCGTATGCCCGATCGCATTCGGGATCAGCCCCAGCGCCAGCAGCGAGAGGATGACCTGCAACGAATAGCGCGCGCCGATCGCCGCCCACTCATCGAACGCCGACCAGGCCGCCAGAACTGCCAGCGGTGCCGTCCACAGCGCCGCGGTCGCGTACACACCGACCGCGTAGCCGAACAGCGGTACACGCTGCCGCTGCTGACGGCCCACCATCGAGTACAGCGCGAACGTCACCGCCGAGAGGAGCGCGAACCCGTCTCCCAGCAGCACACGCGCGTTGAGCTGCGGCTCGAACCCGGCGAGGATACCCGCGCCGAGGATGACGACTGCGATGCCGCCGAGCTGTGCCCGCCGGAGAGGCTCCCGCAGCACCACCGCGGACAGGACGGCGATGAAGATGGTCGAGGTGTAGACCAGCGGCAGCACGTGCGCGACGGGTGCATAGCGGAGGCCCAGGTTGTACGTGACGAAGTGCGCGGCGAGGACGGCCCCGTACAGGGCAAAGCGCTTGAGGCCCACGGCTCGAATCGATGGCCACGCGCGGGTGAGCCAGACGAGAGGAGCCAGCACTGCCGAGGCGACTACCAGGCGCCAGAACGCGATCTCGAAGGGGCTGACCTGTCCCGCCAGTCTGATGAAGACAGCGCTGGTCGCAACGCTCAGCACTGCCACCAGCGCCAGTCCGACACCCACTAGGCTGACTCGCGCGGGCGTCACTCCCCGGGCGACCGCTACCGTTTCCCCCTCGACCATCCGAGTGACGACCCTCCAGGCTCTCGATCCACGATCGGGTATCATCCTACCGCGCAGGCGCCTCGAAAGCGGGCTGAACCCGTCCCTGTCCGTGCTACAATGCGTGGCTTGCCGTCGAACACCTGGCGGCGACATGCGAACGGGTCTGTGGGTGAGGTAGGCCGTGGTAGAGGTCAGCGTCAGCCGCTTCTGGCGTCGTCCGCCAGCGCTCGACCTGCTTGTCCTCGGGATCGAGATCGGTGGCCATGGCCAGCGCGTT
Source organism: Thermomicrobiaceae bacterium (assembly GCA_014874455.1). Classification (GTDB taxonomy): domain Bacteria; phylum Chloroflexota; class Chloroflexia; order Thermomicrobiales; family Thermomicrobiaceae; genus Thermalbibacter. The sequence continues at coordinate 12,904 of JADBJL010000085.1, forward strand.
GTGGTTGCCGACGGAAGCGGGCACATCCGGGGACAGGCGCACGCCCCCGACGGAAGAGTGGACGCGCTGACGGCCGTGCTCACGGTACAGCATCTCGCCGAGCGGGCCTGCGAGCAGGCCGGCGTCCCGCTCTCGGCGATCGAAGCTGCCGGCATCGCCTTCGGTGGGCCGGTCGATCCCCAGCGAGGTCTCACCCTCCTGTCACACCGCGCACCAGGCTTCGAGCAGTTTCCACTGGCCGCTCTCCTCGAAGAGCGGCTTGGTCTATCAGCCGCTCTCGATAACGATGCGCGTGCAGCGGCGCTCGGCGAGGCGGCCTTCGGAGCCGGTCGCGGTTGCCAGAACCTGGTCTATGTTCACCTCGCCACCGGCGTCGGCGGGGGGATCGTCGTCGACGGTCGCCTCCTGTACGGGGCCAGTAACACTGCGGGTGAGATCGGGCACATGGTTGTCTCGACTGGCGGCCCACTGTGCTCCTGTGGCAAGCCGGGCCACCTGGAAGCCTACGCCGCCGCCCCATCGATCCAGGCTCGGGTGCGTGATCGGCTGGCCGAGTCGCCCGAAGATCCCGCCCGAGCCACGCTTACCAGGCGGCAGCCCACCCTGCGCCAGATCTTTCAGGCCGCCTCCTTCAGTCCTGCCGTCGACCTGGTGGTGCGCGAGACGGTGCAAACCCTCGGCCTGGCCGTAGCGAACCTCATCACTGTGTTGAACCCGGAAGCGGTCATCCTCGGCGGGCCGGTAGCGGAGGTCGGGCCCCTGCTGATGGATCCCTTGCAGGCCCGCGTGCGCCAGTACGCGTATCCAGCGTCGCTTCGGAGCGTCCGCCTCACCACGGCCGAGCTCGGTAGCGACGCCATCATCCTCGGCGCGGTCGCTCTTGCCCTCGCACACAGTGGCCGCGTCTGAGACGATCGCTCGTGTCGGCCATTCCGAACTCGACTCAGCGGCGTTGTCCGCTAGCCAGCCACGCGTGCTCGGTCGCTGCCCCCTTTAGATCGATGTCGTGGGTACGGTTGCGCCGGGCCGCCAAGACATCGGTCGTTCCGCCTTCTCGTTGCCGCCGCCCTAGCACGCACGGTAGAATTCCTGTCTGGCATTGCACGAGGAGGGTGACGATGAGCACCGACCTGCGCCTCAGTGAGCACCTACGCGCTGTGTTACTGTCCTTGCTCCGGCAGTCAGGACGGCCGATGACGACCGAGGAACTCGTGAGAGCACTCCGCCAGGCGGCTGAGGAGCGGTCGAGCTAGCGTGCCGCACGCTACGGCGTTTTCCCCCTTCTCTCGCGAGGCGCGCGGTACACACCGGTGTGAAGGAGAAGAAGCAACATGCAGACGGTCGAGCCCGGGTTGGAGATCGAGTTCGCCGGTAGCCCAGAAGAGCGCGAGCTCGCAGCACGCCTCTTCGCGGTCATGCGGTCGATCGGCCGCTTCTACGCGTTGACCGCCCCGATCCGGCTGCCGCTTCTGGCGCTTGCGGAACACTTCGCCCGGGTCGATCAGCAGCGCGGAACTGATGCCTGGGCCGACGAGATCAAGCGCACTGTCGAGGCGAACGCGGCAGTCTTCCATCTCGAAGAACACGACGGAAACCTCTTCGTCGTCACGACCCGCGAGGGCAAGCCACCTCGGCCCAGTGAGGAGGTCGATACCGCGCACATGCTGCCCCGGCGCTTTCAGGAACCACCTCCCGCTGCGCCGCCCGTGGTGCGGCGAGCGGCTCCGGTGCCTCCACTGGTAGAGGCGCTCCCTCCCGAGGAGGTCGTGCCGCCGCGAGCGGAAGCAGTCGAGGCCGCGACTCCTCCGGTCGAAGTCACTGCTGCCGTCACGGAGATCGACCTGGCCGACCTCGCTCAGCTCGACGACCGGACGCTGCGTGAGCTGGTGGCGCGCGAGCTGGCTGCGATGCCTGGGGTGGTCGGTTTCGCCGATCTCTGGATGGTGGAAGAGGCTGTCCCACGCCTGAGCCGGGGTGACGTTCGTCGTATCGGTGAATACATCCAAGAGCGGGAGCAGCCGTTGCCAGACACGGAACTGGCGGAAGTCGTGCTCGGCGTACGGCGCACTGCGGCGGATTTCGAGATCCGACGCTTTGCGCTCAACCTTCGCCTTTCGCAGGAGGACGAGTTCGAGTTCGTCGGCGTGCCAGGCAACTACCTGTGGTCGACCAAGGGGCTCCCTCCTATCGGCGCTACCAAGCGGCGGCCCGCCGACATCGGCCAGGACTATCGCTTCCTCGTCGATGAGGCGCTCTCGGCGACGCCGCTCAGCGAGCAGGTGGCCGATCATGTTCTCACGTTCTATGAGCACTACCTGGGCGTGCTACCGTATAACGCGGTATTCGCGGCCGTATTGCCTCCGCCAGTGCTTGCCGACCAGCGCGTGGCTGTGCTCACGTTCGAATCGACACAGACCTATGAGACGTTCCTGGTCGAATTGCGCTTCCCAGCCGGGAACCGAGGAGGCTTCCTCGCTGGGTTCGAACCGTTCTTCAAGAAACATCTGGTTCCCGGTGCGCTCATCACGGTCGAGCGCACCGACACGCCAGGCCGGTTCACCATCGATTACCTACCGATTTCCGGTCAGGAACGCCGGCTGCTCGTCTTGGATGAGAAGAAGCGCCGCTACGTTTTCCAGCCGACGACCTACTACTGCGCTGTTCAGGA
>JADBJL010000059.1 GCA_014874455.1 Thermomicrobiaceae bacterium
GTACGGCTCCCCGGTTCGATCGGTGCGCGCGATCTCGCGCAGCCGCCGCTGGCGGGCGTCGGGGTGGATCAGCTTCGGCCACAATGTCGGGTCGGCCTGCAGCTCCTCGGGCGAGTACCCGGTGATCGCAGCGATCTGCCGGCTGAGGTAGAGGACAGGGTAGACCTGCTCTCCATCCGGCAAGTTGACCGGCTCGGCCGCATTGAGATAGACCGCCGCCGGGAGCTGCTCCACCAGGTTGCGATAGCGCCGCTCGGCCTCAGCCAGGCGAGCTTCCGCTTCTTTCTGGGCGGTGATGTCGAGCATCAGCCCGTGACGATAGCGCGGCCGGCCGGCGTCGTCACGCACCACGGCGCTGTCGTGCCAGAGCCAGACCACCCGCCCGTCCTTGCGCACGAACCGGTACTCGAGGTGGAACTCCTCGCCAGCTCGGGTCGCCTGATCCGCCAGTGCGAGCACGCGCTCGCGGTCGTCCGGGTGGATGTTGCGGGCCCAGATGCCCGGTGTCTCCCACTCTTGCGGCGTATAGCCGGTGACGGCCTCGATCCGCGGGCTGACGTAGTAGGTGCGCCAGCCGGGCACGCCATCGGGCTGGAGTTCCGAGTCGGCGCTGACGATGATCAGCGCCGCCGACAATTGCTCGGCCAGCGTCCGGAAGCGCACCTCGGCTTCCCGCAGCCGGGCCTCGGCTTCTTTACGCTCAGTGATATCGAGAAAGAGCGCGTGCCGATACCGTGGCCGGCCGGTCGCGTCGCGCACGACGGCGTCGTCGTGGTGGAGCCAGATCACTCGTCCATCTTTTCGCACCAGCCGGTATTCGAGGTGAAACCCCTCACCGGCCCGCGCCGCTTGCTCCACGAACCCGATGATCCGCTCACGATCCTCAGGATGGATCGACCGGGCCCAGATGCCGAGTAACTTCCACTCCTCGGGCGTATAACCGGTAATCGCTTCGATCCGCGGGCTGACGTAGTAAGTGCGCCAGCCAGGTACACCATCCGATTGGCGATCCGGCTCGTTGTCCACGATGACCAGTGCGGCCGGCAACTGCTCCACTAGCGTCCGGAAACGAGCCTCCGCGTCGCGCAGCCGCGCCTCGGCGTCCTTCTGCACCGTGATGTCGACCATCACGCCGTGAATGACCGCTGGCTGGCCGGGATCGCTCCGGAGCACCATGCCGTGATCCTGCACCCAGACGATCCGGCCGTCCTTCCGCCGCATCCGGTATTCCAGCGTAAAGCGTCCCTCGGTCGCCAGCGCCTGCTCGACCGCGGCCCGCACCCACGCGGCGTCGTCTGGGTAAAGATGCCTGGCCCAGTTCCCTCGCGTCGCTAGCCACTCGGCTGGCGTGTAGCCGAGCAGCCGCTCCATCTGCGGGCTGACATAGGCCGTCTCGGCCACGTCGTCAGCCGGAGCCTGGTAGACCACGACGGGCGACTGCTCGACCAGCAGCCGGTAGCGCTCCTCCGCCTGTCGGCGCGCGGCCTCGGCAACCTTCCGTTCTGTTATGTCGATCAATAGCCCCTGAACGTAGAGCGCGCGGCCGGTCGCGTCGCGGACGAACCGGCCCTCGTCACGCACCCAGACGATGCGCCCGTCGCGAGCGACCAGCCGGTACTCGAGCGATTGGTCGCGGCCTTCTTCGACCGCGCGCCGGATGTCCTCCAGCACGCGGGCCCTGTCTTCGGGGTGGATGCTGCGTTCCCAGAGCTGCGGGCCAGCCGCCCACTCCTCGGCCGAATAGCCGAGCAGGCGCTCGACCTGCGGGCTCACGTACAGCGGGGCGATACCATCGACCGCGCTCGCCCGGTACACCACGGCCGGGAGCATCTCGACCAGCTCGCGGTAGCGTGCCTCCGCGTCCTGCAGGCTCCGCTCGACCCGCTTTCGCCAGGTCACGTCCTCGTACCGCCAGAGGTGGCCGATCGGGCCGTCCGGCCCGTCGACCGGGATGTAGTCGCGCTCGAACACGCGGCCATCGGCCAGCTCCAGTTCCTCCAGCAGCACTGGCTGGCGCTCATGAACCAGCTCCTCAATCCGGCTCACGAACCGCTCCGGGTCGGCGAACAGCCGTTTGCTCTGCTCGGCAGCCTGCCGGCAGTCGGCGCCGGTGATCGCCTCGGGCCCTGAAAGGCCGAACAGCTCGCAGAAGGCGGGATTGACCTGGACGACGCGCCGCTGCATGTCCTCGAAGAGGACGCCGACCCGGAGCGAGCTGAGCATGAGACCGCTCGGATCTGGGTCGCCTTGCGCCGGAGTGGACAGGCGCTGCCGTGCGACACCGTTCGCGACTGGCTCGGCGGATCGCCGCGGGTCTGGGCCGAGCGACGCCTCGTCGAGCGGCCACAGGAGCCACCAGACTTCGGCGATCTGCTCGTCGGCCAGCACAGGCACGCTCGCGACGTCCCACGGCTCGATGCCAGCGCGACCGCGGAGCCGGAGCACACCTCGCTCCGGGACGCCCCGCAGGGCGGAGTCCAAGAGCTGGCGAGCACCGTCGCGGTCGAGTGGCGCGACCAGGTCGTCGAGCCCCAGCCTTCCTGGCTCTGCCGTTTCCGGGCACAAGCGGCCCGCGTCGTGGCCTTCGACCGCGATGAGGCGCCCGTCACGGTCGAGCCTGAGGCGCACAGCGGCGTATCTCGTGAGTGTCGTCTCGCTTGCTTCTCCGAACACGCTCGAAGTCCCTCGATCGATCCTAATGTACCGTAATTCCCGCGAGAGAGGCGCCGGATGGCAGGCAGTGACGATCGATGACCTTGAGCGCGACTAGACCGCCTTCCGCAGGCTCACTGGCAAGCGGTGTCGCCAGGGGTACGATACGCGCTTCGGAAGACGTTTCCAGTGCGGTAGCCTCTTCGGCCGACCTGGCACGGGCTCCGTTGCCGTGCTTTCCGCGCGGTCGAATTCCATTCCAGCTCTCCGGCGTAGTGCTGCTGGCAGACGTTCCGCTCCACTCGTGCAAGCAACCACAACTCGTAGGACTCCCACAACAATTGTCGTTTCGTGAGCGCAAACCATATTAGCCACTAGGTACCAATTAGCTTCTGGGGAGCTATGGAGAGCGGGATGTTGAGTCAGCATACAGGAACCCCCTTGGTTCACGCTGCCTCACGCCTGCGCTTGGCAGGTCTCCCACCTCTCCGGTGAAACAATGCCGGGCAGCAGGTGCCCGAGTCCCACCATTTTCATCTTCGGCCGGAGCTATTCGCGTCATACTAGCCACTGAGTCCCGAGTGACCGATAAGCATAGAGAGGGAGGGCGGCATCGACGCTGCTTCGCATCTTTCCTCGTCTTGCCAGAGACTGCGCTGGACTCAGCGCACACCTTTCAGGCAGCGAGGCTCAGCGACCAGCAACTGCAACCGCGCCTTCTCCATGCCGGGTACCGGCATCCGGTGCGGTAGCCAGACGGTGGAGCCCCTTCACCGGCGAGCGCCGAGCATGCGCACCAGCCTCCGCGTGATCCACGGATCGCTCAGCAGCTTCTCGACATCGAATCATCACGCAGATCAGGCAATCGGTTGCCGCCAGCGAGATCGTGGAAGAGGGTGACCATCGAGAGGTACCCGAGCGTGCTAGTGCGGGAGCCATGGTTGTCAGCGACGTCATAGAACCCTCCTCAGCTTGACGAGCAAGATAGAGGCCTGCACTGCGAGGTGCTGCTGCCGTTTCGCGGTAAACTGCAGCCTTTCGGCCAGCGCGCTCATTGCCTCGCTAGCAGCGCTCTGCTGAGCGACCCGCGCTGCAGAGGCCAGGCGTGAGGGCTCAGGTCGAGGCCGCCGGGATCCCGTTGCTCGATAGATTTCAATCAGCACCCGAGCTTGCGGCGATACCTCGTCGATGGATACCAGATCCCGGCCTTCTGGATCGCTCGCCCGGCAACCATGGCGCTCTGGCGCTCTCCCGAGCATGCTCTAGCCGGCCAACGGACATGATGGGGCTAACCAGCGTTGAGTTCCAGTTCTGCGTGGTGGCGAACGGCCTTCTGGTAGATGAAGACGGTGCAATCCGCTGGACGAAGTACGGCGGCTTCCCCGTTGACCAGACCGAGGATCTGGCTATGGTCGAGCGGTTCGCGCGGCATGGAGCGTGGCCCCGCACCAGCGATCGCCACCTCGTGCGTCCTCGGCACGTATGCTCCTCTCGGCGATCGACGGCCTGCTCCTTTGGCTCGTCAACTTCTACGTCATCGCCCCGGTCGCCTTTCCCTGGTTCGGGATGGCCGATCCCGTCGTTCAGTTCATTGCCCATGCCTTCTTCTTCGGCACGGCACCGGGTTCGCTGCTCACCTGGCGGCTGGCTCGGAGGTAGCTCGCCTCAACTCCCCCTCCCCCTTCCCGGTCGCCGAACCGGCCGGTTCGGCGACTAGCCTATCGGCTACAATCGAGTGAGCGCGAGCGAACCGGCGAGCGCGTGGCCGTTCGACGAGAGGCCACAACGACCGACGGTCTGCGAGGAGTCTCCGTGTTCGATCAGGATCGGCAGGTAAGAGCGGCGACAGCAGAGCGACACACCATACTGGATCGCTTGCCCGCGCCGTTACGGGACATCACCGAGCGGCTGGCCGCCACGTTCACTGCACACGGGCAGGAGATCTATCTGGTCGGCGGCGTCGTGCGCGACTTGCTCCTCGGGCGCCCAGTGACTGACCTCGATTTGACGACTTCGGCCGAGCCACCTCTGACCAAGCAGCTCGGGCTCGAAGCCGGCGCCAGCGGCGTCTACACCGTGGGCGAGGCCTTCGGCACCATCGGCCTGGTCTTCGACGGTGTCACGGTCGAGGTCACCACCTTCCGCGAGGAACGCTACCCGACGCCCGACCGCCGTCCGGAGGTGCGCTACGGCACCACCCTCCTCGAAGACCTCGCCCGGCGTGACTTCACCGTCAACGCCATCGCGCTCGACGTCACGAGCGGGGAGATTATTGACCCCTTCGGCGGCCAGGAAGATCTGGCCCGCCGGCTGATCCGCGCCGTCGGCTCACCCCGCGAGCGGTTCGCCGAGGATCCGCTACGGATCCTGCGTGCTGCGCGCTTCGCCGCCGAGCTCGGCTTCCATGTCGAGGCAGCCACCCTGGCGGCAATGAAGGAACTAGCTCCCGAGCTTGGGCGGATCAGCGTCGAGCGGATCGCCGCCGAGCTGAACCGCCTGCTGGTCGCGCCCGATGCGCCGCATGGCCTTCGCCTGCTCCGGCGAGCGGGATTGCTCCCGTACGTGCTGCCTGAACTCGTACCCCTCGCGGAAGATCCCGGCTACGGGCGGCACAAGAACATCTGGGATCACACCCTTCAGGTCGTCGGCCAGTCGCCGCCCAGGCTCGCCGTCCGCTGGGCCGCGCTTCTGCACGACGCCGCCAAGCCGATGACCCGCAGTGTCGACGAGCGCGGCGAGGTGCACTTCTTCGGGCATGAGCTGGCGGGCGCTGAGCTCGCCCGGCGTACTCTGCGCCGGCTTCGCCAGGAGAAGGCGCTGATCGAGCGCGTCGCGCGGCTGGTCGAGCTCCACCTGCGCCCGGCCGCCTACGACGAGACCTGGACAGACAGCGCCGTCCGCCGCCTGGTTCTCGAAGCCGGAGACCTGCTCGACGACCTGCTCGACCTCGTGGCAGCCGATGTCACGAGCGCCCGCGCCTACCGGCGCAAGCTGGCCGCCCGGCGCATCGCCGCGCTGCGCGCCCACATCCAGCGCCTGCAGGAAGAGGCAGCGCTGGCCGAGATCACGAGCCCGCTCGACGGCCACGAGCTGATGGCTATCTTCGGCCTGCCGCCCGGCCGCTGGATCGGTGAGCTGAAGAGTCACCTGCGCGAGCTGGTCATCGAGGGCGTGATCGCGCCCGGCGACAAGGACGCCGCGCTGGCCGAGGCGCGCCGCTGGATGGCTGAGCACTATCCCTCCCTCCCGCAACCGAGCGGCTGAGTGGAGCGACTCGGCGTACCTTCTGCAGGCTCGCCCGGAGACATGACTCGGCCCGCTACCGGGCCGCTCGGGTTCCCGGCTTCGTTTCAACCCGTATTCCACCGCGCTGGTGCTGGCACCGACCGCTCAGCGGTCGTGCTGGTGGGATCGAGCTCGGCGGCGGACGCGGAGCCACTTGTCGACGGTGTCGGCCAGGAGCACAGCGGGAGCGGCCGTGGCTGCCAGCGCCCAGCCGAGCGGCGTGGGTGGCGCGTGGTGCAGCAGGTGGGCAAGGGGCGGGACGAAGAGCAGGGTTGCAAATATGGCTAACTCCGCTGCAACGGCGACCAGGAGCGCTGGGTTCGAGCGCCACTGGCGCAGGAACGTCTGCTCAGTGCTGCGACAGGCGAAGGCGTTGGCAGCCTGGCCGAACACGATCGCGGTGAAGCCCGCTCCCGAGGCTGCCAGCAGTGTCGACGCCTCGCTGACCGGACTCCCTGGCCGCCACCCAGCAGCGGCGAGCACCGCGAAGAAGGTCGAGAGCTCGATGACCGCTTCAGTGAGCCCCAGAACGAGGAAAGCGCGCCGAAGCACCAGAGGGTCGATCAGGTGGCGGCGGAGCGGGGGTTGACGCAGCAGCCGAGGAGATGGGGGTTCGATCCCGAGCGCGAGGGCGGGCAACGCGTCAGTCCCCAGATCGAGAGCCAGTACCTGCAGCACACCGAGCGCGAGCGGCAGCCGGCCACCGCTGAGTGCCCAGACAGCGAACGGTGCCAGCTCGGCGACGTTGTCGCTCAGGTGGTAGGTAAGAAAGCGCCTGATATTGGCGTACGACGCGCGCCCTTGCTCGATGGCAGCGACGATCGTAGCGAAGTTATCGTCCAGCAGCACGAGGTCAGCGGCCTCACGTGCGACATCGGTGCCGCTGAGCCCCATCGCGACGCCGACGTCGGCCTCCTGGAGCGCTGGAGCGTCGTTGACCCCGTCTCCGGTCATCGCCACCACATGGCCACGACGGCGGAGAGCACGAGCGATGCGCAGTTTGTCCTCCGGGTCGACCCGGGCGATAACGACCTCATCCCGGTCGATCAGCGCGCCGAGCAGGGCCTCGTCAGCCGGTAGATCTCTACTGGTGAGCACGAGCGGCGCCTGGCTGACGAGGCCGACCTCACGCGCCACAGCGACCGCAGTCGCGGGGTGATCGCCTGTCACCATAATGACGCGAATGCCAGCTTCTCGGCAGGAGGCAACGGCCGCTGCCGCTTCGGGACGTGGCGGGTCTTCGAAGCCGACCAGGCCCAGCAGTTCTAGATCGCGCTCCGCCTCGAGCGCACTCGCCTCTGGTCGTAATGCCGAAGCATCTCGGACAGCTACCGCGATGACGCGAAGTCCGCGGCGCGCCATATCGTCGACGGCATCGCTGGCCTTGTCCTGTGTCCGGCAGAGCGGTAGGACAGTTTCCGGTGCACCCTTGACCACGAGCCGGTCACCCACAACCACCGACGTCCGTCGTCGTTGTGGGTCAAAAGCGTACCGGCGGGTGAGCGGCCGCGCGGCTTCGTCCGCCTGAAGGTCGATGCCGACGCGCACGGCGAGCACGCGGAGCGCCACGTCCAGCGGATCGCCCTCGGGTACCCAGCGGCCGTCGCGAAGGACAGCGCGGCCGTCCGCGCAGCGTGCGGCGGCGAGGGCCAGCTCCCGCAGCGCCGGGAAGACGTTTGTGTCGACCTGGAGGGTTCCCTCGGGCGCATAGCCGTCGCCCTGGACGCGCGCTGTTCCTCGAGGTGTCCAGACCTCGACGGCCTGGAGCTCGTTCCTGGTGAGCGTCCCCGTCTTGTCGGTGCAGATTGCGGTCGTCAGGCCCAGGATCTCGACCGCTTCCAGTCGGCGCACCAGAGCATGCCGTCGCGACATGCGGAGCGCGCTCACCGCCAGCGAGAGAGTCACGGTCGGCAAGAGGCCCTCGGGAACGAGCGCCACAGTGATGCCGAGCGTAAAGATGAAGGCGTCGAGCAGGGACAGGCCAGCGAGCAGCGAGACGACGAAGAAGACAGAGCCGGTACCCAGCGCGATGGCGGCGATGGTGCGCACGATCCGATCCAGCTCGCGGCCGAGCGGCGTCGGCCCGTGGCGCTCCGCGCGAGCGAGCGCAGCGATGCCGGCCAGCCTGGTTCGCATGCCGGTAGCGGTGACGATGCAGGTAGCCTGGCCCCGCACGACGAAGGTGCCAGCATAGATCAACTCACCTGGACTGGGAGTCACAGGTACGCTTTCCCCGGTCAGGTATGAGACATCGAGCGCGAGCTCGTACGCTTCGACAAGCAGCGCATCGGCCGGGACACGGTCGCCTGCTACCAGCACGAGGACATCACCGGGGACGAGTTCGCTGGCGTCGAGGGTGAGCAGATAGCCGTCGCGACGCACAGTGACCCGCTGGGGAAGGAGGCGTCGCAGGCGCTCAGCCGTGCGTTCCGCCCGGTATTCCAACGCGAAGGCAAAGAGGCCATTGAGCACGATGACAGCGACAATCGCAAGACCCAGCTCCGGCATGCCCGCAACGGCAGCCAGGCCGGCAGCGGCCCAGAGCAGGAGAGCGAAGAAGTGGACGAACTGGGCCCAAAGGAGTCGCCAGGCCGGAGGCGGCTTCGCGGTCGGCAAGATGTTCGGGCCGAACTGTTCCAGGCGCCGGGATGCCTCCGTCGCCGTGAGGCCGCTGGCAAGATCAGTCGTCGCGATCGGAGTGCCGAGCTCGGCTAGCGGCATCGAAGTCGCTCCATGCGTCTGAAGTCACGCCGGTGCCTGAGGCCAGCGACGCGCCTTGTCCGCTGCGTCATCATGCCGATGACGGCTCGAAGTCGTCAGCTCCGCGTGCCATCGGGTAGGAGCGATGCCCGGTCGCGACTGGCCGCTTCCCGGCTCAGGGCACGCGGGCGGCCCAGATCGACCGGGGGAAACGGTCGAGCAGGATGCGCCGGACGCGGTCGAGCTCAGCGTTGGAACGGGTCTTGAGATAGGTCGCCACGCCCCACCAGTAGAGCGCCTCGGCAGCGAAGGGCCCCTCGGTGTCGCGCTCGTAGGCCCGCTGCAGCAGCGCGATCGCCACGTCTGCTCTCGACCAGTGCATCGCGACGTGCGCCTCGCCGATGTCGAGCAGGGTCAGGTACAGCTCCGGAGGGAGGAAGTCCACGCTCTGGTAGTGGACGGTGCCGCGCCGATCAGCGAAGAGGATCGTCGGAGTCCAGATCACGTTGAGCGGCCGCAGCACCTCGCGGGGATCGGCGAAGAGGTCGAGCTGCAGCGGGATGAAGCGGGCCTGTATCGCTTCGATGACGCGGGGATCGGGATGCGTCACGGCATCCAGCTTCGCGCAACCCCGTCAGTCGCGCTTGCGCACCTCGATCAGCACCGGCCTCCGCTCGCGGAGCGAACGCTCGAGCGCCCGGTGAAAGTCCCGCTCCCAGGTGATCGCCTCGTGCTCATCCATGGTCGCTCTACCCTCCTCGGCCTTGAGGTGGCACCAGGATACTCTACCAGAGAGGTGAGCGGAGCTGGAGTCGTGCAGATTCCCCCGGGATGTGCGCGCTGGCGAGCGTCCGCTGCCCGTGTCGCCGGTTCCGCTCCGTGCTAGGATGCGCGGTGTCGCACGCGCGGGGGCTCGGTGCAGCCAAGGAGCCGTCACGATGCGAGGAGGGAGCACGATGGTCTACCGGAGCGACGTCGTCGGAAGCCTGCTCCGTCCCGACTACCTCAAGGAAGCGCGCCAGCAGTACGACTCCGGCCTGTTGACGCCGGCCGAGTTTAAGCGTATCGAAGACCGTGCGGTCGACGAGGCGATCCGGCTTCAGGAGGAGGCCGGGCTCGACGTGGTCACCGACGGCGAGCAGCGCCGGCTCACGTTCTTCGGGCACTTCCTCGAGGCCTTCGAAGGCTTCGACCTCACGGGCGGAGTGGAGGTCACCTTCCGTGACGAAGAAGGGCACGAGATGCGGTTCCGCCGGCCGGCCGTCATCGCCAAGCTCCGCTGGCGACGCAACATGTGTGCCGAGGAGTTCGCCTACGTCCGTTCGCGCACGACCCGTCCGGCGAAAGTGACCATACCCAGCACCGAGCAGGCAGCCGCGTACTGGGATCCCGAGCGTTCGGCCGGTGCCTACCCAACGGTCGAGCAGTATCTCGCCGATGTCGTCGATCTTCTTCGAAGGGAGATCGAGGAGCTGTATCGTCTGGGCTGCACCTACGTCCAGTTCGATGCCCCGCAGTACGCTGCCCTGCTCGATCCCGTGATCCGTGAAGCCTACCGCCTGCGTGGTCTCGATCCCGACAGAATGGTCGACCTCGCGGTCGAGCTGGACAACGCGGTTATCGACGGCTTCGACCGCCGTGGCATGGTCTTCGGCCTGCATATCTGCCGCGGCAACAACCAGAGCATGTTCTACGCCAGCGGCGGCTACGAGCCGATCGCGGAGAAGGTCTTCGCCAGGTCGCGCTTCCACCGTTTTCTCCTGGAGTACGATGACGAGCGGTCGGGCGACTTCGAGCCACTGCGCCACGTCCCAGAAGACCGCGTCGTTGTGCTGGGTCTGGTCTCGACGAAGCGGATGCGGTTGGAAAGCGAAGAGGAACTGGTACGTCGCCTCCGCGAGGCCGTCCGATGCGTGCCGCTCGAGCGACTGGCGATCAGTCCTCAGTGTGGCTTTGCCTCGACCTGGCCTGGCAACCGGGTCACGGCTGACGTCCAGCGACAGAAGCTGGAGCTGGTCGCACGCGTCGCTCGCACGGTGTGGGGCTAGCGCGCACTGTGGCACGGCGGGTCGAGGAGGAGCAGTGCGTCCAGCGAGTGACCGCGGGCGTTTGCTGGCTGGCGGTGTGGCGGAGCGACAGGTCGAGGGAGAGCGGCCGGTGCGGCCGCGGGTGAGTCCTCACTTGCGAGTCAGAAACCGTTTTGGACAGCTCGCAACCCTGGTCGGCGGGCTCTTCCTGTTCGCGCTCGGCATCGTGCTCGGCCTCCAGAGCGGGCTGGGGGCAACCTCGTGGACGGTCTTCCACGAAGGGCTGGCCCGGCAGACGCCGCTCACCATCGGGCAGGCGACGATCGTCACCAGCGTGGTCATGGTCGGAGCGAGCTGGGCTGCCGGCACCGCACCCGGCGTCGGGACGCTGCTCAACATGGTACTGATCGGCCTCTTCACCGATCTCATACTCTGGTCTGGCATCATCGTTCGGGCGAAGAGCCTGCCGTCTGGACTGGCTCTTCTGGCGGGGTCGATCGTCGTGCTCGGCATTGCGACCGGGATGTATATCAGCGCCGGTCTGGGGGCCGGGCCGCGCGACAGCTTCAATCTGGCCCTGAGCCGGCGTACCGGGTGGCCGATCGGTGTGACGCGCTGGCTGCTCGAGATGACGGTGGTCGGGATCGGCATCCTGCTCGGAGGGAGCTTCGGGGTTGGGACGATTTTGGCGGCAGTGGCGATCGGCCCGGCAGTCGGCCTGGGGTTCTGGCTGTTCCGCCTTGACAGTCGAGGCCGTCCGGCAGGAAATGTGCTCTGGCGGTATCCTGAGGTGCGCGGACGGTGGGGCGACCGCGTGCTGCGGGAGGAGGACTGATGAGCGCGACCACATCGAGCGTGCCACTCCGGGAACAACTTCGTGAACTACGCGACCGCATGCTGCCGATGCTCCAGGAGCTCGCCCGGCAGTTCCATGGACGCGCGGTGCCGGGCTATCCAGTGATCGTGGACGACGTGGAGCGTGGGGGATACATCGGGATCGCGCTCGCGCCCGGGTATGGCCTGTATGTGACGGTCGAGCAAGACCGCCTCGTGGTGCAACTGCAGACGGTCTCCTGGAGAAACGATGTCCACTGGGCCGCGGGCCGCGAGCGCTTCGGCGCGACGCCACGGCTGACGACGTTCCCGATCTCCACCGAGATGTCGGACGCCCAGATCCGGGATCTCCTGGCCCGAGTGACCGCGTCGTGGCACAAGCAGCCGCTCTTGATCCACCAGAGCGACAGCTAGCCTCGCTCCATCGGCTGGCGACGCGTTTCACGTGAAACACCCGCGGCCAACCCGCGACCGCTTTCGCTCACCCCACGACCCAGCGATCGATCGCTCGCTCGTAGGCCAGGATCTCCTCTGGCTGGAAGAAGAGCCCGATCTCGTAGGCCGCGGTCTCCATCCCATCGGATCCGTGGATCAGGTTCTGACCGATGGTCAACCCGAAGTCCCCGCGGATCGACCCCGCCTCCGCCTTGGCCGGGTCGGTCGCCCCCATCGTCTGGCGCGTCACCGCGATCGCGTTCGGCCCCTCGACCACGCCCACGACCACCGGGCCCGAAGTGATGAAGCGCACCAGATCCTCGAAGAACGACTTCCCGCGGTGTACGCGGTACAGCGCCTCCGCCCGCTCCTCGCTCATCCAGATCATCTTCAGCGCGACCAGCTTCAACCCGCGCCGTTCCAGGCGACCCAGCACCTCCGCAACCAGCCCACGCTGCACGGCATCAGGCTTCACGATGATCAGCGTCCGCTCGCTCCCCATCCCTTCTCCCTTCCACAGACACAGCGACGCCGGCCAGCAGCCGGCGCCTCAGCCTATCACATTCGCTCTGCAGGCTCTACTCCCCGGTCTGGCGCATCCATCCCTCGATCTCTGCCACCAGCGGCACGAGCGACCCCGCGATCTCCTCCCCATCCGCACTGCCCTCGACCAGCGCCGCGACGACCAGCGACTCACCTATCGCCACGCACATCCATCCCCCGCTCACCGTCAGTATCCCCCACGACTCCCCTGACCGCCGCAGCGACTGGCCCATCAGCGATGCCACCGCTCCCACCGCGTCGGCATCCTGACCTCCGATCGCCACTGCCGCCATCACCAGGCCGTCGACAGTAGCAACGAGCGCACCCACCACCCCGGGGCGAACCACCACTGCCTCTAACAAGCCCCGCAGCGGTGCGCCCATCGCCCTCTCTCCCGAACCCGGTCAAGCTACGCTTGCCTTCGTCGCAACGACCGCTCGTAGTGGCGGGCCGCCAGCGCCTGCGCTCCCTGCCGCCGGTAAATCGCGCCGAGGATCCGATCCGCTTCCGCCGCTCCCGGCCCGCCAACATCAGCGAGCGGCGTCAGCAGCTCGATCAGCGCGCTATCCAGGTCGCGCCGCGCACGGTACAGCGCGCGGCAACGGGCCAGCGCCGCCTCCACTTCACCGGCCGCCAACAGATCCCGCACCCCCGCCAGCGGATCAGCCACTCCTGGCTCGGCCCTCTGTGCGGCGATATCGCCCGCACTCCGCGCTTCTGCCCCGAGCTGCCCGGTTGCTACCAGCTCTTCCTTCGCCGCCCGCGAGCGGGCAAACAGGTCTGGCCCCACGCCGAGCCGCTCAGCCGCTGCCGCCAGCGCCTCTCGCCCGTCTTGTTCTTCCGCTGGGACAGCGACGTAGCCTTCGCCTTCCTGCCTTGCGGCCCCCGTTGCCACCACGCCCTCGACCTCCTCGGGAGCCAGCGGTGCGACCACCTCTTCCTCGATGGCCTCCGCGGCCACCGTCGGCTCGACTGGCTCGGGCACCTCGATCCCGCCGATGACCGCGTGCTCTAGCCACGACATCGTCTCTTCCACCGGTGCTGACCCGGGCGGGCTCTCGCCGGCTGCTGCTGACGTCGCCTCCCGCGGCACACCTTCGACCTCGGCACGCCCGGTCTTCCCTCGCGGTACTCTCCCCGCTTCAAGCTCAGCCGAGGCCTGCCCAGGTGGTTCCAGCTCCTCAGGAACGAACGGCTCGATCCCTTCCAGTTCGTACGACCTCAGCAGCCCAGTCCATCCTGGCTCTAATACCTCGCGCGGGCGCGCAGCTTCGATCTCCTCGTCGGTCGGAAGCTCCAGAATCGCCTCCTCCGGCGGCTTGGCTGGTACCTCTGCCACTCCTTCCAGGGGCGAGAACGGCTCCAGCCCCTCCACCTCCAGCGACCGCAGCAGACTGGTATAGCCCGCCGTCGCTGCCTCGCGCGGCCGCGCAGCCTCGAGCTCCTCGTCCGTCGGCAGCTCGAGTAGCACCTCGCTCGTCTCCTCCGGTGGCGCCACCCCGACCACATCCGGAGCAAGCACTGTGGGGACGGGCTCAGGGGCTGCCGCCTCTGCCAGGAGCACGGTCTCCTCGATCTCCGGGATCGTCACAGGCAAGAGGGACGAGCGCAGCCCCTCCTCTGCGTCGAGCAGGAGCGCGGCCGCGCGGCTGCCGTCGACGTCGACGACGTGCGCCCGATCCAACAGCGCCATCGCCTCCCCCGACTCCCCCTGCTCCTGTGCGATCGAGGCCAGGATCAACAGCGGCACCACCGCGTCAGGCAGCGTCCGCGTCAACGAGTCGCAGACTCGCGCCGCGCCCTCCAGGTCGCCTCGCCGCCAGAGAGCGACTGCCAGCCGCTGCTGCACGTCTGGTCTCACCAAGCCCTGCTCCAACACCGCCCGGCACTCGTTGGCCGCGCGTGTCCAGTACCCGCCTCGGCCGTGCTGGCTCGCCAATGCCGCACCGGTCAGGAAGAGGTGTCCAGCGCCGTAGCACGCCTGTGCCAGCCGTGCGACGCCCTCACGCAACTCCCGATCCCATGGTGAACACTCCCACGCCGCCTGCTGGAACGCCAGTGCAGTCTCCAGCTCGCCGCGTTGCTCCGCGATCTGGCTGAGGCCCAGCGCGGCCTCCCGATCCTCGGGATCGAACTGCCGCACGGTCTGGAATGCTTGTTCCGCAAGCGCCGTCTCACCCGCCCGTAGCGCCGCGCGGCCGAGCAACCGCTGCGCCGCAAGATATTTCGGAAACGCCCGAAGCAGCCCCTGGCACAGTCGCATCGCCTCGCGGTAGCGCCCCTCAGCCAGCGCCGCCTCGGCCCGCTCGATCGCTGTTGTCACGGGGAGGGTACCCATCGCTCACCCTCCATCTCATCCGCTGTTCGTCCCTCGACGCCAGCTTGCACGCCCTCGTCCTGGGAGGTATCGCCAGCGCCAGTATACCGAAGTCGCGCACCCGCGACCCTAGCCGAATTCTCCCAACTCGCTGCGGCCTTCCGCCTTCATGCTATAGTTCCGTCCGAGGGTACGAGGCCACCCGAAAATCCACGCACGAGGACACCGCCGTGCACCGCCCCGATCCGCTCGGCGTGCTGCGCTCGACGAGCGTCGTTGTCCGAGCAGCACGCTCGGTTCGACTCAACGCCCACGGGCTCGACCGGCTGGCCGAAACGCTCCTGCTGCGTCCAGCCGGCGCCCCGAGCTGGGAGCACCCCCTCCACTGGCGGGGAGAACGCCACCAGACCGCCAACTACATCCTCGTCCTCGACGCCCTCAACTTCTGCTTCTGGCCTGAGCCGCGCTGGCGCATCGAATACCGGGGGCACGTCTACGACGGCTACTGGGCACTCGCCGCCGCGCTGCGTCGCGCCATCGAGTTCGGTCACCCGCTGTGGGACGCCTCCTACCTCGCCACGATCACTCCGCAGCGCCTCGGCGATATCCTGGCCGGTCATGGGGTCGTCCCCCTCCTCGAGGAGCGTGCCGCTCACCTCCGCGAGGTCGGGGAGGGTCTGCTCGAACACTTCGATGGCCACTTCAGCCAGGCCATCGAGCAGGCAAGCCGCAGCGCCGCAAGCCAGATCGGAAGAGCACAC
>JADBJL010000040.1 GCA_014874455.1 Thermomicrobiaceae bacterium
GCACGCCCAGGAGACAGAGGGCCTGCTGCTGCGCATCGAGCTGGAGCCCCTCCGACGCGCTGCGGTATGGTTCAGGGATCGTGCGGTCCACGGTGACACCTCCTCGATCGACACGACAGAGTTCCGACACGAGCAAGCGAAGGGCGAGCGTGCGGCCCAGGAACTGCCGCAAGGCACCATCGACCTCGCGTGGCGACGCTGTCTGCCTCGCCCAGCGCTCGGGCACGAGCCAGTAGCCGCCGTGCTGGCTGACGATAGCGCGAGCGCCTTCCAGGAACGCGGCGACCAGGCCGTGCTCGTCGACCGGCTCACCCTGGATGAGCTGCCGCGCCAGCGTCAGCGCCGGCCGCACCTCGGGCGCGCCCTGCTGGCGGCGGAGCGGCAGTGTCCTCAGCAGGCCGTCGAGACCCGGGAACCAGCCCGATCGCTCGTCGTGGAACGGCTGGGCCCAATCGCTCGTCGCCGCGAGGTCGTTCAGCCGGTTCATCGCACGGATCACGGCCTGCACGCGCGACGGCGGCACCTCGGCCACCACCTCGCGGACTTTGACCGCCATGTTCTGCTTTTCGTGGAAAAGCAACGTCAGGTAGGCATAGAGCGCGGCTCGCTGTTGTCCCGCTCGGGCCAAGTCCTCGGGGGTGCGGCGGAGTTCCTGGAGGCGATCGAGCTCGGTCGCTTCCTGCCTCACCAGTGCCAGCCGGCGCATCACGGCCTCGTAGTCCAGCGGGGTATCGAGAGCGAACTCGGGCACCACGAACACCGGCGTGCGGAGCAACCGGGTCTCGAGCTGTTGCTCCAGTAGCCGGTCGCCGATCATCAGGTCGAGGTAGCAGTCCCGGCAGACCACGTAGCAGCGAGCGAAGCCAGCCTCCACGAGTCCTGAGGCGAAGCTCGTCTTGTCGGTGATGTAGGTCTTGATGCGGAAGCGCCGGAAGTCGCTCGTCACCGGGCGTTCCTCACCGCAGAGGTGGCAGTGGCCAAGAACCGCCTCGGCGAAGGCCCGCTCCACCAGGTACCAGAGCACGAAGCGAGCATAGGCCGGCTCCTCGGCCAGCGGCCGGCCGTCCAGCGCGAGCGTGTAGTAGGCCACGTCGCTGCCCCAGCCCAGGAGCGCGCGCAGCGATTTCGCCAGCGCCTCCGCGCGCTTCTTCGGTTCGACCTGCTCGAGCGCCTGCCACGCGACCTGGAGCTGCCCGCCGTCTGCGACGTGAAGGTACTCGCTGGCGTTCGTAGCAGGTGGCGCGGGCTCCAGGCGGAAGCCGTCCAGGTCGAGCAGGAAGCGCGAGCGGCGGTCGATGGCTGGCCCGAGGTCGCGGAGCACTGGCTTGGTCGGCGCCAGCACCGCCTCGAGCTCGGCTAGCGCCGCAGGCCCCTCCTCGCCCGTGAGGAGCCGCGGAGCGAGGCCGACGAAGACGGGGCCAAGAAGGTGCCGCAGGTCGCGCACGGTCACGTCGCGCACGTCGCCACCTGGCTCCGACTTCATGAGGTTCAGGAACAGGTAGCGGCGCAGGGTTGGACTCGAGACCTCGACAAGTCCATGACGGAGGAGACGCTGCTGCGGCCAGAGGTCGACGACGGCCAGATAGCGGCGGCGCTCCGCGCCGTTGCCGGTGTCCTCGTCGTCGGAAGCCAGCGCGAGCTGCCTGACCACGGAGACCGTGTCGTCCGGCAGTGCCTGCCGCACGAAGCGCCCGAGCGCGCGGATGCTCTGGATCACGCCGTCACTCTCCTCTCCACGTCCGGCGACCGGTGCCGGGGCTCGACATCGACGAACCCGAAACCCTGGCTGTTCTTGGCGCCGAGCCCGGCGTGGAGCGCCAGCCAGAGCATCTGCTCCGGCCCCTCCAGCCGGAAGCGCCCGGCCCAGGCTTCGATCCAGGTTCCCTTGTATTGCTCGAGACGCTTGCTGCGGGGCCCGATTCCCAGCGGTTCGAGCTGCACCGGCTCGCCCCACGACATGCCCAGCGTCTCGGCCTTGCGTTGCAGGTTCGCCGCCACCAGCTCGGCGAACTCACGGTTCAGCGGGTTGTAGTACTGCGTGTAGCGACGCCCGTCCCGCTCCAGCGTGCGGTAGACGGTGATCGGCGAGAGGGTACGGACGGCCAGCGGCGATTCGATGACCGGCTCGGGCAGAGCAGCGACCTCGCGCACCGAGAAGGTGAGGGATGCCAGCCGTACCACCCCGTGCCGCAGAAGCCCGTCCGCCAGCGCCTCGACCAGGTCGATGGCTGGCGAGGCGAAGCGCAACCAGACCGGGCCATCGACACTGAAGCCTTCGGCGCGCCGGTAGGTAATCCCGCCCCCGAGCTGCGAGAACACGAACGGCTTGACCGGCCGTCTCGCCTCCCAAAAGCGGCCATCGTGCACGGCGTCGCCGAGCGAGCGCGGCAGGTTGCGATAGATCGCCGCTTGCAAGGCTTCTCGGTAGTTCGCCGGCAATATCCCGTGCTCCACCGGGTCGAGATGGATCTCCAGGCGCATCGCACACCCCCTTCGGGTACCTCGACGGCACCGGCCAGCCGTGGACGGCCCGAACACACCCTCTTTGAGTGCCTGTCCTGCCTCAGTATAGTCCGGCCTCCGGTAAGGCGATCGGCCCGGTCGCGGCCGGTATCCGCCGTGATCGGTAGACGACTGCATAAGAGGTTAGCTCGCACGGAGGGAACACAGTGGTTCCCGACTCTCGCCGGTGCGTGCCGCCGGGCGGGACTCGCACCCGAGCGCGCAGCGCCAGCCCTGCTCCCGCCACTCACACTGCCAGCCGTGTTCCCCGCTAGCCGCGCCGGGTGTCGGGATACTGCCCTCCTGCCCTTGCTACAATCGTGGTCGGGATTGCCGACATGCCGCACGGCGGTCTGGCGGAGGGTGCGGTGTCTTCCCTGCCTAGACAGTCAGATCCGGACGCCCAAGGAGTGGTCGAACTCAGCCTGGTCATCCCGGCCTACAACGAGGAGACGCGGCTGCCGGCAACGCTCCAGGCTGTCGTCGCCTACCTCTCAGCGCAGCCCTACTCATGGGAGGTCATCGTGGCCGACGACGGCAGCGAGGACGCGACGCCAGCGATCGCTGCCGAGTGGTGCCGGCGTGACGCGCGGGTGCGCCATCTCCGCCTGCCTCACCGTGGAAAGGCGGTGGCGGTACGCGAGGGCATCCTGGCGTCCGGTGGCCGCATCGTCGTCTTCACCGACGCTGACCTCTCCACCCCGATCGAATACCTGGAGCCGGCCCGCGCGCTGCTTTGCGACGAGTGGGACATCGTGATCGGGTCACGCGAGGGTGCCGAGGCACGCCGGATCGGCGAGCCACCCCACCGGCATCTCATGGGCAGGGTGTTCAACCGGATCGTCCAACTTTTAGTGGTACCCGGCCTCGAGGACACGCAGTGCGGCTTCAAGGCGTTTCGTGCTGAGGTCGCCCGCGATCTCTTCAGCCGCTCGTTGCTCTACCACAACGGGGTCGGCCCGGCGCGCGGGCCACTTGTGACCGGCTTCGACGTCGAGATCCTGTTCCTGGCCCGCCGCCGGGGGTACCGGCTGGCGGTGCTGCCGATCGTCTGGCGGCACGTCGAGGGCAGCAAAGTGCGGCCTGGCATCGATGCCGTCCTGATGTTGCGGGACGTGGTCACGGTCTGGGTCAACAGCCTCCTCGGGCGCTACGACGACGAGCAGGCAGCCACCGGTTGACCAAAGTCAGATCGTGACCTCGGCGGCGACTGCGGCGTCGAGCAACTCCTCGACCACGCGTCCCACTAGCCGGTTGGCCAGGACGGTCGGTCGACCGCTCGCTTCCGCGAGCGTCCGCTTCATCGCCTGGGTATAGCCCATGCAATCCAGGACGATGAGATCGGCTCCCTGACTCGCCAGCTCACGGCCGATGCGCGCTAGCTCGGCACCTGCATCGTACGGCGAGGCGACGGCGCCGACGAACCGGCGGCCCTCCAACGCCCATTTCTGTGCCATCGTCTCGTACTGTCCAGGATGTGGCATCAGTACGCCGAGCGTTCCGCCTGGCAGGAGCGCGTTCACAGTGGAAACGAGCAGGCGGTCAGGGTAGACGATCGGTACCGGGGCGCGCAGACTGGGGAAGGTGCCGGTGCAGAGAACGACCAGGAGAGTCGCCCCCTGGCGCACGGCTGCATCTGCTGCCCCCTGCAGGTAGGGCAGCACGCGCTCTTTGGCAACCGCCACCTCCTCACCGGTGCGCAGCCTGGTCACGAGGGGGTGTTCGCCTGCCACCGGCTCGAGCGCAGCGATCTCGTGGCGGCTCAAGTCGTCCAGTGCGCCGAACTCGAGCAGCCGCCCCGGCTTCGCGGGGAGCATCGAGCCGACGATGTCGGGTCGTGGTGCCTGCCCAATGGTGAGAAGACCGATCACGGTCATGTTGTTCTTCCTTGCGCTGTCTTCCCGGGTGCCGTGTGCCGATCCAGGTGCATGGTATCATGAGGCTGCCAGTCCGGGGGAAACGTCATGGTAACGTTGCCTGCGGGCCGCTGACGCTACCATGACGGGCAGTGGTGGGAGCGTCCGTGAGCGAGCATTCCGCCAAGCAGCTCGACGAGATCGACCGGGCAATCAAAGAGACCCTCCGCGCCTTCGAGGGTCGGATCGGTGAGTTGTGCGAGCGGCTCTCCAGGCTGCTCGAGGAGCTGGGGCGCGAGCGCACCCATGTCCAGACGCGTATCGAGGAACTCATGGTCGACCGCATCGACGGGAAGGAGCATGAGATCGAGCGCCTGCGCGAAGCCGAAGACCGGTTGACCGAGGATCTGACGCGTGCCTCGACCGTCAGCCGGCAGCTTGCCGATTTCTTTCAGCTCCTCAGCGTCACTCGTCAGCAGTGGGATGAGGCTGGGCTGCTTCCTGGCCTCGACGCTGCCCAGCGGCTCGCCGTCCGGCAAGCGATGATCCGGGCGCAGGAAGAGGAGCGGCGGAGACTCGCCCGTGAGATCCACGATGGCCCCGCTCAGGTGCTGGCGAACGCAATCCTCAACGTCCAGTTCGC
This sequence comes from Thermomicrobiaceae bacterium, assembly GCA_014874455.1. Lineage (GTDB taxonomy): Bacteria > Chloroflexota > Chloroflexia > Thermomicrobiales > Thermomicrobiaceae > Thermalbibacter. The sequence continues at coordinate 5,002 of JADBJL010000040.1, forward strand.
GGCACGCGTGTTGGCCCGTGCTCCGGAAGGGATCCCGGCCTCGCTCTTGGAAGAACTGGAGCGGATCGAGCACGTGCTGCGCGAAGGCCTGAGCGAGACGCGCCGCTTCATCGTTGACCTCCAGCCGACCATGCTGAAGCAGTATGGCCTCCTGGTGACGTTGCGCAACTATCTGGAGTCGTACCGCCGGCTTTTCCCTGGGGAGATCGAGCTCGACTTGCCGGAAGCGCTTCCGGCCTTGACGCCTGAGCAAGAGCTCGCCGTTTTCCGCATCGTGCAAGAGGCTCTGCACAACATCCTGCGGCACGCACGGGCTAGGAAAATCGGTCTAAAGATTTCCGTCCGTCCTGCCGACATACTTATTATGGTAGAGGACGATGGTCAGGGGTTCCGACCGTCCGCTGTCGCGTCGACCTCTACCGGAGGTTTCGGGCTGCACGGGATGCGTGAGCGCGCTGAAGTCATCGGCGCCCAGTTGACGGTACGGAGCGAGCCAGGTCAGGGCACAACCGTCACCTTGGTGGTGCCACTCGGGGCAACAAGTGAGGACTCACCGGGCGGTGCACAGGAGTTCTCTCACGCGGAGCGAACGGAGAAGGAGCGAGTCTCATGAACCAGGTCGACATCATGATCGTCGACGACCACCCGCTCTTTCGTAGCGGTATACGCTGGAGCCTCGAGCAGGTGCCCAATTTCCGGATCGTCGGGGAAGCCGGCGACGGGGGCGAGGCGATCCGCCTCGCCGACGAGCGCTCGCCTGATGTCATCCTCGTCGATCTGAGCCTGCCGGGCATGAACGGCCTCGAAGTGGCGCGGGCACTGAAGCGCCGCCAGCCGCAGGCCGGGGTCATCATCCTGACCATGCACCAGGACGACGAGCAGCTCTTCAACGCGATCCGTGCCGGCGCCTCGGCGTACTGCACGAAGGATATCGAGCCCAGCGAGCTGATCGAGGTCATTACGCGCGTGGCCCGAGGCGAGTACCTGATTAACGAGATGGTGCTGTCCCGCCCGTTCGTCGCCTCTCGTGTCCTCGACCAGTTCCGCGAGCTCTCCCGCATGGATCGTTCCTCGACCGGCTTCTTCTCACCGCTCACACCGCGCGAGATCGAAATCCTCGACTGCGTGGCGCGGGGGCACAGCAACAAGGAAATCGCCCAGCTCCTCAGCATCAGCGATCAGACAGTCAAGAACCACATCACCTCGATCCTGCGCAAGCTGGCCGTCAACGACCGGACGCAGGCGGTGATTTACGCCCTGCGCCACGGCTGGATCCGGCTAGACGACGAGACCGAGCAGGGAACCGATGCCTCGACCCTCGGCACGTTCTCACGCGAGCGGAACGGGCGGTTCTGATCACACCCCGTCGCCGGCAGCTCGCGGCGAACCAGCTTCGCCCTACCGCCTCGCGAATTGACGCTCGAGTTCTTGCTGGCTGAGGTGGAGCATCGTCGGCCGCCCGTGACCGCAGGCCCGCGGCGCGGTGCACGCCTCGAGCTGGCGCACGAGTTCGCGCATCTCGGCCAGGCTCAGCTCCTGCCCTGCCCGGATCGCCGAGTGACACGCTGTACTGATCGCGAGCGCCTCGAGCCGGCTCGAGCCCCGGCCACCGCCGGCCAGCTCGTCGAGGATCGCCAGCAGCGTGGTGTTGGGTGACCTGCGGTGCATTACTGCTGGCACACCGCGGATCGCGACCGCACTGCCGCCGAAGGGCTCGACCCGGTAGCCAAGCTGTGCCAGCTCTTCCCGGTAGTCCTCAAGCACCGCGAGCTGGGTGGCGGTCAACTCGACCACCAGTGGCTCGAGGAGTACCTGGACATCGACCGCGGCCCGCTCGTACTGCATCATGAGCTGCTCGAGCAGCACCCGCTCGTGGGCCGCGTGCTGGTCGATCAGGTACATCCCGTCCGGCCCCTCGGCGATGATGTAGGTGCTGTGCAACTGTCCCAGCACTCGCAACACCGGTAGCGCCCGCTCGTGACCCGCCTCCTCCTGTGCTGGTACCTGCTCCTCCTCCGCCGCTCGAGACAACGCGCGCGGAGCCGCCGGTGACGCCCTGCTCGGGTCAGCCAGCACGAGTCTCCGTTGCAGCGTCGGCGGTGAGAGCGGGCTGAAGTTGACTGCTGGAATACCCTGCGCCGGGGTATGGAGCGTCAGCGTCCGCCGCACGGCCGCCTGTATCGCGTGAAAGACGACGCGCTCGTCGGCGAAGCGTACCTCCCGCTTGGTGGGATGCACGTTGACGTCGACGCGCCCGGGCGGGACGTCCAGATGGACGACCACTACCGGATAGCGCCCGACCAGAAGCAAGGTGTGGTAGGCCTGCTCGACAGCCACCCCCAGCGGCCGGCTCTCGATCCAGCGCCGGTTGACGAAGAAGAGCATGCCCTGGCGGTTACTGCGTGTCAGCGTCGGCAGGCCGATGTACCCTCCGACCGCGACGGGGACAGGTTGCGCCTCTGCACCATCTTCGCCTGCTTCGGCGATCGGCACCATCTGCGCGGCGATCTCGGCACCGAAGACCCCGACCAGCGCATTCTCCAGCCGGCCGCTGCCGTCCGTCGCCAGCACTGTCCGCCCCTCGCTCAGGAACTCGAATCGTACCTCGGGGTGAGCCAGAGCGTAGGCGCCGACCACTCGCTGGATGTACGCAGTCTCTGTGTTTTCCTGCCGGAGAAAGCTCCGCCGGGCCGGCACGTTGGCGAAAAGATCGCGCACGGTAACGACGGTTCCCGGCGCCGCCGCGGCCAGCTCGAGGGCCGTGCGCCGGCCGAAGACCGAGCGGAGACGATACCCGTGCTCAGAATCTGGGGGGCGTGTGACGATCTCGAGGTCGCTCACCGCCGCGATACTGGCCAGCGCTTCGCCGCGGAAGCCGAACGTGCGCAGGCTGGCCAGATCCTCGAACCGGCGGAGCTTCGACGTGGCGTGCCGCTCGATCGCCAACGGCAGGTCGGCGGCGGACATGCCAGCGCCGTCGTCGCGCACCCGGATGCACTCGCGCCCGCCGGCCAGGATTTCGACCACGACCGACCGGGCGCCGGCATCGAGCGCGTTCTCGACGAGCTCCTTGACCACCGAGGCCGGCCGCTCGATGACCTCACCGGCCGCGATCTTGGCGATCGTCGCCTCGTCGAGCACCTGGATCCGCATCGGCCTCGCGCCTCCCAGCCGCGAGTATAGCAGCCGGAGTTTCGCTACCAGGCGCGACAGCGGCGAAGAGCAACGTTCACCTGCTCCTGGCGGGAACCACTATCTTCCCACTACCAAGCGATACTGCGGAATGTATAGGATGTCTTGCAGCACATATAAGGCGAGGCGGCCTCTCGAGCAGCGTCACGCGTTCGAAGCGGGAAGCCGCCGTTCCGGCCTCCAGCTCGTTCGACCGGGTGCGTTGTCTAATGGCTGAAAGGAACAGTCGAGGTGCAGACCGAGGACACAGTGGCCGACATCTGGTTACCAGCCGGCCATATTCAGCGCATCGTGGAGCCGGCCGTCGCGACGGTCGTCGGGCGGGCCCACTCGCTTGCCCGTAGCGCAGCAGGGAGTACCCCCTTCTTCACCTGGGCGGCTGAGACAGGCAATGACCTGCTCGCCGCTGTGAGGCAGGCCACCGTCAACCGGGCGATGTGGGAGCAGGTTCATCTGCGACTCGACGCGGATACCCTCGGCTTACTCGCCTATAGCCTCAACGCGCTGCGGAGTGAGGCCGAGCGCGGCAGCGTCGCCGATCCGCTTCAGCGGCAGCTCCTGGACCAGACCCGCCGCAGCATCTGGCACAGCCTCCCGGAAACTACCGGCATCGTCTGCTTCCTGCCTCGTGGCGCGATCTCGGAATTCCTCCTGCCGAGGTTGCAATTGATGAGTTCGCCAACGGTCGAGCGGCTCCTCGTCGAGCCTGCCCCAGACCACCGCTGGGCAGACGATCTTGTGGTACGTCTTCGGCGCGCGCTGGACGACGAAGAGGACTTCAGCGAACTCGTTCGCCTGCAGGCGCCGCTCTCTTCCCTGGCCAGGCTGCATGACCTGCTGACTCGCTCACGTTGGGAATCGTGGGATCCGGTCACACAGATCGACGAGATCCGTCATGCGCTGGCGCGCGTGCTCGATCCGCTCGTACTCCAGAGGGCCGGCCGCGCCACCGGAGCCGAGAGCTGGCGCGCGGCTTCCCCCGCACCGGGGCGACCGGAGACGATCCCACCACGCGGACAGCTCCCGCCTCACGGCCAACGTTTTCTGGCCTCCGTGCTCGACTCGGTGCTGGCCTTCGTCGGAGCTATGGTCGCCGCCTTCTCTCTGGGCATGGCCGGCCTCATGGCCGACCCGTCGATCTCGGATGCCACCCTGGAGACTCTAGTGCTCGTCGCCGCCTACCCAGCATACTTCGGCTACTATGTGTTCACGACCGCATTCCTCAGCGGGACTCCTGGCAAGTTGTTGCTCGGCTTGCGCGTCGTCGATGAGCGCGGCGAGCGACCAGGGCTGGCTCGCGCGGTCGGCCGCTACCTCGTCATGTTCGTCTTGAGCTTCCTCGCGTTCACCTGGTGGTGGGTGCTCTTCCGCCGGGATCGGCGGGCCCTGCATGACCTGGCTACCGGCCTCTGGGTCGTTTACGAGGCGCCGAACTCCAGTAACCGAGCTGCGTGACCGTACCGACCGCTAGTCTGCTGTAGCAAGGCGAGGCCGTACCGAAGACGCGTAAGAGCGTCCCGCGGACTGCGCCAAGCGGGGTGTTCCAGACTGCCAGCCAGCCCCATCCTCACAGCATGATTGGACGGCGTGCGATGACACCAGCGCCCGTCACTCCAGCTCGACCAGACGCGCCCGTAACAACGCTAGCCGCTCCTCAGCCTCGGCGAGGCGCGCCCGCTGCCGATCCACCACGTGGGCGGGAGCACGGGTGACGAACTGCTCGTTCGCCAGAAGTTGACGGGCCCGATCGACCTCGGCCAGCACCTCCTCGATCTCCCGGCGCAGGCGATCTCGCTCGGCCTCCAGGTCGATCATGCCGCGCAGCGGCAGGTAGATCACCGCGTCGTCGACGATCAGCGTGACCACCTGCTCCGGCGCTTCGAGCAGTTCTTCGAGGTACTGGATACCGCCCTCAGCCACCCGGGCCAGGAACCTGAAGACGGGCTCGCTCTGCTCCAGCGTTGCCCGGTGTGAGCCGGGGTAGATGATCGCATGGATCCACCGCGCCGGCTCGACGCCGGCCTCCGCCCGGGCGTTGCGGATGGCCCGGATAGCCTCGGTCAGGAAGCTGAACTCCCGCTCTGCCTCCTCGTCGATCCAGGACGGATCGCTCGCCGGCCAGGGGGCAATCATCACGCTCTCACCCGCGTGCGGCAGCCGCTGCCACAGCTCCTCGGTCACGAAGGGCATGAACGGGTGCAACAGCCGAAGCGCCTGCTCCAGGACGGTCGCCAGCGTCTGGCGGGCAGCCTGCGCGCGGGCACCGTCCTCGGCGAGGGCCACCTTGCTCGCCTCGATGTACCAGTCGCAGAACTCCGACCACAGGAACTCGTAGAGCTGGCGGCCGGCCTCGTGGAACTGGTAGCGCTCCATGAGCTCGGTCACCTCGCCGGTGACGCGCTGCAACCGGCTGAGGATCCAGCGGTCAGCCAGGCTCATGCTCGTCCGATCCGGGGGGAGAGGCGCGCCATCGGCCGCGGTCGCGACGGGGCCGCTGGCGAGCGCGCGCAGGGTGAAGCGCGTCGCGTTCCAGATCTTGTTGGCGAAGTTGCGGTTCGCCTCCACCCGCGGCAGGCTCAGTTTCATATCGGTGCCCGGCCCGGCGAGGGTGAGCAGCGTGAAGCGCAGAGCATCGCTGCCGTACTGCTCGGTCACATCGGTCGGGTCGATCACGTTGCCCTTCGTCTTGCTCATGCGCTGCCCGGCTTCGTCGCGCACCGTGCCGTGCAGGTAGACGGTGTAGAACGGCACGTCGCCCATGAACTCGAGCCCGAGGAAGACCATCCGAGCGACCCAGAAGAAGAGGATGTCATAGCCGGTCTCCATCACCGAGCCAGGGTAGAAGTACCGCAGGTCTTCGGTCTCGTCCGGCCAGCCGAGCGTGCTGAAGGGCCAGAGCCCGGAGCTGAACCACGTGTCGAGCACGTCGGGATCCTGCTCGATGTTCGTGCCCCCACAGTGCCCGCAGCGCTCGAGCGTCTCCTCGTCCGTCACCGTCAGCTCGCCGCAGTCGCCGCAGTACCAGACCGGGATCCGGTGGCCCCACCAGAGCTGCCGCGAGATGCACCAGTCACGGACGTTCTCGAGCCAGTGGAGGTACACCGAGGTGAACCGCTCCGGCACGAAACGGACGGTGCCGTTCCTGGCCACCTCGATGGCCGGCCGGGCCAGCGGCTCCATCTTGACGAACCACTGCTTGCTGATCATCGGCTCGACGACCGTGCCACAACGCTGGCACCGGCCCACCGAGTGCCGGTAGTCCTCGACGCGCACCAGATAGCCCTCGCGGTCGAGCTGCTCGACGATTCTCCAGCGCGCCTCGGTGTTGGGCATGCCCGCGTAGGGGCCGGCGTTGTCGTTGAGCGTCCCGTCCGGGTTGAGGATGTTGACGGCCGGCAAGCCGTGGCGCTGGGCGATCTCGAAGTCGTTGAAGTCGTGGGCCGGGGTGACCTTGACTGCCCCAGTGCCGAACTCAGGATCCACTGCCGCGTCGGCCACGATCGCCAACCGGCGGCCGAGGATCGGCAGGATCGCCGTCTTACCGACCAGATCGCGGTAGCGCGGGTCGTCGGGATGGACGGCAATCCCGGTGTCACCCAGCATCGTCTCCGGTCGCGTCGTCGCGACTTCGATGGAGCGATCCGAACCCTCGATGGGGTAGCGGATGAACCAGAGCTTCGAGTCGACCTCCTCGTGATCGACCTCGAGGTCGGAGAGCGCGGTCATGCAGCGCGGGCACCAGTTGATCAACCGCTCGCCGCGGTAGATCAGCCCCTTGTCGTAGAGCCGTTTGAAGGCGGTACGGACGGCGCGGGAGGGGCCGGGATCCATCGTGAAGCGAAACCGCGTCCAGTCGCAGGAGGCACCCAGGATGCGAAGCTGCTCCCGGATGCGGCCGCGGTAGCGGTTCATCCAGTCCCACACCCGCTCCAGGAACTTCTCGCGCCCCAGATCATGCCGCGTCAGCCCCTCGGCCAGGAGCTCGCGCTCGACCACCCACTGGCCAGCGATGCCCGCGTGGTCGGCTCCCGGCAGCCACAGCGTGGGGTAGCCCTGCATGCGCCGCCAGCGAATGAGCAGGTCTTCCACGGCGACGAACAGCGCGTGGCCCATGTGCAGCTCGCCGGTCACGTTGGGCGGCGGCATGATGATCACGAACGGTTTCTGGCTATAGTCGATCCGGGGTGTGAAGTACCCCTGCGATTCCCACCACTCGTACCAGCGGGACTCGACGTCGCGGGGCTGGTACGTCGGTGTGAGTTCTTGCGGTCGCGCTCTCTGGCTCATCGCCACTCCTCCACGACGCGGGCCGGTGATGCCTGTCCCGAAACAACAAAAGACCGTCCTCGTTTCCTGAGGACGGGCGCCCGCTGCCTGCCGCTGGACGTCAACGCCCGCCCGGCTACGAGCCTACTACTCCACCGGTGACCATGTGGCTGAAGTTCGGCTCGCGATCCGGGCGATCCGAGTAATACATCTCGAAGCGATCTCGCTCGAACCCGCGCACGCTGTCACTCTCGCGCTTGTCGCACCCGGCACGTGCACGTTCCACGTCAAGCCTACACACGGGACAGTACGCCGTCAATCGCCGTCGCCGCGCCCGGGACAGCCCGCCTTGCAGGCTCCGGCACGATGCGCGCTCGGGATCAACTCTCGCCTGCTCGGCGCCCGGCGATGATCTCTTGCAAGCGGGACAGCGTCTCCATCTGTTGTTCCAACACATGCACGGTGATATCGCGCAGCCGCTGGTCGAGGTCGACCGTGAGTTCCAGCGCTCGGGCGACGATGTCCGCCAGTTCCTCGATGTCGACGCCCGGCTCAGCGGCGCGCTCCAGGAGCTGCGCCGTACGTTCCTCGTAGTTGGTTACCGTGACACCGAAGACCCGGAGTAACCGGCGGGTCGGGTCGAGTGGTTGCCTCTCCTCGCTCATCGCCCCTCCTGGTTCGCAAGTGCTCACATCACCCCAAAGGTGCGAAAGGCCTCGCTCGCGCTCATTCCCTCCTCGATCGCCTTGCGCACCAGGTTCTCCGTGCGCACCTTCTCCAGCGCCCGGCGGATCGCCTCCTCCTCGGCAGCGCGCGGCACGACCAGCACCCCATCGACGTCGCCGAGGATGAGGTCGCCGGGCTCCACCCGCACTCCGCCGACCTCGACCGGGACACGGAAGTCGATGACCTTCCCCCGCACGCGCTGATCCTGCGCGTACGAGCCGTAGCAGAAGACTGGAAACCCGAGACGCAGGATGCCGCGCGTATCTCGGGTGTAGCCGTCGAGAACGGCACCGGCACAACCCAGACGCTGTGCACGAGTCGACATGAGCTCCCCCCAGAGGGCATAGCGCGGCGAGCCCCCGGTCGCCAGGTACACCTCACCGGGCTGCAAATCGTCGAGCGCCTCGAGCATCAGCCCGAAGGTCTTCGCCGAGAGCGGGCCGGCTCCTTCGCTCTCGCCCGCGAAGACATCGGCCTCCAGAACTGGCATGGCGCGCCCTACGACGGTCATGTCCGGGTGCAGCGGGCGGATCGCCGGCGGCAGGAACTGGTGCGTGAAGCCCATCAGATCGAGGATATCCCCGACCACAGCGGTGAACAGCTCGGCTCGGATAATGACGAACAGCTCGTCATCGTTCTGCCATGGGCGCGTGCTCACGGTCAAAGCTCCTTCCCTGGGCGATCGGCGCTCCCGGCAAACCTGGCGTGCCGATCGGTTCACACGGCCTAATGGTCGCACGCCGGCCGGCTGCCTGCCAGAAGTGAACGCGCGACGCCCCCTCGTCTTGAGTTATTCCGAATGATGTGGCACTGGAGTTTGTCCAGAGCGTATCCTATACTGGCGCGTAGCCGGGGTAGCGTTCTCCAGGAGGGATTCGATGCGGGACGGCGGGCTCTGGGTCGTGGTCGCGATCGCAGTCGTGCTCGGCGTGCTTCTGCTCTCGCCCATGATGGGCATGGGGATGATGGGAGGTTGGTGGCCGATGATGGGTGGCGGGATGATGGGCGGCTGGGGGCCTGGCTTCGGCTGGTGGGGACTCGTGATGATGGTCTTCTGGGTGTTGTTCATCATCGGGATCGTGCTGCTAGTGGCCTGGATCGTGCGCCAGCTCGCGGCCGGCCCCAGCGTCACCGGGCGCTCGCGAGCGCTCGAGATCCTGCAGGAGCGCTACGCCCGAGGCGAGATCACCCGCGAGCAGTACGAGCAGATGCGGCGTGACCTCGAAGCGCAAGTCCAGCCATGAGGCGCTCGACTCGTCTGCTCATCCTGGCGTTGGTGCTGCTCGGTACCGGCCTCGCCGGGCTACTCCTGGTCGGGACGATCGCGCCAGCGGTGCGCTCCCGCGGTGGGAGCGCTGAGGACCGCGGGCGATGGATCTTCCAGACCAGCACGGATCCCGACACCGGCATCCCCATCCCCGCCAGCGGGGGCATGATGATGCACATGGCCTGCGCCGATTGTCACGGGCTCAATGGCCGCGGCCTGCGTACGCCGATGTTCGTCAGCCCCGATATCCGCTACCGCAACCTGACCGACCCTGCCGGGATGGTGGAGCCGGATGGCTCGCGCGGCCACACCTACACGGACGAGCTGATCAAGCGCGCCATTACGCAGGGGATCGACGCCGAAGGGCAGCCGCTCGCCTGGCCGATGCCCCGCTGGCAGATGACTGAGCAGCAACTGAACGACCTCTTGGCCTATCTCAAGACCCTGCCGTAGCCTGGCGGCGTACACCACCTCACCGATCCGCCTCCGTGCACGGCAGCGACGGGTGTGTGTACCCGCCGGCAAGACGAACACGCGTTCCAAATTTGTGCACTGTGCCCATTGACAGGCGGGCACGTGCACGTCTACGCTAGAACAGATGATCGATCATCCACCGAGGCGTATTCCGGCGCCGGAAACACGAGAGCAGGGTACCAGCCCCGACACGACGTTCGGC
>JADBJL010000035.1 GCA_014874455.1 Thermomicrobiaceae bacterium
CTACCTGAGCCCGCACGACCAGGAGCAGCCGTTCGACCGCGCGAAGGTGGAGTACTGGACGCCGGTCGATCAGTACACCGGTGGGATCGAGCACGCGATCCTGCACCTGCTCTACTCGCGCTTCTGGACGAAGGCGCTGGCCGACCTGGGCCTGGTGAATCACCGCGAGCCGTTCGCCCGGCTGTTCAACCACGGCGTGATCCTGGGCGAGGACGGGGAAAAGATGTCCAAGAGCCGCGGGAACGTCGTCGACCCGGACGAGCTGGTCGCGCAGATGGGTGCCGATACGGTGCGGCTGTACCTGATGTTCGTCGGCCCCTGGGAGCAGGGCGGGCCCTGGAGCTCGCGCGGCGTGACCGGCGTCCAGCGCTTCTTGAACCGGGTGTGGACAGTCGTCACCGAGACCGCGGACGTGGCGCCGGATCGGCCGGACGACGAGGAGGCGGCGCGGCTGCGCCGGGCCATGCACCGTACCATCCGGGCGGTGACCGAGGACTTCGAGCACTTCGGCTTCAATACGGCTATCGCGCGGATGATGGAGTTCGTCAACGAGCTGTACCGGCTGAAGGACTCCGACACGGCACGCACGCCCGCCTGGCGAGAAGCGATCGAGACGCTGGTGCTGCTGCTGGCCCCGGGCGCGCCGCACCTCGCCGAGGAACTGTGGGAGCGGCTGGGCAAGCCGTACAGCGTGCACCAGCAGGCCTGGCCGGCCTTCGACCCCGAGCTGGCCGCGGAGGAGATGGTCGAGCTGGTGGTGCAGGTCAACGGCCGCGTGCGCGACCGGATCGTGGTGCCCGCCGGTATCAGCGAAGAGGCTGCTATCGAGCTGGCCCGGTCGAGCGAGCGGGTGCGGCCGTACCTGGATCGACGGACGATCCGGCGGGCCGTCTACGTGCCGGGCCGGCTGGTGAACCTCGTGGTCGAGTGACCGGCGCGAAGGCCCCGGGCTCTGTGCTCGGCCCGGGGCCGCATCGTGTCGTCGAGCGGCGCTGGAGTCGAGCACCGGTCAGCCGGCCGGGCTGGGCCAGCAGCGCAATGGAGGTCGAGATGCCGATCGAGCCGTTCGCGCTCGAGCGCTGGATGACGACCTGGGAGACCCGAGTGCGCTACGACCTGGCCGAGAGCGGAATCCAGCCGCTGTCGGTCAACGAGTTGCTCGCCCTGGAGCCGGATCCGCAGGCGAGCCTCCAGGCACTGCTGGCCACCCGGCTGGGCTACAGCGAGGCGCGCGGCACCGCCGAGCTGCGCGGGCTCATCGCCGGCCTCTACCGCGATGCCGAGCCGGACGAGGTGCTGGTGACCACCGGCGCGATCGAGGCGAACTTCCTGCTCTTCCACGTGCTGCTCCGGCCTGGCGACCATGTGGTCGCCGTCGCCCCCGCTTACCAGCAGCTCCACAGCGTGCCCCGGGCGATCGGCGCGGAGGTCACCTTCTGGCAGCTCCGCCCTGAGAACCACTTCCGCTACGACCTCGACGAGCTGGAGCGACTGGTCACGCTGCGCACCCGGATGCTCGTCGTCAACACACCTCACAACCCGACCGGCGCGACGCTGAGCCAGGCTGAACTGGAGCGAGTCTACCGGATCGCGGAGCAGGCCGGCGCCTGGCTGCTGAGCGACGAGGCATACCGCTGGCTGGAGTTGCCGGGCCGCGAGCCGCTGGCGGGGCCGGCGCGCGACCTGGGGCCGCGCGCGATCAGCGTCGGTACGCTCTCGAAGCCGTTCGGGCTGCCAGGGCTGCGGATCGGCTGGCTGGTCGCCCCCGCTGAGGTGGCGGCGGCCTGCTGGGGCCTGCGGGACTACCTCACGCTGAGCCCGGGGAAGCTCAACGACGTCCTGGCGGTCGTCGCGCTCCGCCACCGGGATCGGCTGATCGACCGGGCACGGGCCATCGCGGCGCGAAACCTGGCTGCCCTCGAGCGCTGGATCCAGGAGCGTGAGGGGTTGGTCGACTGGGTGCCGCCGCGCGGCGGACTGCTCGGGCTGCTCCGGTACCACCTGGACGTGCCGTCACGCGAGCTGGCGGATCGCCTGGCGGCCGAGGCCAGCGTGATGCTGGCGCCTGGCTCGGCCTTCGGCCTGGAGCGGCACCTGCGGATCGGGCTGGGGGCAGAGCCTGGCCACTTCGCCGAGGGGCTCGCGCTGGTGGCTCGGTTCCTGGAAGACCTGGCGAGTCAGCGCAGACCGGCCAGGTAAGCCAGGTAGGCCACGAGCTCGCGAAGAATATAGGTAAACTCGAGCGCGCTGCCCGGCCGGATCGGACTGCCCGGCGCTGGCGAGCCCAGCGCCTGGAAGCCCAGGTCGTCGAGCATCCGCTTGGCGCGGAACAGGTGAAAGCCGTCGCTGACGACGAGGAGCCGGTGGAGCCCGGCATGCTCCATGGCCGGCCGGGCGGCCTCCAGGCTGTGCCAGGTGTTGCGGCCCTCCGGCACCACGATCAGCGCCGAGCGCTGTACCCCGCGCTCGGCGAGGTACGCCGCGCCGACTTCGGCCTCGGTCGGTTCCCGCGGGTCGGCGGTGCCACCGACGAGGACGACAACCGGCGCGTGGCCCTGGCGGTAAAGCTCGAGCGCGTGGTCGAGCCGGGCACGAAAGGCTCTGGTGGGGCGGCCGTTGATCTGAGCCGCGCCGAGCACCAGGATCCCGTCGGCGGGAGCGCGCTCGTCGGTGCGGGCATCGTGGTAGATCGCGACCGCGACCGTGGCGAGCGCGAGCGTCCCCGCGATGCCGCCGAGCAGCAGCGGGACGGTGACCCAGCGGGCGAGAGCTCGCGACCGTGGCCTGCGCTCCGTCACCACCAGTGTCATCAGGTGCTGGCCTCCTCCCGACCGGAGTTAACTATGCCAGCCCGGACAGCGGCGGTGCATACTTTGGTGGAGACGGAGCGAGGCGAGGATGTCGCCGGGCAGCACCATCACTGCGCTGGAAGAGCAGGCGCGAGACCCGGAGCGGGTCTCGGTCTACATCGATGGAGCGTTCGCGTTCAGCCTCAGCCGGGCGCTGGCGGTGCAGCGCGGCCTGCACGTCGGCCAGACGTTGAGCGAGCGCGACCTCGAGGCGTTGCGATCCGCGGATGAGGGGGAGCGAGCGGTGGAGGCCAGCCTGCGGCTACTGGCGGCGCGGCCGAGGTCGGAGCGCGAGCTCCGTGACCGGCTGCGGCGCAAGGGCTTTGGCCAGCCGGCCATCGAGGCGGCGGTCGAGCGGCTGCGCGGCTGGGGCTATCTCGACGACGCCGAGTTCGCGCGCCTGTGGGTGGAACACCGCCAGGCCACCGGGCCGCGCGGTCGTCGGCTGCTGGAGTTCGAGCTCAGGTCGAAGGGGATCGACCCGGAGACCGTGAGCCAGGCGGTGGAGGCAGCCGAGCTCGACGAGGAGGCGGCCGCGCGAGCGGTGGCGGCGAAGCACCTCGCTCGCCTGGCCGGGCTGGATCCGGTCACCCGGCGTCGCCGCCTGGCGGGGGCGCTCCAGCGTCGCGGGTTCGACTGGCCGGTCATCCGGCGCGTCCTGGACACGCTCGGTCACGGTGAAGGGGCGTTGGAGCAGGCACCGGTGCCCGAGGACGAGTGGTGACCGGTCACTAGAACGCTTGCACGGGTGAACGGACAGGGGTATACTCAGGCAGGCCGCTGGAAGACCTCGCTTCCCGACGCCCATCTGACAGGCGACAAGCCAATCGCTGAAGAGGATCCGGGGCGATGGCGGAGATCAAGTGGTTCGGCCACGCGTGCGTGCGAGTGCGAGGCCGCGATGTCACCGTGCTCATGGATCCGGTACCGCCGAGTACCGGCTACACGATGGGCCGCCAGCGGGCGGACATCGTCACCGTGAGTCATCCCCACCCTGGCCACAGCGCACTGGATCTGGTGCGGCCAGGGTTCCGCGCGATTACCGGGCCGGGCGAGTACGAGATCAAAGACACGTTCATTACCGGGATCCGCACGTTCCACGACGACGAGGGCGGCCGGCGCCTGGGCAAGAACACGACCTACCTGCTCGAGTTCGAGGATCTCGTCATCTGCCATTTAGGAGACATCGGCCACGTGCTCACGGACGAGCAGGCCGAGCAGCTCAGCACGGTGGATATCCTGCTGATCCCCGTGGGCGGTGGCCCGACGATCAATGCCGAGCGCGCGGTCGAGATCATCGGCCAGGTGGAGCCGAGCGTCGTCATCCCGCTCCAGTACCGCACGGAGCGTGGCGACCACGAGCGTGAGCCGCTTGAGCGCTTCTTGCGCCAGATGGGCGTGCTCGATGTCACGCCGCAAGATGCGCTGTCGATCAGAAAAGCTGATTTGGGGGAGACGACGAGCGTGGTCGTGCTGACGCCCGGCTCGTGAGGCGCGGACGGGGGATCGACCGGGAGGAGTGGGGTATGCCGAAATACATTTTTGTCACTGGCGGCGTGGTATCGTCCGTGGGGAAGGGGATCGCTACCGCCGCCATCGGCCGGCTGCTCAAGAGCCGCGGGATGCGCGTCGCCTTGATGAAGCTGGATCCGTACCTCAATGTCGACCCGGGTACGATGTCGCCGTACCAGCACGGCGAGGTCTTCGTGACCGAGGACGGAGCCGAGACTGACCTCGATTTGGGCCACTACGAGCGGTTTACCGACGAGAACCTGAGCCGCGCCTCCAACGTCACGGCTGGCCAGGTCTACTCGACCGTCCTCGCCAAAGAGCGGCGAGGCGATTATCTCGGGGGTACTGTCCAGGTCATCCCCCATGTCACCAACGAGATCAAGGAGCGTATCCGGCTGGTGGCACAGCAACACCAGCCGGACGTCGTCGTCGTGGAGGTGGGCGGCACTGTCGGCGACATCGAGGGCCAGCCCTTCCTGGAGGCGATCCGGCAGATGCGGCGCGAGGAGGGGCGGCGGAACGTCCTCTATATCCACGTGACGCTGTTGCCCTATATCCGGAGCACCGGTGAGGTGAAGACCAAACCGACCCAGCACAGCGTCAAGGAGTTGCGGGCGATCGGCATCCAGCCGGACGTCATCGTCTGCCGCACTGACCATCCGGTGGGGAACGACGTGCGAGCCAAGGTGGCGCTCTTCGGCGATGTCGACGAAGATGCGGTGATCCTTTTGCCGACGGCGGAGACGATCTACGAGGTGCCGTTGATTCTCGAGGAGGCGGGGTTGGGCCGCTACATCACCGGGCACTTCAAGTGGCCCGATAGCCAGCCAGACCTCGAGGAATGGCGCTACCTCGTCGCGCGGCTGAAGGAGCCGCGTCGCCGGGTGCGGATCGCGCTGGTCGGCAAGTATGTCGAGTTGCACGATGCCTACCTCAGTGTGAGCGAGGCTTTGGCCCATGCCGGATTGGCTCACGGCGTGCAGGTCGAGATCCAGTGGGTCAACTCGGCGACGGTGACCCGGCGCGAGCTCGAGGAAGCGCTCCGCCAGGTCTCGGGCATCGTCGTCCCTGGCGGGTTCGGGCCACGTGGCGTCGAGGGCAAGATCCTGGCGGCGCAGTACGCGCGCGAGCGCGAGATCCCGTACCTCGGACTCTGTTACGGGCTGCACATGGCGGTGATCGAGTTCGCCCGCAACGTGCTCGGGCTCACCGGCGCCAACAGCACCGAGATCGACCCGGAGAGCCCCCACCCGGTCATCGACCTGATGCCCGACCAGCGAGGTGTCGAGATGGGCGGCACGATGCGGCTCGGGCGTTACCCCTGCGCTCTCGTTCCTGGCACGCGGGCAGCGGCGGCGTACGGTACACCATTGGTCTACGAGCGGCACCGGCACCGGTGGGAGGTGAACAACGCCTACCGCGAGCGGTTCGAGGCCGCCGGCTTCCTGGTCAGCGGCCAGTCGCCGGATGGCCGATACGTGGAGATCATGGAGCTGCGCGACCACCCCTGGTTCATCGGTGTGCAGTTCCACCCGGAGTTCAAGTCGCGCCCGAACCGGCCGCACCCGCTGTTCCAGGGATTCATCGGGGTCGCGAAGGACGTGCTGCGCGAGGGCGACCAGCGACCCTTGCCGTTGAGCGCGCTGGCGCTGGCCGAGCCCGCCCGCGATTAGCTGCGGGTTCGGGAGCACTCGTTGCGCCGCCTGCTAGTTTGTGATAGGATGCGCAATCGTGAGTGGGTCGAGTAAGCGCCCACTCGGCACGCGACGGGACTGGCAGACCGTTGGGGCCGCAACCGGTCTCGGGTGTTCGGTCGTGACCAGTCTCATCCTGTGTATTGGTGGGGGTGTGCTGCTCGACCAGTGGCTGGGTACCCAGCCGGCCTTGACGCTGGTCGGCCTGGCGCTGGGGCTAGCCTCAGCCGGGTACCTGCTGTACGAGCTCGCAGTAATCAACCAGCCGGAGAAGGGTCGGCTCAAGCGCCGCCGGCCGGCCTCCCGGCAAGACTGAGAGCTGCGTTGAGTCGAGCGAGTGGTCTATAGCGAGTAGGAGCGCCCGTGGAGCTTCACATCGCCGTCGCCCCGGAAACGCTCTGGCGCCTGGAAATCCCCGGTACCGGGATCGTCTTCAATATCACCAACTCCTTCATCACCATGCTCCTGGTTATGGGATTTCTGGTCGTCGCTGGCACGTTGATCGCGCGCTCAGCGACGCTGGTTCCAGGCCGGTTGCAGTCGGTCGTGGAGATCGTGGTCGAGTTCGTGCTCAACTTGGTCGAGAGCACGGCCGGCAAGCGGTTCGGGCGGCGGATCTTTCCGTTGATCGGCGGGCTGTTCATCTTCATCATCGTGTCCAACTACTCGGGGCTGTTGCCGGGGATCGGCACCGTCGGCGTCTGGCATGAAGAGGCGGTCGAGAGCGCGAAGCTGGCGGCCGCCGCGGGCGCGAGCGGCGAGAGTGCGGCTCAGGTGCACCGGGTGCTGGTGCCCCTCTTCCGCTCGCCGAGCGCTGACCTGAACATGACCCTGGCGATGGCCCTGTTGAGTTATGCGACGTTCCAGTTTCTCGGCTTCCGGGCGCACGGCGTGTGGGGCCGGCTCAAGCACATGGCGAACCCACCGTTTCTGTTCCCGATCGAGGTCATCAGCGAGTTCTCCCGGATCGTCTCGCTGGCCTTCCGACTCTTCGGCAACATCTTCGCAGGCGAGGCGCTGCTGACCGTGATGTACGGGATCGCCAACGCGATCAAGATCTCGGTGATCGGGTTGCTCATCCCGGTGGTGTTCCTGTACCTGGAGGTGCTCTTCGGCTTCATCCAGGCACTGGTCTTCTCGCTCCTGACGTTGATCTACATTACGCTCGCGGCCGCCGAGAGCCACGAGGACCATGGCGAGCGACATGGGCACGAGCGAGCCGGTACCGCCTTACCAGCGTCGTCAGGAGATTGAGGACAGAGCCGAGGGAGAGGATCGTTGCCCTGCTGGGCAGCGGCTGGAGTCGGTTGTGGGATAGGTTCGGGCGAGCGAAGCGTCCGGCGAAGGGAGGAGCGAAGCGTGTTCGCCAATGTTGCGGAGCCCCAAGTCGTCGTCCCGATGGCGGCGGCGCTGGCGATCGGCCTCGGAGCCCTGGGCCCGGGCATCGGCATCGGGCTCGCGGTGCGCGGCGCGATGGACGCCATCGGGCGCAATCCGGAGGCGGAGGGGGCCGTCCGGCTGACGATGATCATCGGTGCCGCTCTGGCCGAGGCGGTCGCGATCTACGCCTTCGTCGTGGCACTGATCATCGCGTTCGTCCTGTAGGAGGAGCTCGCTGCGCTCTCGCGTCGACCAAGCGGCGGGGAGCACGCGACCCGGCGTCCGGCAGCGCCCACCAGCGAGGAGGGGCGCTGCCGATCTTACCGGGTCAGGTTATGCTAGTGGTGACGGTGCCGCTCCGGATCAGCTCGGGTGCGACCGGCCAGACGGTTACCGACTCGACGCCGCACAGCAACCGTGAGGCGCAGACGGCAGTAAGGGAGCAGCAATGGGCGCGCTGGGAGTCACCTGGACTAACCTCGTTATCCAGCTCATCGCGTTCATCGTGTTCGTCGCGATCTTCTGGAAACTCGCGCTCGGCCCGATCACCCGGATGATCGACCAGCGCCAGGAACGCATCCGCGAGGGTATCGAGGCTGCCGAGCGGATGAAGCGCGAGCTCGCGGAGACGCAGGCGCGGAACGAGGAGATTATCGCCGAAGCGCGCCGCGAGGCACAGAAGATCCTCGCCAGCGCGCGCGAGAGCGCCGATCAGTTCCTCGCGCGCGCCCGTGAGCAGGCGCAGGTTCAGGCAGAGCAGATCATCGCGCAGGCCCGTGAGGCGATCGAGACCGAGCGCCAGCGGGCGTGGGACGAGCTGCGGCGTGATGTCGCCGACCTGGCGATCACTGCGGCGACGAAGATTATCCGCCAGGAGCTGGATCGCACACGCCATCTGGCGCTGATCGAAGAGACGCTCGCCGAGGTCGGAGACGGTCGCTTGCCGAAGACGTCGTAGCCGGTGAGGGATTGACGAGCATGGTAGTCGCTGGCGTCGCGAAGCGCTACGCTCAGGCTGCGTTTGAGATCGCCAAAGAGCACCAGGCGCTGGAGCAGTGGGAGCAAGCGCTCCAGACCTGTCGCGCGGCACTGGAGGACGAAGCTCTGGCCGAATTCTTTGAGAACCCAGCCATTCCCTTCGAGGCGAAGGTGCGTGTTTTGACCGAATTAGTTCCTGGTGAGGGCGAGGAACGATATATCCGGAACTTGCTCACCTTGCTGCTGGAGCGTGGTCGCTTTCGTCAGATCCCTGACGTGGTCGAAGCGTTCAGCGAGCTCGTGCTCCAGGAGCGCGGTGTGGCACGGGTCGAAGCGATCACAGCCGTCGAACTGGCTCCCGACGAGATCGAGCACCTGCGAGAACGCCTCCAGCACGCGCTCGGGCGTGCAGTACAGTTGAAGGTACGGGTCGATCCCGAGGTGATCGGGGGGATTATCATTCGTATGGGAGACGACGTTGTCGATGCCAGCGTCCGTACCCAGCTCCAGGCATTGCGTCGCCAGCTCACCGGGTCTGTAGCCGCTTAAGCAGGAAGTGCTGCCAGGCATCGGAACGACAAGCAGGAGGAAGCATGTCCGTCCGACCGACTGAGATCACCGAGATCCTCAAGCAGCAGATCGAACAGTACGGCGCGCGCATGGTCGTGACCAACGTCGGCCACGTCGTCCAGGTCGGCGATGGGATCGCGACCGTGCACGGTCTCCGCGACGTGATGTCGAGCGAACTGGTCGAGTTCGAGAACGGCGTCATGGGGATCGCGTTCAACCTGCTCGAAGATTCGGTCGGCATCATTATCATGGGCGACTACACGGGCATCGAGGAGGGCGACGAGGTGCGGGCCACAGGCCGCATCGCCTCCGTGCCGGTCGGTCCGGCGCTCGTCGGGCGTGTGGTCAACGCGCTCGGCGAGCCGATCGACGGCAAGGGGCCGATCCAGACCGACCGCTATCGCCCGATCGAGCGGATCGCGCCCGGGGTGGTGAAGCGCCAGAACGTCGACACCGCTTTGCAGACCGGCCTAAAGGCGATCGACAGCATGATCCCGATCGGCCGCGGGCAGCGCGAGCTGATCATCGGAGACCGGCAGACGGGCAAGACCGCGATCGCGCTCGACACCATCATCAACCAGAAGGGCACCGGGGTCATCTGCATCTACGTCGCCATCGGCCAGAAGCGTGCTCAGGTCGCCCAGACGGTGGCTGTACTCGAGCGCGAAGGGGCCATGGATCACACCATCGTGGTGGCGGCGACGGCATCCGACCCGGCGCCCCTGCAGTACATCGCGCCGTACGCTGGCTGTGCCATGGGCGAAGAGATCATGGAGAGCGGCGGCGACGCGCTGATCGTCTACGACGACCTGAGCAAGCACGCCTGGGCGTACCGCCAGGTCTCCCTGCTGATGCGGCGCCCACCCGGTCGCGAGGCTTACCCGGGTGATATCTTCTACCTGCACTCGCGGTTGTTGGAGCGGGCGGCCCGGCTGCGCGACGACCTCGGTGGCGGTAGCCTCACCGCGCTCCCGATCGTCGAGACGCAGGCCAACGACGTCTCAGCGTACATCCCGACGAACGTCATCTCGATCACCGACGGCCAGATCTATCTCGAGCCCGACCTCTTCTACGCCGGTATCCGGCCGGCGATCAACGTCGGCCTGTCGGTGTCCCGGGTCGGTGGCGCGGCGCAGATCCGCGCCATGCGCCAGGTAGCTGGCCGCCTGCGCCTGGAGCTGGCGCAGTTCCGCGAGCTGGCCGCGTTCGCCCAGTTCGGCTCCGATCTCGATCCCGCCACCAAGCGGCAGATCGACCGCGGGCTTCGGCTGACCGAGGTGCTCAAGCAGCCGCAGTACCAGCCGATGCCGGTGGAGGAGCAGGTGGCGATTATCTGGGTGGCGACCAGCGGCCAACTCGACGATGTGCTGGTCGAGCACGTGCGCGAGTTCGAGCGGCAATACCTCGACTACCTGCGCACCAGCCATCCGGAGATCCTGCGCCGAATCGCCCAGGAGCGGGAGCTCAAGGACGACTTGATCGAGCAGATGCGTTCGGTCGTGCAGGAGTTCAAGCGGGCGATCTGGACACCGCCACGGGAGCGCGTGCTGGTGTAAGCGTTCCGAGATCGAGGAGTGCGTGAGCTGTGCCTCAGGCAGTCACACCGCGTGAGATCCGGCGGCGCATCCGGAGTATCCGCAACACCGCGCAGATTACGCGGGCAATGGAGATGGTCGCCGCCTCGAAGATGCGCCGCGCTCAGCAGCAGGTGGTCGCGGCTCGGCCGTACGCCGACCGTATCCGCTTGATGATCGGCGACCTGGCGGCGATGACCAGCCCGGCCGAGGAGATCCGGAACTTTCCGCTCCTGGCGAAGCGGCCGATCCGCCGCGTGCAGGTCATCATGATCACCTCCGATCGTGGCCTCGCTGGCGCCCTCAACACGAACCTGATCCGGCGGGCGGTCGAGTTCATGACCCACGAGCGCCCTGAGCCTCTCGAGAACTTCGACATCGTGGCAGTCGGGCGCAAGGGGCGGGACTGGCTTGTGCGTTACGGCTGGCCGATGGTGGCCGAGTTCACGAGGATTTCCGATCGCCCCTCAATCGAGGCGATCCGCCCGATCGCGGAGATCGCCAGCGCCGACTTCATCAGCGGGAAGGTCGATGCGGTCTTCGTGATCTATACCCACTTCATCAACACGTTGCGGCAAGAGCCACGGGTGCTGCAGCTCTTGCCGGTCGAGCCGCCTGAGGGAGTGGGAGAGATTGCCGATTACATCTTCGAACCGAGCCCGGTGGCCGTGCTTCAGGCGCTCTTGCCCCGCTTCATCGAAGTCCAGCTCTACCGCACGCTCCTCGAAGCGGTCGCGAGTGAGCACAGTGCCCGCATGGTGGCCATGCGCAATGCGACTCAGAACGCCCTCGACCTGGTCAGTGAACTGACGTTGACCTACAACAAGGCGCGACAGGCGCAGATCACGCGCGAGGTCAGCGAGATCGCCGCGGGCGCCAACGCATTGGGCTCGGTTCAGGCCTGAGGTCGAGCTACGGCGAGAATTCGTGACAGTTGGGAGAGGCAACGCACCGATGGCAGTCGCAGTGGCAACCGGTAAGATCGTGCAGATCCAGGGCGTGGTGGTGGACGTGGAGTTCCCGCCCGACCAGCTCCCCGAGATCTACAACGCGTTGCTCGTCGAGCGTGAAGGGCAGGAGCCGCTCGTCCTCGAAGTGCAGCAGCATCTCGGGAACGACTGGGTACGCGCGGTGGCGATGTCGACGACGGACGGCTTGCGCCGGGGGATGCCGGTGATCGATACGGGCGAACCAATCAAGGTTCCGGTAGGGCCGCCGACGCTGGGTCGCATCTTCAACGTCGTCGGCCAGCCGATCGACGAGCAGGGGCCGGTTCCCGAAGACGCCCTGCGCTACCCGATCCACCGCCCCGCGCCGTCCTTCGAGGAGCAGTCGACGCAGGTCGAGGTCTTCGAGACCGGCTTGAAGGTCATCGACCTGGTCGCTCCCTTCACCAAGGGCGGGAAGACCGGCGTGTTCGGCGGCGCTGGCGTCGGTAAGACGGTCATCATTATGGAGCTGATCCGCAACATCGCGGCCGAGCACGGTGGCTATTCGGTCTTCTGCGGCGTCGGCGAGCGCACGCGCGAGGGAACCCAGCTCTGGGGCGAGATGCACGAGTCGGGCGTCATCGATAAGACCGTGCTCGTGTTCGGGCAGATGAACGAGCCACCAGGTGCCCGGCTCCGCGTCGGCCTGACCGGCCTGACGATGGCCGAGTACTTCCGCGACGAGGGTCGCGACGTCCTGCTCTTCATCGACAACATTTTCCGCTTCGTGCAGGCCGGCTCCGAGGTGTCGGTGCTGCTGGGCCGGATGCCGAGCGCGGTGGGCTACCAGCCCACGCTCGGCACTGACATGGGCCAGCTCCAGGAGCGGATCACCTCGACCAAGCGCGGCTCGATCACCTCAGTGCAGGCCATCTACGTGCCGGCCGACGACTATACCGACCCCGCACCGGCGACCACGTTCGCGCACCTCGACGCGACCATCGCACTGGAGCGCTCGATCGCCGAGCAGGGGCTGTACCCAGCCGTCGATCCACTGGCCTCGACGTCGCGCATCCTGGATCCGAACATCGTCGGACAGGAGCACTACGAGGTCGCGCGCGAGGTGCAGCGCGTGCTCCAGCGCTACCGTGACCTGCAGGACATCATCGCCATCCTCGGTGTGGAGGAGCTGAGCGAGGAAGACAAGCTGACGGTGGCGCGGGCGCGCAAGATCCAGCGCTTCCTCTCCCAGCCGATGTTCGTCGCCGAGGCGTTCACCGGCCGGCCAGGGCGCTACGTGCCGCGGCACGAGACCGTGCGCGGCTTCAAGGAGATCCTGGAGGGCAAGCACGACTCGCTGCCCGAGCAGGCGTTCTACATGGTGGGAACGATCGACGAGGCGGTCGAGCGCGCCGAGGAGATGGCCCGGCAGGCTTGACGCCGTCCGGAGTTGGGCGCATGGCGAAGTTGAAGGTCGAAGTGATCACCGGCGAGCGCGTGGTGTACGAGGCCGACGACGTCGACATGGTCGTGGTGCCGGGTGCCGAAGGCGCGATCGGCATCCTGCCGCGGCACGCGCCGCTCATCTCGCTCCTTTCGATGGGTGAGATGCGGATCCGCAAGGGGAACGACGAGCAGTCCCTCGCGGTCTTCGGCGGCTTCATCGAGGTGGCCCACAACGTCGTGCGTGTGCTGGCCGACACGGCGGAGCGGGCCGAGGAGATCGACATCGCGCGCGCCGAAGCCGCACGCCAGCGCGCGCAGGCACGGCTCCAGGAGCGCACGGCGGAGATCGACCGGGCACGCGCCGAGGCGGCGTTCCGGCGTTCGCTGGTCAGGCTGCACGTCGCGCGCAAGCGGCGTGCCAGAGCTGGCCTGGGCGCGGTCGGCGGGCCGCTCGAACAACCGCAGGGCACCGGCTGAACGCCGGCCCGGCAGGGCTCGATCGGCCGGGAAAGGAGCCAGCGATGGCCGTCACGACGGCAGCGCAGACGATCGTGGTTCGTGGAGGCAACCGGCTGACTGGCCGGGTGGCCATCGACGGCGCGAAGAACGCGGCGTTGCCAGCGATGGCGGCCGCGCTCCTGACCGAAGAGGAGTGCGTCCTCGAGAATGTCCCGGTACTCGAGGACGTGCTGGTGATGGTCGAGTTGCTCCGCTGGCTCGGCGCTGAGGTCGAATTCGACCGGGACAACCACCGGGTGCGGATCTGCGCCGCCGACATCCACGAGTTCGAGGCACCCGCTCACCTCGTGGCCCGCATGCGGGCGTCCTTTCTCGTGACCGGGCCACTCCTCGCCCGCTTCGGGCGTGCGCGCTCCTCACCGCCCGGCGGGTGCCAGCTCGGCACGCGGCCGGTCGACGTCGACCTGCGCGGGTTTCGTAAGATGGGCGCGACGATCGAGGAGTGCGCCGACGGCTACGACATGCGCGCTGGCCGTTTGCGCGGCGCCGAGATCTACATGGACTATCCCAGCAACACCGGCACGTACAACGTCCTGATGGCGGCCACCCTGGCGCAGGGCTCCACCGTGATCGTGAACGCGGCTGCTGAGCCAGAGATCGTGAACCTCGGTTCGATCCTGGCCGATATGGGGGCACGCATCAGCGGCGTCGGCACGCCGAAGATCCGAGTTCAGGGCGTTGATCGGCTGCATGGGTACCGGGCATCGATCCTCCCGGATCGGCTGGAGGCCGGCACGCTCGCCATCGGCGCGGCGATCACTCGTGGGGAAGTCATCCTCGACCACGTCTCCGAGCCAGACATGTTGCCGCTCACCTACAAGTTACGCGAGGCGGGAGCCGAAGTCTGGTGGAGCGAGCACTCGATGCTGGTGCGCGGGCCGGAGCGGCTGGTCGCGACCGAGATCCAGGCGCTGCCGTTCCCCGGTTTCCCGACCGACCTGCAGGCCGCCTTCGCTGTGCTGATGACGCAGGCACACGGCCGCAGCCGTATCTTCGAGCGGGTGTTCAACGATCGCTTGCGCTATGCCGGTGAGCTGATCAAGATGGGCGCGCGGATCGACGTCGTGGACAAGCAAGAGGCGCTGATCTACGGCCCGTCGCGACTCCATGGTACCGAGGTGCGAGCGCTGGACATCCGCAGCGGCGCGTGCCTCGTCCTGGCTGGTCTGGTTGCCGAGGGGGAGACACGGATCCGCGACGCTTACCACCTGCGCCGGGGCTATGAAGATATCGTCGGCAAGTTCCGAGCGCTGGGTGCAACCATCGCCTACGACGAATAGCGACCGCGTCAGACCCGGTGTGGTGATTTCCCCGACTATGCGGGTATCGCGTGCTTGGTGAATACTTGGGGGGCCACGCGGGGGCGGCGTGGCTGGGCTGGCGATGGGAGGAGCGAGCGTGGAGTCGCTGGC